>VGBI01000005.1 GCA_016870595.1 Actinomycetota bacterium
TCCGCCCGGCCTGGGCGGGGAGAGGGCCCGATAGGCTCACTCCATGACCCCCGCGTCCGAGGAGCAGCCGCACGCGGCAATTCCGGATGGGCCGCACGCGGCAATTCCGGATGGGCCGCACGCGGCAATTCCGGATGGGCCGCACGCGGCAATTCCGGATGGGCCGCACGCGGCCGGTCGAGACGCGCCGCACGCGGTCGCGGCGTCGGACCTCCTGCGCTGGGCCGAGACGCTGTCGGCGATCGCCCGGACCGGGATGGGCTTCACCCAGAGCCTCTACGAGCGCGAGCGGTTCGAGGAGGTGCTCAAGGTCGCGGCCGACATCCGCTCGGCCGCGGTCGAGGAGGCCGAGGCCGACGCGATGTTCGAGGAGTGGCTCTCGACCGTGGGCGAGGGCGTGGCCGGGTACGTCACCCCGAAGATCGCGGTGGCCGCGATCGTCGCCAACGCCGACAAGGAGATCCTCCTCACCCAGCGGGCCGACTCCGGCGTGTGGCTGTACCCGGTGGGCTGGGCCGACGTGGGCTACTCGCCGGCCGAGGTGGCGGTGAAGGAGGTGCTCGAGGAGACCGGCATCGAGGTCGAGGTCGAGGCTCTCATCGGCTGCTTCGACGGGCTGCGTCTCGGCTTCGCCCGCCTCCCCATGTACTCGCTGCTCTTCCACTGCCGGATCGTCGGCGGCGAGCTGCAGGGCCATCCGCTCGAGACGCGTGCCGTTGGCTTCTTCCCCCGCGAGGCGCTCCCGTGGCCGCTGGCCGGCGCGGGCCGCTGGCTCGAGACCGCGTTCGCGGCGATCGACGGCGAAGGCCGGGCCTGCGACTTCGACCCGCCCCGCACCCCGCCGTGGCGGGGCGGGATCGCCACGCACTGACCCGGGTCGGCTAGGCGGGAGTGAGCTCCGTCATCGTGAACAGCGGACGGAGCTCGACCCCGATCTCGGCGAGCGCGGCGGGCCCGCCGGACTCGCGGTCGATGACGCACAACGCGTGCTCGACGATCGCACCACGCTCGCGCAGATCGCCGCACGAGATCACCACCTGACCGCCCGAGGTCACGACGTCCTCCACCACCGTGAGGCGCCGCCCCGCGATCTCGGTGCCCTCGGCGAGCTGACAGGTGCCGTAGGTCTTGGCCTCCTTGCGCACGAACAGCGCCGGGATGCCGGTCACCTGTGACAGCATCGTGGCGAGCGGCACGCCGCCGAGCTCGAGTCCGGCCAGCAGCTCGGTCCCGGTGGGCACGGCCGCCGCCATGGCCTCGGCGATCGCGCGCAGCAGCGTCGGATCGCTCTCGAACCGGTACTTGTCGAAGTACTGGTCGGAGACCGCACCCGAGCGCAGGGTGAAGGTCCCGGTCAGGTGGCTGACGTCGTAGATCGCGCGGGCCAGGTCGTCACGGTTCACGGGGTGCTCCTCCGATGGGGGCCTGCAGCTCCTCGAGCAGCAGCGCCACGATGGACACGGCACCCCGGGACCGCTCCCAGGTGCTGCCGATGCGGGCGTGGTCGACGAGCCCGGACGCATCGGGCGCCAGCGCCAGCGTCGCGGTGGCCGCCGCGGTCAGGGGGGCCGGCTCGACCGGCTCGTCCACGGCGTAGCACTCGAGTCCGTCCCACAGGGAGGTGAGCGGACGGCGTTCGCCCCCGAGAGGGAGCGACGCCGGGTCGGCCCCGGCGGCGAGCTGCCCGGTCACCTCGTCCCAGAGCTCGTACGGTCCGATCCCCGCCGGTGGGCGGAACCCGCTCACCGGGTGCAGCCGCCACTCGAGGGTCACGGCGCCGGGGCCGGTGTCGGTGAGCCAGGTCTGGGTGCCGTTGACGTAGCCGTCGACCGGCGGTCCGAGGTGCGCGTCGAGTGCGGCGACGAGCGCAGGGGAGATGCGCCAGACCGTGGTGGCGGTGTGGGCGCTCATCGGACGATCACGGGTGTAGTCGAGCACACGACCGGGGCCATCGGGGGAATCGGGGGCGGCCTAGGATCCCGCCGTGTCCTGGGACCGGCTGTCCGTCGCCGACGGCACGTTCCTGGCCCTCGACGATCCCGTCACCCCGATGAACATCGGGACGATCATCGTCTTCGACGGCGACGCGCTCCGCGACGACGCCGGGCGCATCCGGATGGACCTGATCCGGGCCCACGCCGCGGGCCGGATGCACCTGGCCGCCCTCCGCTCGGACCTCGGGGCGTCACCGGAGTGAGCGCGCCCCCGACGACGACCGCGCCCCGGCGCGCCCACGCCCGCCGCCGGACCGGTGCGGTGGCGGGGCTGCTCGGGGTGGTGGCGGCGGCGGTGGCCCTGGGCGCCTGCGGCGGTGACGCCCCGCCCCGCCGCTCGTTCGCGGCCCTGACCACCGAGGCCGAGGCGATCTGCGCCGACGGGGCGGCCCGGGCCGAACGCCTCCGCGCCGATGCGCAGCCGGGCGCGCGCGGCGGCGCCGCGGCTCGGGAGATCGCCGCGACCCGGGCGGCGCTGCGGACCCAGGTCGACGGCTTCCGCCGCCTGCGCGGCCCCGAGGCCACCGACGCGCAGGTCGCCGATCTGGTCCGGCACCTCGAGTCGGCCGACGAGGGGCTCGCCGTGATCGAGCGCGCGGCCGCACGCGACGACCTCACCGTCGACGAGGCCGTCCGCTCCCGCCCGGCCGTCGTCGGGCGGGTGAACCGGGCCTCGGCCCAGGCCGCCGACGAACTGGTCGCCCTGGGCTGGCTCGGTTGCGTGGGCCTCGGCGGCGGCTGACGGGCTGGCCTAGCCTGCGGGGGTGCGCGGTCACGACCGGCTGACCGGGGTCGATGCGGGGTTCCTGGCGCTCGAGCGGCTCGAGACCCCGATGCACGTGGGCGCGCTCGCGATCCTCGACGGCGAGCCGTTCTTCGATTCCGACGGGCGCTTCCGGCTCGCCGAGGTGCGCAGGCTCGTCGCGTCCCGCCTGCACCGGCTGCCCCGCTTCCGGAAGCGGGTCTGCGACGTCCCCTTCGGGATCGGCCGTCCCGTCTGGGTCGACGACGACCGCTTCGACATCGGCTACCACGTCCGACTCACCGCGCTCCCGCGGCCGGGGTCACGCGAGCAGCTGCTCGCGCTGTTTGCGCGGGTCGAGGCCCAGATGCTCGACCGCACCCGGCCGTTGTGGGAGCTCTGGTTCGTGGAGGGCCTGGAGGACGGTCGCGTCGCGTTGATCCAGAAGACCCACCACGCGCTCGTCGACGGGGTGTCGGGGGTCGACGTCGCGACGGTGCTGTTCGACTTCACCCCCGAGCCGGTGGTCCCCGAGCCGGCGGCGCCCGAGCCGCCCCCGTGGTCACCGGCACCGACGCCGTCGGCGTCGCAGCTGCTCGTCGACACCGTGGTGGAGGAGATCGGTGACCTCCTGGCGCTCGGGCACGGGATGGCCGCAGTGACCTCGGTGCCGGGCCGGGCGTGGGCCCGGGCCGGCGATCTCGCGCGGGCCGCCGCCACCTTCGCCGAGGGTCGGCTGCTCGCGCCGCGGCTCAGCATCAACCGACCGGTCGGACGGCACCGCACCTTCCTCGGCGTGCGCGTGCCCCTCGACGACGTGCGGGCTGTGCGCCGGGACCTCGGCGGCACGGTCAACGACGTCGTGCTCGCCGGCGTGGCGGGCGGGCTGGCCCGCTTCCTCGGGTCACGGGGTGAGCTGCGGGCCGGCCTCACGGTGAAGGCCATGTGCCCGGTCTCGGTGCGGGCCGACGACGAGCACCTCGCGCTCGGGAACCGGGTCTCGGCGCTGGTGGTGCCGTTGCCGGTCGGGGAGCCCGACCCCCGGGCCCGGCTCGCGGCGGTGCGGGACGCGACCGCCGACCTGAAGGAGCGCCACCAGGCCGTGGCGGCCGAGGCGCTGTTCGGGCTCACCCAGTACGTCGCGCCCACCCTGCTCGGGCTCGCCGCCCGGGCCGCCCACCACCAGGTCTTCTTCAACCTGGTGAGCACGAACGTGCCCGGCCCCCAGGTCCCGCTCTACTGCATGGGCGCCCGGATGCGCGAGGCGTACCCGATGGTCCCGTTGGCCCGGAACCTGGGCATCGGGATCGCCATCCTCTCGTACTGTGGAATGCTGCACCTCGGGATCCTCGCCGACCGCGATACCTTCCCCGACCTCGACGTGCTCGCCGACGGGATCGTCGACGCCTTCGCCGAGTTGCGCGCCCTCACCGACAATTCCGGAGCCGACGACCAGTGAGCGCCCTTCCCGAGCGGTTCTGGGCCGACGACGCCTGGGTGCTCGCCGATGCGGTGCGGGCCGGGTCGGTGCGGGCCGTGGACCTCCTCGACGGCGTGCTCGACCGCATCGCCACCGTCGACCCCGCCCTCAACGCCGTGTGCTTCGTCGATCCCGCCGGCGCCCGGGCCGCGGCCGAAGCGGTCGACGCCCGGATCGCCCGGGGTGAGGATCCCGGCCCGCTCGCCGGGCTGCCGATCGGGGTGAAGGAGCTCACGCCGGTCGCGGGCTGGCCCGAGACCCACGCCTCGCTCGTCTACGCCGACCGCGTCGCCGCGCACGACGACACCGAGACCGCGCGCCTGCGCGCGGGCGGGGCCGTGCTCGCCGCGCAGACCACGGCATCGGAGCACGGGTCGGTGAGCTTCACCAACACCCCGCTGCACGGCGTCACGCGGAACCCGTGGTCGCTCGACCACACGCCGGGCGGCTCGTCGGGGGGTGCCGCCGCCGCGGTGGCCGCGGGGATCTTCCCGGTGGCGACGGCGGGCGACGGGGGCGGGTCGATCCGCATCCCGGCGGCGTACTGCGGCCTGCTCGGGATGAAGGTCACGTACGGGCTGATCGGCCGGGGGCCGGGCCCGTTCAACTCGTCGTTGACCCCGGTGCGGGGACCGATGGCGCGTTCCCCCCGCGACGCCGCCCGCTACCTCGACGTCGTCACCGGGCCGACCCTGACCGACCCCACCTCGCTGCCCAAGCCTGCGGCGTTCGAGCCCGGGCTCGGGTCGGGCGCGGCGCAGGAGGGCCTGCGGGGCCTGCGGGTCGCGTGGACCGACGCGCTCGGGGGCTTCGCCGCGGAGCCCGCGGTGGCCGCAGCGGCCCGGGAGACCGCCGAGGCCCTGGTCGACGCGGCGGGCATGGAGTGGGTCGACGTCGCGGTCGACTTCCCCCGTCCCGGGATGAGCTGGGGCCTGCTCTCCTCGCTCGACGACATGGCTTGGCACATGGACGCAATCGCCGACCGCCTCGACGACGTCACCCCCGTCTACCGGCTCGCCTACGAGTCGGTGCGCGCAATGCGCCCCGACGTGCTGCTCAAGGCGATCCGGCGCCGGGCCGAGCTGTGCGCAGCGTCGGCCGCGCTCTTCGAGGCGGTCGACCTCCTCCTCACCCCGACGACGCCGACCCCGGCGTTCGCGGCCGAAGGGGCGCTCACCGGGACGCTCAACGGCGAGGAGGTCACGCTGTTCGGGCTGTCGGCCGCGTTCACCGCCCCGTTCAACGTCACCGGTCAGCCGGCCTGCTCGATCCCCGCCGGGACCGTCGCCGGACTGCCGGTCGGTCTCCAGGTGGTGGCGCCCCGCCACCACGACGCCCACTGCCTCGCAGCCGGCGCCGTGGTGGAGGCGGTCCGACCGTGGCCCCGCCTCGCGCCACCCCACGACTGATCGCCCCGGAGGATCCGTTCGTGCCGTCCCTGCCGCCCCGCCGCCTGTCGGCCGCCGACACCATCCTGTCCATGCTCGACGACCCGTCGGTGCCCTTCTGCGTCGGCGCGGTCCTCCGCCTCGAGGGCGCGACGCTCCTCGACGCCGAGGGACGGATCCGGCTCGCGTTCGTGCGCGAGATGTCCGACGCCACCCTCCACCACCGCCCGCTGAACCGCTGCATCCCCGTGGACGTCCCCGGTGGGGTGGGGCGACCGGTATGGGTCGAGGACCCCGAGTTCGCGATCGCCGACCACGTGACCGCCGCGACGTTGCCGGAGCCGACCGAGGCCGCGCTGTGGCGCGCGGTGGAGGACTTCCTCGGCGCGCCGTTCCCGGACGGCCGTCCCCGCTGGGGGACCGGCTCCTCACCGGCCTCCCCGACGGCGACGTCGCCCTGGTGGTCAAGACGCACCACGCCATGGTCGACGGCATGGGCGGGCTCGGCGCCCTCGGTCGGCTCGTGACCCTCACGCCCGAGTTCGAGCCGCCCGAGCCCCCCGAGCCGTGGGACCCGGCGCCCCTCCCGAGCGGGACCGCGCTCGTGACCGCCGCCCTGCGCGACCAGGGTCGGGCCCTGGCCCGGCTCGGCCGCACCGCCGGTTGGGCCCTGCGGGCGCCCCGGGCCGCCGCCGCCGAGGCCCGCCGGGCCGTGCAGACGGTGCGGGCCCTCAACGCCGGTCTGGTCGGACCCGACGACCCCCTCGGCCTGACCCGCCCCACGGGGCCGCGACGCCGCCGGGTCGCAGGCACGGTCGCGCTCGACGACCTGCGCGCGGTGCGGGCGGCCTTCGGGGGCACGGTCAACGACGTGCTCGTCGCCGTCGCGGTCGGGGGCGTGCGCCGGGTCCTCGTCGGCCGGGGCGGGCCGCCACCCGACGCGACGCTGGCGGTGAGCTGCCCGGTGTCCACCCGGGCGGTCGACGACACCGGCCCGGGGAACCGGGCCACGGGCCTGGCGATCCGGGTCCCGCTCGGGCCCGCCGACCCGGTGGCGCGACTGGCGGAGGTCGTGGCCGCGACCGGAGCGGCCAAGCAGGCCGAGACGGCCCGCCTCCTCCAGCGCCTCGTCGAACTGGGCGACGTGGCCCCACCCGCGCTCCTGCGCCGGCTGGCCCGACGGCTCCGGCAGGCGGGATCGCAACTGGTCGTGTCGAACCTCGTCGGGCCCCCCGTGCCGGTCTGGCTCGTCGGGGCGCGGGTGCGTGCCCTCGTCCCCTTCGCCCCGCTCCCGGGCGCGGGCGGGATCGTCATGGTCGCGTTGAGCTACGACGGCGTGGTCGGCATCGGGGTCACGGTCGATCCCGACACGGTGCCCGACCCCGACGCGTTCGTCGCCGGTATGTACGCCGAGCTGGCCGACCTCGTCCGGGCCGCCGGGGAGTCCCCCCGGTAGTCTCCCGGCCGTGACCGCCCCGGCGCCGCGTCCCCCCAAGCAGGAGCAGGAGCCGGCGTCGGAGGAGGTCACCGAGATCGCCCCCGGCGTGATCCGGATGCAGCTGCCGATCTGGATGCCGGGCCTGGGCCACGTGAACATGTACGGGCTGCTCGACGACCGCGGGCTCGCGGTGGTCGACCCGGGCCTCCCGGGACCGTCGTCGTGGAAGGCGCTCAAGGCCCGGCTCAAGACGGCCGGGTTCCGGGTCCGCGACATCCACACCGTCATCGTCACCCATTCGCACCCCGACCACTTCGGGGGTGCGGGCCGCATCCGCAAGGAGTCCGGGGCCGAGCTGATCGCGCACCGGGCCTTCACCACGTGGTCGCTCGAGGAGTCGCGCCGGCGCAACGAGCTGCCGAGCGAGCAGGAGGCGCTCGAGGCCGAGCGCATCGCCGCGGCCGCGGCGCAGGCGCTCGACGCGTGGGACGACGTCGGCATCCCGACCGTGGGCGACCACACCGACGACGTCACCGGCGACCCGCTGCGTGATGACCCCACCCCGGAGCTCACTGCCCGGTCGGTGCCCTGGGGTGGCGAGACCCCCTGGGGCGGGTCGCGCCATCCGATGCCCAAGCTGTCGCGCCGCATGGTGATCCGGGCGATGAAGCTGCTGTTCGCGCCGCCCGATCCGACCCGGCGGGTCCGGCACGCCGAGCGGGTCACCCTCGCCGGGCGCGAGTGGGTGAGCGTTCACACCCCGGGCCACACCGTCGACCACCTGTGCCTCTACGACCCCGAGCACGGGCTGCTCATCTCGGGCGACCACGTGCTGCCGTCGATCACGCCCCACATCTCCGGGGTGGGCAACGGCGCCGACGCGCTGCACAGCTACATCCAGACCCTCGACCTCGTCGCCGCGCTCGACGGCGTGCGCCTCGGGCTGCCCGCCCACGGCCACCCCTTCGCCGACGTCCCCGGGCGGGTGGCCGCGATCAAGGAGCACCACGAGGAGCGCATGGAGCAGCTCGCCGCGGCGTCGGTGGCGGTGGGCCCGGCCACGGTGCAGGCCCTGTCCCACGAGATCTTCCCCCGCAAGCACTGGGGGGTCATGGCCGAGAGCGAGACCTTCGCCCACCTCGAGCACCTCGTCAGCGAGGGCCGGGCCGAGCGCTGGACCGAGGGCGGCGCCCTCGTCTACCGGATCGCCGCGGCGTAGCCTGCGGGGATGACCCGAGTCGAGGATCCCGAGGCGACCGATCTCCTCCAGCAGCTGATCCGCAACGCCTGCGTCAACGACGGCACCCCGGCGTCGGGCCAGGAGCTTCGCAGCGTCGACCTCCTCCAGCAGTACCTGGGCACCGCCGGTCTCGACGTGCAGCGGTTCGAGCCCCAGCCCGGACGGGCCAGCCTCCTCGCCCGGATCGAGGGGAGCGACCCCACGGCGCCCACCCTCATGCTCATGGGCCACACCGACGTCGTGCCGGTCAACCCCGACGGCTGGAGCCGGGACCCGTTCTCGGGCGAGGTGGTCGACGGGATGGTGTGGGGCCGGGGTGCCGTCGACATGCTCAACCTCACCGCCACCCAGGCCGTGGCCTTCCGGCGCCTCGCCGACTCGGGGTTCACGCCCCGCGGGACGCTGCTGTACCTGGCGGTCGCCGACGAGGAGGCGCTCGGCACCTGGGGGGCCCGCTGGCTCGTGGACCACGAGTGGGACGCGGTCGCCACCGACTACGTGCTCACGGAGTCGGGTGGGTTCCAGATGCCCACGCCGACCGGGCCCCGGCTGCCGGTCATGGTCGCCGAGAAGGGCACGTTCTGGTCGAAGCTCCACGTGCACGGCACGCCGGGGCACGGCTCCCAGCCGTTCCGCACCGACAACGCGTTGGTCACCGCGGCCGAGGTCGTGCGCCGGATCGCCGAGTACGCGCCGGCCGCGCAGATGGGCGAGGTGTGGCGCCGGTTCGTCGAGGGGATGGGCTACCCGGCCGAGGTCTCCGAGGCGTTCCTCGACCCGGCCGCGATCCGCGACTTCTGCGCGACCCTGCCGGTGGGTCTCGGGCGGCTGAGCCACGCCTGCACCCACACCACGTTCTCGCCCAACGTGATCCACGGCGGGACCAAGACCAACGTGATCCCCGACCACGTGGAGCTCGAGGTCGACATCCGCACCCTGCCGGGCCAGACCGGCGACGAAATCCGGGCGATGCTGCGCGAGGCGCTGGGCGACCTCGCCGACGCGGTCGAGGTGGAGTCCAACGACGACCCGTCGACGGCATCGCCGATCGACACCCCGCTGTGGGACGCGCTGCAGACCGTGACCGGCCGGATGGTCGCCGACTCTGCCCTGGTCCCGTTCCTGATGGTGGGTGGGACCGACAACCGCTTCTTCCGGCGGGCGGGCTCGGTCGGGTACGGGTTCGGACTGTTCTCGCAGCGCCTGAAGTTCGAGGACTACGCCACCATGTTCCACGGCAACGACGAGCGGGTCGACGTCGAGTCGCTCGCCCTGTCCACCCAGCTGTGGCAGGCGGTGGCCGAGGAGCTGCTCGGATGAGCGGCGCGGCCGAGGCGATCCGCAACCACTGCCGGTTCTGGAACGCGATGGACAAGGCGTCGTGGCTCGCGCTCTTCGCCGACGACATCGAGTACGAGGACCCGCCGGGCACGGTGGCGAGCCGCGGGGTCGAGGTGATGTCGACCCACGCCTGGGACGGCGCGTTCACGGCGGTGAAGCGCTGGATCCTCGAGCCGGTCAAGATCATCGAGTGCGGCCGTGAGGCGCAGGTCTACATGCGCAACCACGGATCCGTTGACGGGCTCCCGGTGTGCGTCGAGAGCATCGAGCTCTGGCGGGTCGACGAGACCGGTCGGGTCGACCTGATCCGCGCGTTCTGGGAGCCTCCGCAGGACCCGGCGATTCACGCCCACCTCGCAGTGGCGGGGTGGGCGGGTGGGACCGGGGATCCCGCCGACGCCTGACGCCGGCGCGCCGCGGACGGACCGGCGGCCTCAGGCGTCGGACGCGCCGACGGTCCCGACCGGTGCCGGGTCGGGGAGGTGCGGGCCCCGGGTCAGGCCGAGCACGGCGAGCACGGCGACCACGGCCATGGCGATCCCGAGGCCCTGGAACACCAGCTGGGTGGCGTCGGCAAAGTCGAGGCGCACGGCGGCGAGGACCTGGTCGGCCTTGGGGCCGGCCTTGGCGAGGAACGACTTCGAGGCACTCCCCCCGCCGCTGCCGTGCAGGGACGCCGCGATGCTGTCGGCCTGGGCCTTGGGGATCCCGAAGCCGGCGAGCGAGTCCTCGAGGCGCGTCCGCAACCTGCTCGCGAACACGGTGCCGACCACGGCCAGTCCGACCGCGGCACCGAGGTTGCGCACGGTCTGGGTGACCCCCGTCGCCTCCCCGAAGTTCTCGGCCGGCACCTGGTTGATCGCGTCGGTGTTGGCCGAGCCGATGACCAGGCCGACGCCGAGTCCGGCCACGACGATCCAGGGCCACTGGGTGTTCTCGGTGAGACCGGGGAGCCGGGCGGCCCAGGCGAAGAACCCGGCGGCGCCGAGCACCCCGCCCCAGACCGCGGCGCGCCGGGCCTGGCCGCGGTCGAGCCACTTGCCGCCGATGACCGCACCGGGCGCGAACCCGGCGAAGAAGGTGAGCAGGTACAGGCCAGTGTTGCTCGCCGTCCAGCCGAGCGAGACCTGCGCGTAGATGCTGGCGAAGAAGAACAGCGGGATGAACGCGGCCGACGCGAAGAACAGGATCAGGTTCTGCATTGCGAAGGTGCGGTTCTCGAAGAACCGGACCCGGATCAGCGGGTCGGGGCGACTGCGCTCCACCTCGAGGAAGATCCCGAGCACCACGACGCCGCCCACGAGACAGGCGAGGGTGCGCAGGTCCGACCAGCCCCAGGTCGACGACTGCTGCAGGCCCGCGACCACGGCCCCGGCCCCCACGGCGATGAGCGCCGCGCCGACCAGGTCGATCGGCTCCCGGCGCCGCTGGTTGTCGACCCCGGCGACGAAGGTCAGGACCAACCCGACGATCGCGACGGGGACGTTGACGAGGAAGATCCAGCGCCACGAGATCTCGAGCAGGTAGGCGCCGACGAAGGGGCCGATCGACGTCAGGCCGCCGGTGACCGCGAAGAAGCGGGCCACGGCGGAGCCGCGCTGCTCCGTCGGAAAGGCGTGCAGCACGACCGCGAGGGCCGCGGGGAACAGCAGTGCGGCCCCGGCCCCCTGCACGATGCGGAACCCGACGATCCAGACGTCGGCGCCGGTGCCCTCGGCTGTGAGGCCGCAGGCGACGGACGCCCCGATGAACACCAGGGTGCCCACCACCACCATCGTGCGGTGGCCGATGACGTCGGCGAGCCGCCCGCCGAGGGCGAAGAAGGCCGCGAGCGAGACCAGGTACCCCGACACCACCCACTGCAGCCCGGTCGACGACAGTCCGAGCCCCCGCTGGATGTCGGGGGCGGCGATCGACACGATCGTCATGTCGATGAAGGTCATCGCGACCACGACGACCATCGCGACGAGCACGAGGCCGCCGCGGTCGCGCCCCGTCGTGGACTCGGTGCTGGTGGTGCTGGTCATGACCCCCCGATCGCCGACACCATCGGTACTGGTGCCGAGGCGCACCGTAGCCCAGGCGGGCTCGGGCGGGCGGGGGATGGTTCAGTCGCCCCGCAGGCCGCGCAGGTACTGCTCGAGCTCGTCGGCGATCTCGTCGCCGGTGGGGAGCTCCTCGCCCCACGCCGGGGGCTCGTCGGCGGCCTCGTCGTCGAAGCGGGCCTCGAGGCGCTCGACGTAGCCCCGGATCTCGTCGTCGCCGGCGGCGACCTCGTCGACCTGCTCGCGCCAGCGGGCCACCGTCCGCTGCACCCGGCTGAGGTCGAGGGTGATGCCGGTGAGGCGGACGAACCGGTCGAGGATCGCCGCGCTCGCGGGCGGGTTGGGCGGCGACGCGATGTAGTGCGGCACCGGTGCCCACAGCGAGACCGACGGGATCCTGGTGTTCCCGCACTCGTCGTGGATGACCCCGACGATCCCGGTGGGGCCCTCGTAGCGTGACGGCTCGAGCGAGAGGCGGGCGATGAGCTCGGGGTCGGTGGCGGTGCCGGTGACCCGGACCCGGCGGCTGTGCGGGACGTCGGCGAGGAGCGCGCCGAAGGTGACCAGCATCTCGCAGCCGGTCCGGCGGTGGACGTCGAGCACGGCGGCGCTGAACGACTTCCAGCGGTACGAGGGCTCGATCCCCTGGAGCACGACGAGGTCGCGCTCGGGGAAGCGGGCGACCCAGAACGTGGTGGTCGGCCACACGATCGAGCGGGTGACGCCGTCGACGAGCTCCACGTGCGGGCGCCGACTCTGGAAGTCGGTGTGGGCCTCGGGATCGATGTGCGCGATGCGCTCGGCGCCGCCGTGGCGGGCGAGGTAGGCGGCGGCGAACGTCGCCGCGTCGGCGGCGTCGTTCCAGCCCTCGAACGCGGCGACCATCAGCGGCCTGCGCAGCGTTCCCGGGTCGTCCTCCCAGACCAGCCCGTGGTCGGTGATGGGGTCGGGCTCTGCGGGCGTCACCTCTCCACCCTAGATGGGCCACCGGGATCTGCGGCCGGGGTTCCGGTGGCGCCGGACCTGTGCAGGGCCGCGATCTCGTCGGGGCTGAGGCCGATCTCGGCGAGCACCTCGTCGGTGTGCTCCCCGAGGCGGGGGGCGCCCCGCCGCACCGACACCTGGGCGTCGTCGAACTGCATGGGGGCGCAGGCGAGCCGGGCGCTTGGGTGCCCGGGGTGGGGGGCGAGGTAGCCGTTGGCCACGACCTGGGGGTCGTCGATCACCTCGAGCGGCGACGCGAGCGCCGAGAAGATCGTGTCCTCGGCCCCGAGGCGGTCGCGCAGCTCGGCCAGGGTGCGGGTCGCGATCGCCTCGGAGACCCGGGCCTGGAGCTCGGCGGCGTGGGCGGCCCGGGCGGCGGTGTCGACGAAGCGGGGGTCGTCGATCAGCTCGGGGAACCCGAACGCCCGGCAGGCTGGGGCCCAGTGGCGGGGGTCGTCGATCATGCCGAGCATGAGCCAGCGCCCCTCGGCGGTCTTGTACGCGCCGACGAGCGGGTTCGACCGGACGGTGCCGGCGCCCATCTTGTCGGGGTCGCGGCGGAGCACCGTGGTGGCGGTGAGGTCGACGCCCAGCTGCCAGACCGCGAAGTTGAGGAGCGAGACGTCGACGACCATGCCCTGCCCGGTCCGCTCGCGGTGGAACAGCGCGGCCGCGATCCCGCCCGCGAGCATCGCCCCGCTCGGCGCGTCGCCCATCGCGCCGCGCTGCATCACCATCGGGCCCTCCTCCGGGGTAAGGATGTGCCCGAGGCCGCCGCGGCCCCAGTACGACACCGAGTCGAAGCCACCTTCGTCGGCGTCGGGACCCTGCTGGCCCTGGCCGTGCCCCTTCGCGTAGACGAGGCGGGGGTTCACCGCCCACAGGTCCTCGGGGTTCGTGCGCAGCTTGGCCCGGGCCGACGGCAGGAAGTTGGTGATGAACACGTCGGCGTCGGTGACGAGCCGGTCGAACGCCGTCCGCCCCGCCGCGACGCGCAGGTCGAGCACGATGCCCCGCTTGTTGCGGTTGTAGAGCTCCCAGAGGAAGTTGTAGTCCCCGGTGTCGGCCACGAACCCCGCGCCCATGATGGCGCGCAGGGGGTCACCCGTCGGCCGCTCGATCTTCACGACGTCCGCGCCCCAGTCGCCCAGCACCGCCGCGCAGCTGGGCACGAACCCGTGCTCGGCCAGCTCCACGACCTTGATCCCCTCGAGTACCCGCATCCCGATCCCCCTCGGTGGTCGCCGCGCGTCGCGTTGCGTCGTGTGGTGTCGCGCGGAGTCTCGCAGACCGAGGGTCCGGTCCGCCCGGGGGCGATCCTCGCTAGGGTCGGCCTCGGGATGGATCCGCACGCGCAACCGGGAGCGCCGCGTCGCGGCCGGGGGCGTCTGCCCTCGGGCGACGACCTGCGTCGCCTGCGGGCGCGGGGGACCCGGGTCCTCGTGCTGGCCGCGCTGACCGGCGTCCTGGTGGGGCTCGCGGTCGCCGCGTTCGAGGCGGTCGCCGGCGAGGTGCTGCTGCACCGGACGCTCGCGCTCCCGGTCGGCCTCCAGGTCGTGGCGCCGGCCGTGGGCCTCGTCCTCGCGTGGGTGGTCCTGCGCTCCCTGGGTCGGGGGACCACCCCGGCCACCTCCGACGACGTACTGGTCGCGTACCACCGTGACGGCGGGATCATGGCCCTCGACCAGGTCCCGGGGAAGATGCTCGGGGCGACCGCCACCCTCGGCGCCGGTGGGGCCATGGGCTTCGAGGGACCGTCGATCTACCTCGGTGCCGCGATCGGATCGCTCGTGCGCCGCTGGTTCCCGCGGTCCTTCTCGGCCGAGGACCAGCGGACGCTGCTCGTGGCCGGCGCCGCCGCCGGGGTGGCGGTCATCTTCCAGGCGCCCGCGACCGGAGCGGTGTTCGCGCTCGAGGTGCCCTACCGCGAGGACAGTGCGGCGGCCGCAGCGGTGCCGGCGGTCATGGCCGCAGCGGCGTCGTACCTCACGTTCACCGTCTTCTTCGGGCTCGAGCGCCTCCTGCCCCTCGGGGGCCCGACTCCACCGCTCGACCTGCGCAGCCTCGGGGGAGCACTGGTGATGGGATCCTGGCCGGGTTCGGGGCCCGCCTGTTCGCCGGAGTCCTGCGCCGGGCCAAGACCGCCCTGCTCGGCGTGCCGGCCTGGGCCCGGCTGGCGGGCACCGGCGCCGGCCTGGCCCTCGTCGGCGGGGTGACCTGGGCGGTCTACGACGGGCCGCTGTCCCTCGGGCCCGGCTTCGGCGCGATCGACTGGACCGAGGGGCTGCGCCGACCGCTCGGGCTCGTGGTCCTGCTGCTCGTCGTGCGGGCGGTGGCGACCACGCTCACCCTCGCGGGGGGTGGGGTCGGCGGCCTCTTCATCCCGTTGTTGGTCGAGGGCTGGCTCCTCGGCACGGCGGTCGAGGTCGTCGTCGGCGGCGACACGATGCTGTTCCCGGTCATCGGGGCTGCGGCCTTCCTCGGGGCCGGGTACCGGACCCCGATCGCCGCAGTGGTGTTCGTCGCCGAGGCCACCGGGCGCCCCGGCTTCGTCGTGCCGGCGTTCGTCGCGACCGCGGTGGCCCAGTTCGTCATGGGCGACGTCTCGGTGAGCACCTACCAGCTCACCCGCCGGGTCGATCTCGTCACCCGGCGCGACCGTCGATCCGTCGTCGATACGTGCACGGCGCCGCCTCCCGACCTCGCCCCCGACGCACCGGAGGTGCCGGCGACGGCCACGGTCGGCGACGCCCGCCGGGCCCTGGTCGCGTCTGGTGCGCCCTACGTGGTGGTGCGCGACGGCACGACCGTGGTGGGCGTGGTCACTCCCGGGACCGTCCTTGCGCTGGAGCCGCCCCCGGAGTGAGCCTGCCCGGGATCACCACGCACCGACGACGGCCAGGCCCAGCGCCGCGGCACCGACGCTCGTGACCACGCTGCCGACCGCGTACGCGGTCGCGAGGTGGAGGTGTCCGTCGGTGGCCCGGCGCACCGTCTGGTCGGCGTAGGCGGAGAACGTCGTGTAGGCGCCGAGGAACCCGGTGCCGATCACCGTGCGCACGTCGGGGTCGAGGCCGTGCGCGAGCGCGAGCCCGACCACGACCCCGAGGGCGAGCGATCCCGAGGCGTTGACGAGCAGGGTGCCGAACGGGGTCACCGTCGGCCGGTACCGGTGCACCGCCCACTCGAGCGCAAAGCGGCACGGGGCCCCCATCGCGGCCGCCGCGGCCACGAGGAGTCCGAGGGCGACGTCGTTCACGGCGCCCGAGTTCCGCCGCGCGCCCGCGCGCCGATCTGGCCGACCCGGTGCCCGGCCACGACGGCGGCGATCCCCGCGACCACGCTCACGGTGGCATTGGCGAGCGCCAGCCCCGGACGCCCCGAGCGGCCCAGGCGCACGACGTCGACGGCGAGGGTCGAGAACGTGGTGAAGGCGCCGAGGGCCCCGACGCCGAGGACGAGGCGGAGTCGGTGGTCGGGGGTGCTCCGGCGGGCGAGGACGGTGAGCAGCGCCCCGAGCAGGAACGCGCCCACGACGTTGATCACGAGCGTGGTCGTCGGGAAGGCGTTCGGGGCGGTCGGGAACGCCCGACCGAGCCCGTAGCGGGCGAGGCCGCCCACGGCGCCGCCTGCCGCGACGAGGGCGAGGGCCCCGGCGGAGAGTGGATGGGGCTCGGGGGTCACCCGAGGGTCATCCGCGCAGGGCCCGGATCTCCGAGCGGTCGGCCAGGTCGAAGGCGGCGTCGAGGAGTCGGGTGACCATCTCGCCCATGCGGTCGAAGCCCTCGCCGACGGTCTTGCCCATGAGGAAGCGCGCGTTGATGCCCTCGAGGATGACCGCCAGCTTGTAGAAGGCGAAGACGATGTAGAAGTCGAGGTCGCCGAGGTCGCGTCCGGTGGCGCGCGCGTACCGGTCGACGACCTCGTCGATGGTGATGAAGCCGGGAAGCCCCGACGCACCGCCCGTGGTGAGGGGCGGACCGTCACCGGCGTCCCAGTGCACCCAGTACACGAGGAACAGCCCGAGGTCGGTGAGCGGATCGCCGAGCGTCGACATCTCCCAGTCGAGCACCGCGACGATCTCCGGCCGGTCGGGTGCGAGCATGGTGTTCTCGAGCCGGTAGTCGCCGTGGACGATCGCGGCCGGACCCGAGGTCGGGAGCGCGGCATGGATGCGCCGGGCCAGCTCGTCGATCTGGGGGAGGTCCCGGGTCTTGTTCGCCGCCCACTGGGTCCCCCACCGGGCGACGTTGCGGGCGAGGAAGCCGTCGGGACGACCGAAGTCGCCCAGCCCCACTGCGTCGGGATCGATCCCGTGCAGCGCAGCGAGCACGTCGATCAGCGCGTGGGACACCGCCCGGGCGTCGCCGGCCGGGAACGCAGCGAGCTCATCGGTCGAGCGCACGACGCGACCCTCGACCCGGTCCATCACGTAGAAGGGGGCACCGATGGCGGCGTCGTCGGTGCACAGCGCCCGGGTCACGGGGACGGGGACGGCGGTGCCCTGGAGGGCCGACATCACGCGGTACTCGCGGCCCATGTCGTGGGCGGTCGCGAGCACGTGGCCGAGCGGCGGGCGTCGCACGACCCAGTCGTGGACCCCGTCGGTGACGTGGTAGGTGAGGTTCGACCGTCCGCCTGCGATCAGCGACGCGCGCAGGGCGCGGTCACCGGCGCCGGCCACGTGCCCGACGAGGAAGCCCCGGAGGGCGTCGAGGTCGAGACCGTCCGGCGAGGTGGTCACGCCGGGGGACTGTAAACGGTCCCGGGCGGAGCCGGGACGCCGGTCAGGCGACCCGGGGCTCGCGCGGGGCCACGGGCGACCCGTCGCCCTTGGGGTACCGGGCGACCCGGCCCACGGGCATGTCCACCCGGAAGCCGGCCGCGGCGCGGTCCTCCTCGGACTCGCCCCCCCAGAAGCCGTACTCGCGGTGCTCGCGCGCCCACCGGCGGCAGGGGTCGAGCACGTCGCAGCCCTGGCAGATCGCCCGAGCCCGGGCCTCGCGCAGGAGGCGGGTCTCGGGGCGCTCGCCGGCGGGGGCGAAGAAGAGATCGGTCTGTCCGGCGCAGGATGCGTCGCCGGCCCAGGTCAGCGGACCGGTGGCAAGAAGACTCGAGACGGTCTCGGCCGCCACGGGCTCCTCCAGGTGAGTGTCGGGGTCGGGTGATGGGGTGGTCCGAGCGGCGACGGGTGGGCGCCGGGGGGAGGTCGGCCCCCGGCCGCTCGGATGATGAAATCTTGACCCAGACCCAGCAATCTGTCCAACGCACCGTTACGATGGCAACCATCGCTCACGACGATGCTCGGTCCGAGCCGGCGCCGGACCGCTCCCGACCGTGACCGACGAGCGTGACCGCCGACCGAACACCCCCGACGAGCGAGGAACGACGCGCCATGGAGCTCCGCCATCTCGACGCCGTGCTCGCCGTGGCCGAGGAGGGATCGTTCACCGCGGCGGCCGACGTCCTGTCGACGGTGCAGTCGAACGTCTCGGAGCAGGTGCGCCAGCTGGAGGCCGAGCTCGGGGTCGAGCTGTTCGTCCGGAGCCGACGGGGGGCCGAGCCGACCGACTGCGGCGAGGTCGTGCTCGAACGGGCGCGCCGGATCCGCCGGGAGCTCGACTCCCTGCGGGCCGACCTCGCGATGCTCGAGGGGCTCGAGGTGGGAACCGCGAGCTTCGGGGTGGTGGGCACCGCGAGCCGGTGGCTCGTCCCCCAGCTCGTGGCCGACCTGCGGCGCCGGGCGCCCGGGGTGCAGCTGCGCATCGTCGAGGGCGCGTCCGAGCGTCTCGCCGCCGAGGTGCTCGCCGGCGACCTGACCCAGGCGTTGATCACCGAGCCGGTGCCCGACCGGCGCCTCGAGGCCGAGACCGTGCTCGAGGAGACCCTCGTCGGCGTGGCGCCGACCGGGCGCTCGCTCGGACGCGGTCCGGTCGGGCTGGCCGAGCTCAGCGCCCTGGGCCTGGTGCTGCCCCCGGCGACCAACCCGCTGCGCTCCGAGATCGAGGCGGTGGCCGCCCGGCTCGGTATCGCGCTCGACGTCGTGCTCGAGGTGGAGGGCATCCGGCTCGTGGTGGACCTGGTCACCGCCGGGGCGGGCGCCTCGGTCCTGCCCGAGACCGCGTTGCCCGAGCAGCTCGACGGCGTCCGGGTGGTCCGCATCGCCGGACTGCCCCCCCGGCGCCTGGCGCTGATCCGGTCGCGTGACGCCTACCTCTCGATCGCCGACCGGGCCGTGCGCGACGAGGCGCTGCGCATGATGGCCCGCCGTCGGACCCCGGTCCGGAGCCGCCGGGCCCGGGGCGCCACCGGGGGATCCACCCCGGCCCCCGGGCCGTAGTCGTAGTCTCCCCACGGTGCGAGGCAGATGCGCCGCACCGTCTTGAGTTGCACCACAGCACCGAGGGGGGTCGCCATGGCCGAGGCCACGTCCGGACGCTCGTTCTCGACGAAGCAGATCGTCGCCGCCGTACTCGTCGTCGTCCTGGTGATCCTCGCGATCGTGAACGCCGGCAAGGTGGAGATCGATCTGGTGTTCACCAAGGTGACGGCGCCGCTGTTCCTGGTGATCGTCGGCTCGGCCGTGATCGGTTGGGTCGTCGGGTGGTTCATGGGCCGCAACCGCGGCGACTGACGACCCGGCGGGTCAGGCAGCGGGGAGCGGGCTCGGACGCGGGCCCCGGCCCGCCCGGGTGAAGCGACGGGCGAGCACGAACCCGACGAGCAGGGTGAGGAAGCCCCCGACCGCATCGAGCACGAAGTGGTTGCCGGTCAGGACGATCGCCACCACGGTGCACGCCGGGTAGAGGATCGCGAGCGCCCGGGTCCAGCGCCGGCGCAACCGGGGGACCAGCGCGCACGCGCACCACAGGGCCCACGCGCAGTGCACGCTCGGCATCGCGGCGTACTGGTTGGAGATCCGACTCACCGCACCCGAGTTGAACGACCAGAACGTGGGATAGCGCGCCAGCGTGTCGACGTACCCGTACGAGGCGGGGAGCAGCCGCGGGGGCATCAGCGGCCAGAGCGTGAAGCCGATGAGCGCGAGCGCAGTGGTCACGGCGAGCACGTTGCGCCACAGCGGGTAGTCGTCGGGCCACCGGGCGAACAGGAAGACCATCACGCCGATGGTGACGATGAAGTGGAAGGAGCCGTAGAAGTAGTTGGCGGCGATGATGATCGGCTTGACACCGAGCGCGAGGTCCTGGACGCGCTGCTCGAAGTGGATCCCCAGGAACTCCTGCACGTCGATGATGGCGCGGGCATTGCGGAACGCGGTGGCGACGTCGCCCTCGTTGGAGTTCCGGATCGCCGTGTATACGAGGTAGAAGAGCCCCATCAGGAGGATCTCGCCCCACCAGTAGATGACCGATCCGTCGGCGAGCACCCGGGCGCCGGGCAGGCGTCGGCGGTGGGGCACCCGGGTGTCGGACCCGGTCGTCGACGGCCCTCCGGTCGCCCCCGGCCCCGTCACCGGTCGCCCGATCCCGGTCGGGCGCCCGCCGGCGCGCCCGCATCCGTGGCCAGGGTCGGGGTCCCGGTCGGGTTCCCGCTCGGGTCCCCGGTGCGCGACCGCCGATGGCCGACGGCGAAGGCGGGCGCCCCCAGGAGGCTCACGAGCAGGGTCATCCCGTACCAGAGCAGACCGACCGCCACCGCCCGACCGGTCGGGACGCCGAGCGGGTGGAAGAGGAACGCGAGCAGCCCTTCGCGCACGCCGAGGCCACCGATCGTGATCGGGACGACCTGCACCATCGCGACCGCGGGGACGTAGGCGAGGACCGAGGCGTTCGGGATGCGCACGTCGACGACGTGGAACGCGCAGTAGACCGATCCCACCACCACGAGCTGGTAGGCGAGGGCGGCCAGGAGGACCATCGCCGCGTCGCGGGGCGAGCGCCGCAACCGGTCCACGCCGACGTGGACCGCACCGATCGCGCGCATCCAGTTGTCGTGGTCGGCGAAGCGTCCGGCGGCGCGCGGATGTCCGGCCAGGAACAGCACCGCACCGAGGACGACGAGCGTGGCCACCGCGACGAGCACCGCGACGAGGCTGCGCGACTCGTCGAGCAGGCTCGGCATCGCGACGAAGCCCGCCACGACGAGCACCGGCAGGATCACGAAGCCGGTGAGCCGCTCGAGGATCACCGCCGCGAACGCATCGGTGGTGTTGCCGATGTCGGCCGACGACCGGCTCACCCGGAGGACGTCACCCCCGACGGTGGACGGCAGTGGGTTCCCCACGAACTGGCCGGCGAGGTAGTGCTTGGTGAGGGTCCGCAGGCGGACCGAGTACCCGAACACGGTCAGGACCCGCTGCCACCGCCAGGCGGCGAGCACGAAGCTCCCCGCCATGAGCCCGACCCCGGCCACCAGGAAGGCCCACGTCCCGTTGGTGTGGTGGTCGGGGACGAAGCCGCCGAAGTCGATCTTGGTGACCAGCACCGACAGGAGTGCGGCACTCACGAGGAGGCGCAGCCACACCCGCGTCCGCGGGTGCCGGCGCGCCCGGGGCTGCTCGCCTCCCGCCATCCCCGTAGATTAGGAGGAGCCGAGCCTTCTCGGTCCGGCGCCGTGGTGGGTTCGGGGAGGGAGCCGTGCGGGTTCGGGTCGACGACGGGGTCGAGCTCGCCGTCACGGTGCACGGCGCCGGGCCCCCGCTCCTGTGCGTGCACGGGTTCGGGGGCGCGAAGGAGGACTTCGCCGACCACCTCGAGCGGCTCGGCACCCGGGCCCGGGTCGTCCTGGTGGACCTGCGGGGCCATGGCGACAGCGGCGGCCCCGCCGACCCGGCCGCGTACTCGCTCGACCGGTGTGCCGCCGACCTCTGGGCCGTCGCCGACGCGCTCGGGCTCGGACGGGTGCGCCTGCTCGGCCATTCGATGGGGGGCATGGTCGTCCGGCGCATGGCCGTCACCGCACCCGATCGCGTCGACGCCGTGGTGTTCGAGAGCACGGCGGCCGGTCCGCCCCGTGGCCTCGAGCCCGACCTGGTGGACCTCGGTGCCGCGCTCGCGCTCGAGGACTTCGCCGCGCTCAAGGCCGTCCTGGACGAGGCCCGGGTGCTCGGGACGCCCGCGTACGAGCGCCTCCTGGCCGACCGCCCGGGCTTCACCGACTACGTCGACGGCAAGTGGGCCCGTCTGGTGCCGGCCATGTGGTCGGCGCTCGCCCCGGCGATCGCGCGCGAGCCCGACGCGACCCACGAGGTCCGCGCGATCGCGTGCCCCGTCCTCGTGATCGTCGGGGCGCTCGACGCGGTCTTCCTCGACGCATCGACCGCGATCGCCGCGGCCGCCCCCGACGCCCGACTCGTGGTCGTCGCCGACGCCGGGCACCACCCCCACTTCGAGGACCCCGAGGCCTGGTTCGTCGCGCTGGCGACGTTCCTCGACGGTCTCGCCGAACCCGAGGGAGCCGATCCGTCATGACCGACACGCCCGCCGCCCCGGCCGGTCTGTTCGCCACGCGCGTCCTGCGGGCCCATGCGGTCGACACCGTGTTCACGCTCAACGGTGGGCACCTGTGGCCGCTCTACGACGGCTGCGTCCAGGAGGACGTCCGCCTCGTCGACACCCGCCACGAGCAGACCGCCGCGTTCGCGGCCGAGGGGTGGGCGAAGGTCACCCGACGGGTCGGGGTCGCCGCGCTGACCGCGGGGCCGGGAGTGACCAACGGGGTGAGTGCCCTCACCAGCGCGTGGATGAACGGCTCGCCGGTGTTCGTGGTGGGAGGTCGGGCGCCGGTCGGGCGGTGGGGGCAGGGATCACTGCAGGAGCTCGACCACGTGCCGATCGTGGCACCGATCACCAAGTACGCCGCCACCGCGACCACGGCCGACCGCGTGGCCGCCGAGTTCGACACCGCGTTGCGCGCGGCCCGGTCGCCGCACCGGGGTCCGACCTTCGTCGACGTGCCGCTCGACGCGTGGGGCCCGGCCACTGCGCCGGCTCCGGTGCCGCCCGCCGCTCCCGCCGCCGGTACCGCCCCCGACCCGGACGCGGTGGCGGCGGTCGCAGCCCGGATCGCGGCCGCCGAGCGTCCCGTGCTGATGCTCGGCGGCGACGTCTACTGGGCCGGGGCCGAGGGCGCCGTGCGGGTCCTGCTCGAGGAGGGCGAGCTGCCGGCCTTCGTCAACGACATGGGGCGCGGGCTGATCCCGGCCGATCATCCCCACGCCTTCGCCCGGGCCCGGGGACTCGCCTTCGCCGAGGCTGACCTGGTGGTGGTGCTCGGGACCCCGCTCGACTTCCGGCTCGGCTTCGGCCGCTTCGCCGCCGCCGACGTCGTCCACGTGGTGGACGCGCCCGACGGGATCGCGACCCATGCGCCGCTCGCGGGTGCGGTGGCCGGTGACCTCGCCCGGGTGATCGGAGCCCTCGCCGAGCAGGTCCCGGCCCGGACCCCGGCGTCGGCCCGCAGTGCGCGCGTGGCCTGGCGGGAGCGCCTGCGCGCCACCGAGCAGGCGGCCCGGGCCGGCGACGCCGCCCGCCTCACCTCGGCCGCGACCCCGATCGACCCGGTCCGGGTCTACGGCGAGCTGGCGCCGCGGCTCGACCGTGACGCGATCGTCATCGGCGACGGCGGCGACTTCGTCTCGTACGCCGGCCGCTACGTCGACACGTTCGTCCCGGGTGGCTTCCTCGGCCCGGGCCCCTACGGCTGCCTCGGGTCCGGCTTCGGCTACGCGCTCGCCGCCGCCACCGCCTTCCCGGACCGCCAGGTGGTGCTGCTGCTGGGTGACGGCGCGATCGGCTTCGGGCTCGGCGACCTCGACACCCTCGCGCGCCACGGGGCGAACGTGGTGGGGATCGTGGGCAACAACGGCATCTGGGGACTCGAGAAGCACCCGATGCAGCGACTGTTCGGGTACGACGTGGCCTGCGACCTCGTGCCCGGGACCCGCTACGACCGGGTCGCCGCCGATCTCGGCTGCCACGGCGAGCTGGTGCGGACGCCCGAGGAGATCGGACCGGCGCTGGACCGGGCCTTCGCCCACGCCGGCCCGGCCCTGGTCAACGTGCTCACCGACCCCGACGACGCCTACCCGCGGTCGAGCAACCTCGGCTGATCAGTCCCCACCGGCGGCGCGCTCGAGGAAGCGGTCCCGCTCCACGCTCACCCGGGTGATGCGGCCGGCGGCGACGAGACCGTTGCCGTCGGTGACCGCGACGCGGAACGTGAGGCGACGCCCCTCGACCGCCTCGAGCGTGGCCTCGGCCCGCACGACGGCGCCGGGCACCGTGGGCGCGAGGTGGTCGAGCTGCACGCGGTACCCGACGGTGGTGGCGCCGGGCGTGAGCGCGCCGTCGAGCGCGCGCACGGTGGCCTCCTCGGCGAGGGCGACCACCCGGGGGGTCGCGAGCACCGCGACGTCACCCGAGCGGGCCGCGACGGCGGTGTCGGCGTCGGTCACCTCGAGCGTGACGACAGCGGAGAGACCGGGCCGGGGCGCCATGGGGCGAGCCTAGGCGCGCCCCGGTGTCGCCACTGGAGCGGACCGGGTCGGGGATCCGGTCATCATCGGGCCGGGGAGCCGGTAGAAATGGTCCCGTGCACGAACGCGACGCAAGCGCCCTGATCGACCGCGACGTGGTCGAGCGCACGCTCGGCGTCGCACTCGCGCGGGGTGGCGACTTCGCCGAGGTGTTCGCCGAGGACCGGGCGGGCGTCACCGCCCGGCTCGACGACGGCCGGGTCGAGGAGCTGTCCTCGGGCCGGAGCCGCGGCGTCGGGATCCGGGTGGTGCGGGGGGAGACGACCGGCTTCGCGCACACGGCCGACTGCTCCGCGGCCGGCCTCGCCGCCGCGGCCGTCGCCGCCGCGGCCGCGGCGACCGAGTCGGGTGGCGCGGGGCGGATCGCCGCGCTCCCCGACCGTCCGGTCGGCCCGGGTCCCCGGGCCGGGGTCCTGCCGGGCACCGTGGCCAAGGACGCCAAGGTGGCGCTGCTCGAGCGGGCCGACGCCGCGGCGCGTGCCCGCAGCGGCTCGATCCGCCAGGTGAGCGCGGCCTACGCCGACGGGCGTCGCCGCATCCTGGTCGCCAACTCCGACGGCGTGTTCGCCGAGGACGACCAGGTCCGGACCCGCTTCACCGTGACCTGCGTGGCCGAGGGCGACACCGGCCTGCACACCGGCACCGAGTCGCCGGGGCGGACCGTGGGCTTCGAGCTCTTCGACGACGTCGACCCCGAGGAGGTCGCGCGTGTCGCCGCCGACCGTGCGCTCGCGCTCCTGCGGGCCCGGCCGGCCCCGTCGGGTCGCCTCCCGGTGGTGCTCAAGCGTGGTGCCGGTGGGGTGCTGTTCCACGAGGCCTGCGGGCACGGCCTCGAGGCCGACCTCGTGCGCCGCGACTCCTCGGTGTTCCGGGGCCGCGTCGGGGAGATGGTCGCCTCACCCCTCGTGACGCTGGTCGACGACGGGACCTACGGACGCGAGTGGGGGACCTTCGCCATCGACGACGAGGGCACACCGGCGCGCCGCAACGTCCTGATCGACCAGGGCGTGCTCACCGACTACATCTGGGACCTGGTCCGGGCCCGGGCCGCCGGCCGACCGAGCAGCGGCAACGGGCGGCGCGAGACGTACCGGCACCTGCCGATGGTCCGGATGACCAACACCTACCTCGTGGCCGGGGCCGACGACCCCTCCGACATCATCGCCGACACCGAGCACGGGCTCTACTGCGCCGCGCTCGGGGGCGGGCAGGTGAACACCGCCACCGGCGACTTCGTGTTCGGGGTGACCGAGGCCTACCTCATCGAGCACGGGGAGATCACCGAGCCGGTGCGGGCCGCGCAGCTCATCGGCAACGGGCCCGAGACCCTCTGCCTGGTCGACGCCGTGGGCAACGACTTCGACACCTGGGCCGGCACCTGCGGCAAGGACGGCCAGGGGGTCCCGGTGTCGGCGGGCCAGCCCACGCTGCGGGTGGCCGAGCTCACCGTCGGCGGCACCGCCTCGTGAGCGAGGCCGCGCCCGATCTCGAGGCGGTCGTCGCGGCCATCGCCGATCGGGCCGCGCCGGGCGAGCAGGTGGAGGCGTACGCCAACCACTCGGTCGAGACCGACGTGAAGGTCCACGGGGGAGCGGTCGAGGAGCTCACGGTCGCCGAGAGCGGCGGGGTGGGCGTCCGTGTCGTCGTCGACGGACGCCTTGGTTACGCCTGGGTCGGATCGCTCGCCCCCGACCTGGTCGCCGGGGTGCTCGACGAGGCCCGGGACAACGCGCGGTTCGCCGCACCCGACCCACACAACGACCTCCCGACCGCGGCCGACGCCGTCGGGGTCGACGTCGCGTCGCTCGACCTCTGGCGCGACGAGTGCATCACGGTCCCCACCACCGAGAAGGTCGCACTCGCACTCGCGCTCGAGCGGATCGCGGCGGGGCTCGACCCGCGGGTCCGGGGGGTGGAGTCGGTGCACTACGGCGACGCCGCCGCCCGGTCGGCGGTCGCGAGCTCGCTCGGGGTGCGGGCGTCGTCGCGCCGGACGGTGAGCTCGTGCAGCGTGAGTGCCCTGGCCGGGGAGGGCGACGGCACCCGGACCGGCTCCGGGTTCTCGGTGGGCCGCACCCTGGCCGACCTCGATCCCGACCGGGCCGCCCGCGACGCCGTGACCCGGGCGACCCGGCTGCTCGGGGCCGCTCCGGTGACGTCGCGTCGCGTCCCGGTCGTGTTCGACCCGCTCGTCACCCGGTCGCTGCTCGGGATCCTCGGGGCCGCGGTCAACGGCGAGGCGATGAACAAGGGTCGGTCCATGTTCCTCGGTCGGCTCGACCAGCCGGTGGCGGCCGCGTCCGTGACCCTGGTCGACGACCCGACCGACGCGCGCGCCTCGGGCGCGGCGCCCTACGACGCCGAGGGCATCCCCACGCGCCGCAACCCGCTGATCACCGACGGGGTCCTGTGCGGCGTGCTGCACAACACCGCGACCGCTCGGCGGGCCGGGGTCGCAACCACCGGCTCGGCGGTGCGGGCCGGCTACGCGTCGCCTCCTGGTGTCGGGGCCCGTGCGCTCGCGCTGGCCCCGGGGCCGCGGAGTCCCGACGAGATCCTCCGCATCGCCGGCGACGCGTTCTTCGTGCAGTCGGTGAGCGGCCTGCACTCGGGCACCAACCCGGTCAGCGGCGACCTGTCGCTCGGGGCCGAGGGGCTCTTGATCCGCGACGGCGAGCTCGCCGACCCGGTCCGCGGGGTCACGATCGCCTCGACCGTCCCGCGCATGCTGCTCGACGTGGTGGCGGTCGGGTCGGACCTCACCTGGTTGCCGGGCGCCGCGGCCGGGCTCACGCTGCTCGTCGGGGAGATGGCGCTCAGCGGCGCGTGAGCGCGCCGGGGACCACCGCCTCCTCGGGCGGGACGACGGCGAGGAACAGCCGCCCCCGGGCCGCCGCCGTGGCCAGCGCCGCGGCGCCGGCCTCGTCGACGAGCAGCGTCACCGAGGCGCGATCGGCGGCGATGACGATGGCGCCCGCGGTCGCGACCTGGGCCCGTCCGGGGACGCTCCCCGTCGGATCGACGCTGCGCTCGGGGGCGAGGTAGACGTCCACCGGGGTTCCGGGTCGGGGCCGCAGGCCGCCGTCGACCTCGATCCGCACCGCCCGGGTCCCGGCGGGAAGCCCGGCGGCGAGGCCCCGGCGGCCGCGCGCCGCAAGGTGGCTGCGGTGCAGGTACCCGCCCGCGACGACCGGGACCCGCACGACCCGACCCCGCGCCCGGGCCGGTCCCCGCACCACCCCGGCGGGGAGCTGGGACGCATGGACCCGGCGGGTGGTGAGGTCGGCACCGGTCACCGTGGCGCCGAGCGGGAGGTCGGTCCGGGCGACCGCCACGGCGACCGGGGGGCCGAGCCGGGCCGCCCGCCGGCGCAGGGCCGTGAGGTCGTCGACCACGACGGCGGCGCTGGTGGCGGCCAGCAGGGCTGCAGCGGCCCACAGGCCCAGGACTCGGGGGGAGCGTCGGAGCATCGACCCGCCTTCCGGGAGACGCGGCAGCGCCGCGGGGACGGGGAAGGCGGGGGAGTGGACGGGCGGCGGTGCCCGGGCCCGACGGTCAGTCGGACGACGAGGAGCCCGAGGACGAGCCCGACGAGGAGCCCGACGACGAGGACCCCGACGAGGAGCCCGACGACGACCCCGACGACGAGGACCCCGAATCCGACGACGATGACGAGGAGGAGCCCGACGCCGACGACGACGAGGAGGACGACGACGACCCCGACGACTTCTTCCCGGAGCGGTTGTCGGTCTTGTAGAAGCCCGAGCCCTTGAGCACGATCCCGGCCGGGCTGAGCACCTTCGAGAGCTTGCCCCCGCAGCCACCGGCGTGACGGGTCTTGGGCTTCTCGTCGAACGACTGCCAGATCTCGAGCTCGTCGCCGCACTTGGCACAGCGGTACCGGTAGGTGGGCATGGGTCCTCGGATCCCCTGGGTGGTGGGCAGATGGCGGTCGGGTACCGGGCGGGAGGTCGCGTGCTGGCACTCCCACCGGGCGAGTGCCAACCCTACCCCGACCGGCCGAGGGGCTCGCCCCGGGGTCGCTCCCGGGCGGGGGATGGCCCACAATGGGGCCGTGACCTGGATCCTCGCCCTCGTCCCCGTGGCGTACCTGCTCGGGACCTTCCCCAGCGCCGGGCTCGTGGCCCGCCGGGCGGGCATCGACGTCACCCGGTCGGGCTCGGGCAACCCCGGGGCGTCGAACGTGGTGCGGCTCATGGGCTGGAAGGCCGGGGTGCTGGTCTTCGTCCTCGACGCAGCCAAGGGCGCGATCGCCGCCGGGGCCGGCCTCGCGATCGACGGCCACCGGGGGGCGTGGATCCTCGGGGTTGCCGCCGTGGTCGGCCACGTGTTCCCGGTGTGGCGGCGGTTCAAGGGCGGGCGCGGGGTGGCCACGGGCGGCGGGGTGTTCGTGGTCCTCTACCCGATCGTGACCCTGGTGCTCGCCGTGGTCTGGGTCGCCATCGCCCGGGGCCTGCACAAGGCCTCGGTCGCGTCGCTCACCGTCGCGGTGCTCGCGCCCGTGACGGTGATCGTGCTGGGTGGCAGCCTCCTCGACGTCCTCATCGTCACCGCCGTGGCCGTGCTCCTGATCGGCCGCCACCTCCCCAACCTGCGCCGTCTGGTCCGGGGCGAGGAGCACGGGCTCGCACAGCCGACCGCGCCCGACGACGACGCCCCCGAGACCTGACCGGGGGTAGCGTCGCGGCATGGGTTCGGTCCGCAAGGCAGTGCTCCCCGCAGCGGGGCTCGGCACCCGGTTCCTCCCCATCACCAAGAGCATCCCCAAGGAGATGCTCCCCCTCGTCGACAAGCCGGCGATCCAGTACGTGGTGGAGGAGGCCGTGACCGCGGGCATCACCGACGTGCTCGTGATCACCGGCCGCGGCAAGGGGGCGATCGAGGACCACTTCGACCGCAACGTGGAGCTCGAGCAGGTGCTGGAACGATCGGGCAAGCACGCGCTGCTCGCCGAGGTCGCCGCCACCGACCAGCTCGCCGACGTGCACTTCGTCCGCCAGCACGAGGCCCTCGGCCTCGGCCACGCAGTCTCGGTGGCCGAGCCGCACGTGGGGGGCGAGCCCTTCGTGGTCATGCTCGGCGACGACATCATGGTCGACGACGCCGCGCTGCTCACCCGCATGCTCGCGGTGCACGAGGAGACCGGCGGGTCCGTGCTCGCGGTGCTCGAGGTGACCCGTGAGGAGATCAGCGCCTACGGCGCGCTCACCGCGGAACCGGTGCGCGAGGGCGTGGTGCGGGCCCGGGGCGTGGTCGAGAAGCCCGCACCCGACGATGCCCCGTCCACCCTGGCGGTGATCGGCCGCTACGTGTTCACCCCCGGCATCTTCGACGCGCTGCGCGAGACCTCGCCGGGCGTGGGCGGGGAGATCCAGCTCACCGATGCCATCGGGATCCTGCTCGAGCGCGAGCCCGTGTACGGCGTGATCTTCCGCGACGGTCGCTACGACGCGGGCAAGAAGGTCGACTTCCTCCGGGCCAACATCGAGCTCGGTCTCGCCCGCGACGACCTGCGCGACGAGATCGAGCAGATGCTGCGGGTGCTCGTCCGCGACCGCGGCCTCACGTAGGCGGTCGGCTGTGCCGTTGGTGCCGCTCGAGGAGACCCGCGACGCGATCCTCGCCGCAGTGCCGCGCCTCCCGGTCGTGACCGTGCCGCTCGCCGACGCGGTCGGCCTGGTGCTGGCCGCCGACATCGTGACCGCCGAGCCGGTGCCGCCCTTCGCCAACACGGCCATGGACGGCTACGCCGTCCGCGCCGCCGACACCACCGGCGCGTCCACCGGTGCGCCGGTGCGCCTGGCCGTGGTCGACGACCTGGCCGCGGGTCGGGCCCCGGAGATCCCCGTCGGTTCGGGCGAGGCGATCCGCATCATGACCGGTGCGCCGATGCCCGTCGGGGCCGACGCCGTGGTCATGGTCGAGCGGACCGCCCGCGACGGCGACGACGCGGTGCTGATCCAGGCGGCGGCGACGGCGGGCGACAACGTCCGGCTCCCGGGGGGCGACCTCGAGGCGGGCCAGACCGTGTTTCGGGCCGGCACCGTCATCGGCCCGGCCCACGTGGGCGTGCTCGCCAGCGTCGACGCCGCCGAGGTGCCCGTGCACCGTCGGGTCCGGGTCGGGGTGCTGTCGACCGGCGACGAGCTGGTGGAGCGGGGCCCGCTCGGCGCCGGGCAGATCCGCGACTCCAACCGCCCCATGTTGCGTGCGCTCGCCGCCGCCGCGGGCGCCGAGGTCGTCGATCTCGGCCTCGCCCGCGACGACGAGGCGGTGATCGTCGCCACCCTCGAGGACGCGTTCGCCCGCTGCGACGCCGTGCTCACGAGCGGCGGCGTGTCGGTGGGGGAGTACGACTACGTGAAGGCCGCGCTCGACCGGTTCGGGGTGCTCGAGTGGCGCCAGGTCGCGATCAAGCCGGCCAAGCCGCTCGCCTTCGGGGTGGTGCGGGGCGTCCCGGTGTTCGGCCTCCCCGGCAACCCGGTGTCGTCGCTCGTGAGCTTCGAGCTGTTCGCCCGCCCTGCGCTCCTGGCGATGATGGGATACGCCGAGTGCCGGCGTCCGGAGGTCGTCGCCCGGGCCGGGCACGCCTTCACCCGCCGGACCGACGGCAAGGTCCACCTCGACCGGGTCCGGGTCACCTGGACCGACGGGGGGTACGTCGCCGAGCGCACCGGCCGTCAGGAGTCCAACGTGCTCTCGGCCACCGCCGCGGCCGACGGCCTCGCCCTCGTCCCCGACGGCGACGGAACCGCCGAGGGCGACCCGCTCACCGTGATGCTCTTCGTCTGAGCCACCTGCGGTCTGCGCCCCGGGGTGCCGGTGGGCCGGGCCGCCTCCGCCGCCGGGTCGCCTAGCCTGATGGGCCCATGTCGCCCGAGCCCCCCGTCCCCGGTCCGTCCGTACTGGCCCCGTCCGTTGCGGGCCCGTTGCTCGACCCCTACGGTCGCCGGGTCAAGGACCTGCGGATCTCGATCACCGACCGCTGCAACTTCCGCTGCACCTACTGCATGCCGGAGGAGGGCCTCACCTGGCTCGACCGCGCCGACCTGCTCACCTACGAGGAGCAGGCCCGGGTGGCCCGGGTGTGCGTCGAGCGGTTCGGGTTCGAGTCGCTGCGCATCACCGGCGGCGAGCCGACGGTCCGCGGCCAGCTCCCCCGCCTGTTCGAGCTGCTCGCACCCATCGGGGTCGATCTCGCCATGACCACCAACGGGGTGAAGCTGCCCGAGCTCGCCGCCGACCTCCGCGCCGCCGGCCTGCAGCGCGTCAACATTTCGCTCGACTCGTTGCGACGCGAGACGTTCCTCGCGCTCACCCGGCGTGACGAGCTCGACCGCGTGCTGGCCGGCATCGACGCCGCCCTCGCCGCCGGCCTCGACCCGGTCAAGGTGAACGCGGTCGTCATCCGTGGCGTCAACGACGACGAGGTCGCCGACATCGCCGCGTTCGGGCGGGCCAAGGGCGTCGGGATCCGCTTCATCGAGTTCATGCCCCTCGACGCCCAGGGCGACTGGACCATGGACCAGGTGGTGCCGGCCCACGAGATCCTCGAGCGCATCGATGCGGTGTTCCCGCTCGAGTCCACCGCGGCCGGGCTCGACCACCACGGCGACGAGCCCGCCGCCCGCTACCGCTACCGCGACGGCATCGGCGACGTCGGGGTGATCCCCAGCGTCACCGCACCCTTCTGCGACAGCTGCGACCGGGTCCGCATCACCGCCGAGGGGAAGTTCCGCACGTGCCTCTTCGCGCTCGAGGAGTTCGACCTCCGGGGGGTGCTGCGCGACGGCGGCACCGACGACGACCTCGCCGGGGCGATCGAGCGGGCCGTGGGCACCAAGTGGGCCGGTCACCACATCGGCAAGGTCGACTTCGTCCGCCCCGACCGCTCGATGAGCCAGATCGGCGGGTAGCCGGGTTCGGTACACTCCCGGGCCGTGCCCCCCTCGGAGTTCACCCACCTCGACCCGCTGGGTCGGGCCCGGATGGTCGACGTCACCGCGAAGGAGACCACCCACCGGCGGGCGGTCGCCCGCTGTCGCGTCCACATGGAGCCCGAGACCGCCTCGCGGATCGCCTCGGGTGCGATCACCAAGGGTGACGTGCTCGCGGTGGCCCGGGTCGCGGGCATCCAGGCGGCCAAGCAGACGTCGAACCTGATCCCCCTGTGCCACCCGCTCCTCGTGGGGTCGGTGTTCGTGAACTTCCAGATCGAGGAGCGCCACGTCGAGGTGGAGGCCCACGTCGACACCGTCGACCGCACCGGCGTGGAGATGGAGGCCATGACCGCCTGTGCCGTCGCCGCCCTCACGATCTACGACATGTGCAAGTCGATCGACCGGGGGATGCACGTCGGCGAGCTCGCCCTGTGGGAGAAGACCGGGGGCCGGTCGGGCACGTACCGGCGGGATCCCGACGCCGACCCGGGACGTTTCGACCGCTGAATTCGGCCTGCGGGGCGGCCACGGCAGCCCCGGGTGGGCCCCGGTCCCCCCCGGGGTGCCCCACCGTTGGTACTCTGACCATGCCAGCGAGATCCCCAGGGGTCTCGCTTCGCTGTTGTCCGGCACCGTCCGGGCATCGGCGGTGACACTGTCGACGGAACGGGAACGACCACGGATGAGTGACCACGGGGGCACGACCGAGCGGGACGGGATGGCGTAGCCGTGGCCGTCCTCGTGATCCTCGTGCTCGCCCTCCTCTGGGGCGCCGTGCTCGTCCCGCCGATCCTGCGCTCCCGCAGCTCGAGCGGGCGCTTCGGCATGTCCGACTTCACCGACGGTCTGCGCTCGCTCGGCGAACGGGCGACCCACTCGCGCCCGCCCGTCGGTGGCCCGGCGTTCGGGGGACCGGTGCTGCACGGCCCGGTGGGGCAGTCGCCGCTCGGGACCGGGCCCGGCCCCGTCGGCCCGTGCTCGGGCTACGCCGCGCCCTACGGCGGTGCCCCCTCCGGCGGTGCCCCCTCCGGCCCGATGCCGCGCCGGGCGCCGCTGCCCGTGCCGACCCCGTTCGGACCCGTCGGTCCGGGGATGTCCCCGATGCAGCGCCGTCGTCGCAACGTGCTGATCGTCCTCGGGAGCGCCGTCGGGGTGACGCTGATCCTGGCGATGGCGACGCAGCTGATCCTGCTCTACCTGCTCCTCGTCGTCGCCCTGGGTGCGCTGGGGGGCTACTGCTACCTGCTCGTGCAGTTCCGGAACCGCAGCACCATCGGGCGGGCCGCGCCGATGCAGCACGTCGTCGTGTCGCCGGCCGCGCCGGCCGACGAACAGGCCCGGCCCGTCGACAACGTCATCCTGCTCCGCCGCAACGTGAGCTGACCGGCCTGCCGCGCCGGCGGCCGGGGCCCGGAGCGGCACCGGTGCGGGGCGGGGGTGCACCGGGAGCCCGCTGCTAGATTGCGCATCCCTTGGGGGTGTAGCTCAGCCCGGTAGAGCGCTACGTTCGCAACGTAGAAGTCGTGGGTTCAAGTCCCATCACCTCCACGTCACCGGCCTTCGGGGGCGCTCGACCACCGTCACCGGTCGGGACCCCGCAGGTCGGTCACGGCCTCGGACGCGAGGCCGGACGCCGAACCGGGGGCGCGACGTGCGGATCACCATGGTGCTGGAGCGCCCGGAGCAGCTGTTCGTCGCCGATCCGCCGCTGCCGACGTCGCCCGCCTACAACCGCTTCACCGTCGAGCCCGCGCTGGCGGTCGTGCGGCGGGAGGCGTGGCGGATCCGGGCCCACCACGAGGTCGTGCTCGACGTGGTGCTCCCCGCCGAGCAGGTGCACGACGCCCTGGCCGACGAGCTCACCGGAGCGGCCCGCCGGTGGATGGCCGTGGCCGACGAGATCGACGCGTCGGAGGGCGAGGCGGCGACCGTGCTGGGGCGCCGGAACCTCCTCCCCGCCGTCGGGCTGTTCGCGGGCCTGACCCTTGTCAGCGTGCTCGTGCTCGCGCTGGCCCGGGCCACCGACGAGCTGTTCGTGCGGGTCGTGGGCCAGGGTCTCGGGGTCGCGGCGTGGGTGGTGCTGTGGACCCCGGTCGAGCGGATCAGCCGCTACCGCCTCGACCGGGTGTCGCGTGCCCGCGGGGCCCGGGCGCTGGCCCGCTGCACCGTGGAGGTCCGGGCCGCCTGATCGCCCCGATTCACCGGACGGGGCGGTGAATCCGGGGTACGGTCCTGGTTGTGGGCCGCCCCCGCTTGGGGGACAATCGCCCCGGGCCGATTCCCGGCCCGTCCGCACGACCCCACCGGAGGCAGCGACCATGACCGTCCTCGACCCCGCCCCGATGCGCGTCATCGACGCCGACTCGCACATGTCGGAGCGCCACGACCTGTGGACCCGCCAGGCGCCGGCCTCGCTGCGGGACCGCATGCCCTACGTCGCCGAGGTCGACGGTGCGATGTCGTGGGTGGTGGAGGACCGCGTGATCAGCGGCGCCGTCGGTGGCTGCGTCATCGACCGCGACGACAACAAGATCACCCTGGTCGACGTGTTCGACGGCTGGGACCACAGCCGCAACCACCCGGCAGCCGCCGACCCGGTGGCCCGGGTCGAGCATCTCGACCGCGTGGGGATCTCGAACCAGATCGTGTTCCCCAACGCGCTCGGGATCGGGGGCGACAAGCTCACCGACGCGGTGCCCGACCCCGCGCACCGGCTGCTGCTGCTGCAGATGTTCAACGACCACAACGCGGAGATCCAGGCCGGGTCGGCCGATCGTCTGCTGCCGCTGTCGGTGATGCCGGCGTGGAGCGTCGAGTCGTGCGTGGCCGAGGCCGAGCGGGCCGCCACCCTCGGCTTCCGGGGCGTCAACATGACGTCCGACCCCCAGGACCAGGGCGCCCCCGACTTCGCCGACCGGGCGTGGGACCCGTTCTGGGAGGCGTGCGCCTCGCTGCAGCTCCCGGTGCACTTCCACATCGCGACCAGCGCGACCGCGATGAGCTACTTCGGGACCTACCCGTGGGCTTCGCACGACGAGAACACCAAGCTCGCCATCGGCGGCACCCTGCTGTTCGTGGGCAACGCCAAGGTCGTGGTGAACATCCTGTGCGCAGGGATGCTGGAGCGCTACCCGGACCTCAAGATCGTCTCGGTCGAGAGCGGGGCGGGCTGGGTGCCGTTCATCCTCGAGGCGCTCGACTACGAGATGGCCGAGAACGCCCCGGAGCGGCTCGAGCAGTTCTCGATGCTGCCGTCGGAGTACTTCCGTCGCCAGATCTACGCCACCACGTGGTTCGAGCGGAAGAACATCGACTCGCTGGTCGCGGCGATCGGCGCCGACAACCTGCTGTTCGAGACCGACTTCCCGCACCCCACCTGTCTGCACCCCGACCCGGTCGGGACGGCCGACGTGAACCTGCGGGGGATCCCCGAGGCCGACCGGCGCAAGATCATGGGCGAGAACGCGGCCAAGCTCTACCGCGTCTGACCCACCTCCCCTCCGAGCGACGAGGAGCGCCCACGGTGCCGAGCACGACGGTCGACGGTCTGGCGATCGCCTACGAGATCATCGGTGACACCGACGGCCGGCCGTGGGTGATCACCCCCGGTGGTCGGTTCAGCAAGGACACGCCCGGCGTGCGCGAGCTGGCGGAGGTGCTGGCCGCGCGGGGCCAGCGGGTCTTGATCTGGGACCGGCCCAACACGGGGGCGTCCGACGTCTGCTTCCGGGGTGCGTCGGAGTCCGAGATGCAGGCCGACGTCCTCGCCGGCCTCCTGCGTGCCCTCGACTTCGGACCGACGGTGATCTTCGGCGGGTCGGGCGGGGCCCGGGTCTCCCTCCTCGCCGCGGCCCGCCACCCCGACGTGACCGAGCGCCTGGCGATGGTGTGGGTGAGCGGTGGGGTCTACGGCCTGATCAACCTCGGCGTCGTGTACTGCGGCGAGCCGATCCGGGCGGCGTGGACCGGGGGCATGGAGGCGGTGGTCGCGCTCCCTGCGTTCGAGGAGGTCCTGGCCCGCAACCCGCGCAACCGTGACCTCCTGCTCGCGCTCGACCCGCAGGAGTTCATCGCCACGCTCGAGCGCTGGATGATCGTGTACTGCCCCGACGCCGGCTCGCTGATCCCCGGGATGAGCGACGCCGAATGCCGCGCGCTCACCGCGCCGACCCTGATCTTCCGCAGCGGTGCGAGCGATCCCCACCACCCGCGGGTGACCACCGAGCAGCTGCACGCGCTCGTCCCCGGGTCGGAGCTGGTCGAGCCGCCGTGGCCCGACGACGAGTGGAACCGCCGGAGCCAGGCGGCCCAGGCCGGTGAGGGCGCGCTGTTCGAGCGGTGGCCGCTGCTCGCGCCGCAGCTTCTCGGCTGGGCCGGGACCACCCGGTGACCGACGCCAGCCGGACCCTCGTCCCGCACTGGATCGACGGCCGGGAGGCACCGAGCGCGACCGGGGCGGCGCCGACCCGCACCGGTGAGGTCTACGACCCCGCCACCGGCCGGGTGGTCCGCCACGTCGCCTTCGCCACCGCCGCCGACGTCGACGCCGCGGTCGCGGCGGCGACCCGGGCGTTCCCCGCCTGGCGTGACGCCTCGCTCGCCGAGCGGGCCCGCACCCTGTTCCGCTTCCGCGAGCTGATGGCGGCCCGGGCCGACGTGCTCGCCGACGCGATCACCGCCGAGCACGGCAAGACCCGCAGCGACGCCCAGGGCGAGGTCGCTCGCGGCCTCGAGGTCGTGGAGTTCGCCTGCGGGATCCCCCACCTGCTCAAGGGCGGCTACTCCGCCCGGGCCACGTCGCAGGTCGACGTGCACTCGCTGCGCCAGCCCCTCGGGGTGGTCGGCATCATCAGCCCGTTCAACTTCCCGGTGATGGTGCCGTGCTGGTTCTTCCCGATCGCGGTCGCGACGGGCAACACCGTCGTCTGCAAGCCGAGCGAGAAGGACCCGTCGCCCCTGCTGCTCGTCGCGCGCCTGTGGGCCGAGGCCGGGTTGCCCGACGGCGTGTTCAACGTGGTCCACGGTGACGCCGAGGCCGTCGACCGTCTGCTCGAGCACCCCGACGTGCGGGCCGTGTCGTTCGTGGGCTCCACCCCGGTGGCCCGGCACGTGCACGCCACCGCGAGCGCAGCCGGCAAGCGGGTGCAGGCGCTCGGGGGCGCGAAGAACCACATGGTCGTGCTTCCCGACGCCGACATCGACCTCGCCGCCGACGCCGCGGTCAACGCCGGGTTCGGCTCGGCCGGGGAGCGCTGCATGGCGATCTCGGTCGTGGTCGCGGTGGGGTCGGTGGCCGATCGCCTCGTGCCCGCGATCGCCGAGCGGATCGGGGATCTGCGGGTCGGGGACGGCCGCACCGACCCCGACATGGGTCCCCTCGTCACCGGTGCGCACCGTGACCGGGTGGTGGGCTACCTCGACGCTGGGGTCACCGCGGGCGCCACGCTCGTCGTCGACGGGCGTCGGCACGCCGTCGACGGCGACGCGAGCGGCTTCTGGCTCGGGCCGACCCTGTTCGACCACGTGCAGCCCGACACGGCGCTCTACCGCGACGAGATCTTCGGTCCCGTGCTCTCGGTCGTGCGGGTCGGGACCTACGACGAGGCCCTTGCGTTGGTGAATGCGGGTGCCTACGGCAACGGCACCGCGATCTTCACCAACGACGGTCGGGCGGCGTCACGGTTCGAGCGTGAGGTCGAGGTCGGAATGGTCGGGATCAACGTCCCGATCCCGGTGCCGATGGCCTACTACTCGTTCGGTGGCTGGAAGGAGTCGCTGTTCGGCGACCTCCACGCCCACGGCACCGACGGGGTGCAGTTCTTCACCCGGGGCAAGGTCGTCACGACGCGTTGGCTCGACCCGCGCGACGGCGGCGTCGACCTCGGCTTCCCCCGCACCGACTGACGGCCCGCCCCCTCGTCCGCCGGATCGTCGGTCCGCCCGTCCGGTCTCAGCGGCTGGGCACGGCCCCGAGGTCGCGCACGCTTGCGCGCAGTGCGGCGGTGAGGACGGCGAGTCCGGGCCCGGGTGCGCCCGAGGGCCGGAGGAGCGCGACCTCGAGGCGGGGCCGGGGTCCGGCGATCGGGACGGTCACCAGCCCGCGCCGCACGTACTCCGGCGGCGACAGCGTCGACCACAGCGCGAACGCCTCGCCGGCGAAGATCGCCCGGGGCAGGTAGCCCCGGTCGCGGGGCAGGGGCAGCACGTCGGGGGTGAAGCCCGCCTCCCGGCACGCACCCACCACCGCGTCGTACATCCCCGGGCTGTGCTCGCGGGGCGTGAGGAGGACGGGGATCCCCGCGACCTCGTGGAGGCCGACCGTGGACCGCTGGGCCAGCGGGTGGGTCTCGGCGATCATCAGGTCGGCGGTCCCGACGTGCACGACCTCGACGTGCAGCTCGGGCAGTGGGGGCGGTGCGAGCACGACCCCGGCGTCGAGCTCGCCGGTGCGGATCCGGTCCACGATGTCGGGCACGGTCGTCTCGGTCGCGCCGAAGTCGACCCCGGGGTGCTCGCGTGCGAAGCGCTCCTCGAGCGCGGGGAGCACGCCGAAGACCAGCGCCGGGCTCACCCCGATCCGCAGCCGGGTCGGGATCCGGGCTGCGATCGTCACCATGCGCTGCCAGCCGTCGTCGACGCGCTGCAGCAGGGCCGTGGCCTCGGTGACGAGATCGCGGCCGAGCGGGGTGAGCGTGACCTGTCGGGTGGTGCGGGTGAACAGCGGTGCGCCGAGCTGGTCCTCGAGCCGGCGGACCCGGTCGGTGAGCCCCTGCTGGCTCAGGTGGAGCCGGTGGGCGGCACGCGTGAAGCTGAGCTCCTCGGCCACGGCGAGGAAGGCGCGCAGGTTCCGGAGATCGGGCTCCACGGCCCCGGCTCAGCCCGTGACCCGGGCGACGAAGGCGGCCATCTCCTCCACGGCCTGCACCGCCTCGGGGAACGCCGGGTAGCTGGTCTGCCACACGTGCGGCATCCCCTCGTACACCGAGTGGGTGACGTCGACGCCCGCAGCGCGCGCGGTCTCGGTGATGCGCACGGAATCGTCGAAGAGGGTCTCGATGCTGCCGTTCAGCACGAGCAACGGTGGCATCCCCGTCCAGTCGCCGAACACCGGCGACGCGATCGGGTCGCGCGCGTCGTGACCGGCGAGGTAGAGCCCGGCGGCTTCATCGGCACTGGTGCGCCCGAACAGCTTGTCGGTCTCCGCGTGGCGGGTGTACGAGTCGGCGGAGTTGGTGAGATCGACCCAGGCCGAGAGCAGGATTCCCCCGGCGGGGAGCGGCAGGCCGTCGCGTCGCGCGGCGAGGAGCAGCGACGCCGTGAGCCCGCCGCCGGCGGAGTCGCCCCCAGCCACGATCCGACCGGGCGCAACGCCCTGGTCGAGGACCCAGCGGTAGGCGGTGACCACGTCGGTGACCGCGGCGGGGAACGGGTGCTCCGGTGCGAGCCGGTAGTCGACGACGAGCACGCGCGCCCGCAGCGCTGCGGCGAGGTGCGACCCGTGCGCCCGGTACGACTGGGCCGAGCACATGCGGAAGCCGCCGCCGTGGAAGTAGAGCACCCAGGGGTCGTCGTCACCCCCGGCGCGCGTGCACAGGACCGCGCCGACCCCGTGGGCGTCGACCGGCTCGGCCGAGGTGCCCTCGGCGAGCGGGAGCGCGCCCATCGACGCCTCGATCCGGTCCCGTAGCTCCTGCAGCGACCCCGGCGGGGGCGGGGGCGGGTTGGCCGCCATCTTCCGCTGGAACTCGAGGAACTCGGCGCTCGGCATGGTCTCCCCCTCGGTCGCCCGACCGGATGATCATGCCACCCCGTCGGGCTCAGAGCACCGTGCCCGGGGTGGCGCCGGTCCAGACGCCGTCGTCGAGGAGGCGGATGCCGTTCACGAACGTGGCCCGGTACCCGGTGGCGTCGACGACGAACCGCGCGGCCCCGGCGGGGAGGTCGTAGACCAGGCGGGGGGCCCCACCCGACGCAAGGGCGTCCCGGTCGATGCAGCACAGGTCGGCGGCCATTCCGGGCGCCAGCAGCCCCCGGTCGGTGAGGCCGGTCGCGCGCGCCGGGATGGCGGTCAGGCGGGCGACCGCGTCCTCGAGGCACAGGACGTCGGGCACCCATTCGGTGAGGAGTCGGGTGGTGTAGTCGGCGCCGCAGTACGACAGCAGGTGCGCCCCGCCGTCGGACGAGCCGGCCATGGTCAGCGGCGAGCGGATCATCCGCTCCGTGGCGGCCTGCCGTTCGGGGGACGACGGTCGGGCGACGACGAACTGCGTGGCCAGACCGTCGGCGAGCGAGAGGTCGAGAAAGGCGTCGAGCGGGTCACACCCCATGGCGTCGGCCACCTCGGCCACCGAGCGGTCGACCCATTCACCATGGCGAGGGTCACCCACCGTCTCGATCCGGACCCCGGTCCAGGCGAAGACGAACGAGCGACCGCGGGGATCGGCGATCTCGGCCCGCATCCGGGACCGGACCTCGGGGTCGCGGAGCCGGTGGTCCCGCTCCACCGGCGCCAGGGTGAGGGTGTCCCGGAACGAGGGCATCTCGTCGAAGAGGAACGTGGAGCCGAGGGTGAAGTGGGCCCCTTGGCGGTTGGTGGCGAACATCGGGTGGAGCTCGAGACCCTCGGCCCCGGCGGCTTCGGCGAACTCCAGGCTCCGCGACCAGCCGTCGGGGGCATGGGGCATGCTCGTGAGCGTGTTCAGGTGGACCGGTCGTCCGGCAGCGCGCGCCATGGAGAGGATCAGCGCGCGGTCGTCGTCGTCGTAGCCCGTGAGGAACGACCGGGGGATGAACTCGATCGACCCCCGCCCGAACTCGGCGAGCACCCCGGCGAGGGCGATGAGCTCCTCGGGCGCCGCGTGGTTCGACGGGACCCCCCGCCCGTCGTGCGCGACGTGGAGCTCGAGCTGGGACGAGGTGAACCCGATCGCGCCCTGGGTGAAGGCCGCCCGCACGAGATCCTGCATCGCTGCGATCTCTTCCGGGGTGGCGGTGCGCTCGGAGGCGGCATCGCCCATCACGAACCGGCGGATCGCGCAGTGCCCGACGTTGGCGCCGACGTTCACCCCGATCCGCCCCGAGAGCCCGGCGAGGAAGTCCCCGAAACCACCACCGCGCCAGGGCACACCCTCGGCCAGTGCGTCGGGCGCCATTCCCTCGACCCGGCTCAGCATATGCAGCAGCCAGGACACGTCCTCGGGTCGGGCCGGCGCGAGCGTGAACCCACAGTTCCCGGTGAGCAGGGTGGTCACGCCGTGCCACGATGCCGGTGAGGCAGTCGGATCCCAGTGCAGCTGCGCGTCGTAGTGGGTGTGGACGTCGATGAACCCGGGGGTCACGAGGAGGCCATCGGCGTCGAAGATCTCGGCGGCACCGTCAGTCCAGCGTCCGACCCCGACGATGCGGCCGTCACGGACGGCGACGTCGGCGGTCCGGGCCGGGGCGCCGGTCCCGTCGACGACGGTGCCGCCTTGGATCAGCAGGTCACAGGTCGAGGCCATAGAGCGCGCTCGCGTTGAGCCCGTAGAGGCCGATCCGTTCGGCTTCCGGGAGATGGTCGTTGCGCGCGCGCAACTCGTCCACCACACCCGGATACTTCGCATCGTTGTGCGGGAAGTCCGAGGCCCAGACGAAGCGGTCACCACCGGCGATCGCACCGAGCGCTCCCGGGGTGCGCTCACCCGGGTCGAAGCTGATCCAGCACTGACGCTTGAAGTACTCCTCGGCGGTGAGCGACATCGGCGCCGCGGTCCAGGCGTAGCTCTCCTCGAACTCGTTGAGCCGGTCCATCCAGTGGGCGATCCACCCGCCGCCACTTTCGAGCACCGCGACCTTCAGGCCGGGGTGGCGCTCCAAGACGCCGCCGTACGTGAGGTTCGAGAGGGTGATCATCTGGTCGACCACGGGGATCAGGGCGTGGTGGGTCCCGGGTGCCATCCACGGCCCGACGCCGCGAGCAGCGCCGGGCATGTCGGACGAGCCGGTGATGTGGAGGCCGAGGGGCAGACCGGTCTCTTCCAACGCCTCCCACACCGGGGTGTAGACGAAGTCGTGGAAGGGCACGCCGAGGTAGGCGTTCGGGCGTACGAATGACCCGACGAGGCCGAGCTCGGCGATGCGTCGGGTCTCCGCGGCGGCGGCGACCGGGTCCTGCATCGGCAGGGCACCGGTGCCCTTCAACCGCTCGGGGGCCGCCGCGCACCATTCGGCGATCCAGTCGTTGTAGATCCGGCATGACCAGACGGCGAGCTCGGGATCCTGGATCCCGCCGAGCTTGAGGCCGAGTCCCGGGTACATCACCGAGACGTCGATGCCCTCGGCGTCGAGCACCTTGACCCGCTCGTGCGGATCGAAGCCGGCCGGGTTGAGGTCCTCGTAGTGGCGGCCCCGTCCGAAGTCGTCGAAGCCCTCGCCGGCGTTGCCGAGCCCGGCGAGGCCCCGCTCGGTGACCACCGACCCTTCGATCGTGCAGACGTCGAACCCGGTCTCCTCGTTCCACCGGACCCGCAGCCCACGCTCGGAGAGATGGGCGGGCAGACCGTTCTCCCAGAGGTCCGGGGGTTCGCAGACGTGGCCGTCGGCGTCGACGACCAGATCGGCGGTGCGGCGGCCGGGGTCCCCGGCGACGGATGAGGTCATGTCGGCGATCATGCGTCGATGATCCGGTCCCGACGGCACGGAGGCAAGACCGTGCCAGTTATCAAACCCTGGACTAGGGTGCGGGTGTGCCGCTCGCGCCGCGGACCCAGGCGGCGTACCGGGCCGACTGGAACGATTTCGTAGCTTGGTGCGCCCGCCGTCGGGTGCGACCCCTGCCGAGTCCGCCCGCGCGTGTGGCGGCCTACCTCGACGAGATCGCGACGACACGACGGGTCGCCACGGTCCGCCGGCGCCTCGCTGCGATCCGTGTGGCCCACCTCGACGCCGGCGTCGCATCGCCGACTGATGCCGATGTCGTGCGCGCCGCCGTCTCACGAGCCGCTTGGCGCAGTCGTCACGCCGTCACGACCGCGATGCCGATTTCGGTGCAGGACCTCCGCCGGATCTCACGTGCGATTCCGGCGACGACCGGTGGATGCCGTGACCGTGCCCTGATCCTCGTCGGGTACGGCGCAGCGCTCCGCCCCGGGGAGCTGGTGGCGTTGCGGGCCTCCGACGTCGCGGTGACCCGCAGGGGTCTGCGGATCGAGACCCGACGGGGGACGGTGTCGGTGCCACCCGGCTCGGCCCCCGAACTCTGCGCGGTGCGGGCCTGGCGGGAGTGGGCCGCCCGAGTCGATCTCGGATCGGGCCCCGCGTTCCGGAGCGTGGATCGTCACGGCCGGGTGGGGCGCGTCGCGCTGGGCGAGCATGCGGTGCGCCGCGTCGTTCGGCGCGCCGCTGCCGCCGCCGGGCTCGATCCGACGCGGTTCCAGGGGCTCTCGCTGCGCCGGGGTATGGTCTCGGCCGCCGCCGAGGCCGGGGTGAGCCGCCGGGTGATCATGCGTCAGACCGGCCACAGAAGCGATCGACTGGTGCGGGACTACGTCCGGGCCCGAGCCGGCCCGCTCAGGTCCGCAGCAACCGGGCCACCGCCTGCATGGCCTCGTCGACCATGTCGGTCTCCTCGGCGTGGCCGTCACGGCCCCGGGCGTGGGTCACGCAGTGTCGGACGTGCTCGTCGAGGAGCCCGAGGGCCACGCTCTGCAATGCCCGGTTGACGGAGGCGATCTGGGTCAGCACGTCGATGCAGTAGGCGTCGGCATCGATCATGCGCTGGAGCCCGCGCACCTGTCCTTCGATCCGGCGGAGCCGGGCCTGGTAGTCGTCCTTGGCGATCGAGTAGCCGCGCACGTCAGTGCTCCTGGGAGTGGGGTGGGGTGAGGGCGGGGGTGGGGGTGGGGCTGAGGGCGTCGGTCCCGGTGATCGACCGGAACCGGCGTAGCCGGAGGCTGTTGGTGACCACGAACACGCTGCTGGCTGCCATGGCCGCGCCGGCGATCAGGGGATCGAGCAACCCGGCCGCGGCGAGGGGGAGCGCGGCGACGTTGTAGGCGAACGCCCAGAACAGGTTCCCCTGGATCGTGCGCAGCGTGCGGCGGGACAGTCGGACCGCATCGGCGGTGCCGCGCAGGTCGGTGCGGACCAGGGTGATGTCGGCGGCGGCGATGGCGACGTCGGTGCCGCTCCCGAGCGCGAGGCCGAGGTCGGCCTGGGCGAGCGCAGCGGCGTCGTTCACGCCGTCGCCGACCATCGCCACGACGCGGCCGTCGGCCTGCAGGTCGCGCACGAGCGCGATCTTGTCGGCCGGGAGCAATCCGGCGACCACGTCGTCGATGCCGACCTCGGCGGCCACGGTCCGCGCGGCGCGCGCGTTGTCGCCCGTGGCCAGCACGGGGTGCAGCCCGAGGTCGCGCAACCCTGCGACGGCCGCCGCGGCGTCGTCCTTCACGGTGTCGGCCAGCACGAGCACGCCGTGGAACGTACCGTCCCAGCCGACCCCGATGGCGGTGTGCCCTCGCGCCTCGGCTGCGTCGATCGCGGCGTGCCCCGGGTCGGGGACGGTGCACGACCGGTCGGCGAGGAACGCCGGGCGCCCGGCGACCACGCCGTGACCCTCCACCGTCCCGGCGACCCCGAGCCCGGCGGTCGCGGTGAAGTCGGTGACGGGTGCGGGATCGAGGCCCCGGGCCCGGGCGGCGTCGGCCACGGCCCGGCCGACGGGGTGCTCGCTGGCGGCCTCGACGCCCGCCGCGAGGCGCAGCACGGTGTCGGCGGGGACGGCGCCGGTCCCCACGACGTCGACGAGCCGCATGCGGCCCGTGGTGACCGTGCCGGTCTTGTCGAGCACGACGGTGTCGATCCGGCGGGTCGACTCGAGGATCTCGGGACCCGCGATCAGGATGCCGAGCTGGGCGCCGCGCCCGGTGCCGACCAGGAGCGCGGTCGGGGTGGCGAGGCCGAGCGCGCAGGGGCAGGCGATGATGCACACCGCGACCGCAGCGCTGAACGCGGTGGGCGCGCCGGCGCCGGCTCCGAGCCAGAAGCCCAGCGTCGCCCCCGCGAGCAGGAGCACCACCGGCACGAACACGGCGGAGACCCGGTCGGCCAGGCGCTGCACCGGGGCCTTGCCGGTCTGGGCCCGGGTCACGAGCCGGGTGATCTGGGCCAGGGCGGTGTCGGCGCCGACCCGGGTGGCCCGCACGACGAGCCGGCCCCCGGCGTTCACCGTCGCCCCGGTGACCGCGTCGCCGGGGCCGACCTCCACCGGGACCGGCTCTCCCGTGAGCAGGGAGGCGTCGATGGCCGAGGTGCCCTCCTCCACCACGCCGTCGGTGGCGACCTTCTCGCCGGGCCGGACGACGAAGCGGTCGCCGACGACGAGGGCGTCGACCGGGGCCGGGACCTCGACCCCGTCGCGCAGGACGGTGACCTCCTTGGCGCCGAGCTCAACGAGCGCGCGCAGCGCGGCGCCGGACCGGCGCTTGGCCCGGGCCTCCAGGTACCGGCCGGCCAGCACGAGCACGGTCACCCCGGCCGCGACCTCGAGGTAAATCTCGTCGGTGCCCGCGCTGCGTGAGAGCGCGAGCGAGGGCTGCATCCGCATCCCGGGGTCGCCGGCGTCGCCGAGGAACAACGCGACGAGCGACCAGCCGAAGGCGGCGAGCGTCCCGATGGAGATCAGGGTGTCCATCGTCGCCTCGCCGTGGCGGAGGTTGGCCCACGCGGCGCGGTGGAACGGCCACGCGCCCCACACCACGACCGGCGCGGCGAGGGTCAGCGAGAGCCACTGCCAGTGGTCGAACTGCAGGGCGGGGATCATTGCGAGCAGCACCACGGGCACCGTCAGTGCGCCGGTGATCACGAGTCGGTGGCGCAGTGCAGCGGTGGGGTCGGGTGTGCCGGTCGGTGCATCGCCGGCGTCGGCGGCCGTGGTCCCGGGCGTGGGGAGCGGGTGGGCGTGGTAGCCGATGGCCTCGACCGCGGCCACCACGGTGGCGACGGCGTCGGTGGCGGACCCCGGGGAGCCGTCGGGCCCGGGGGTCGGGTCGGGGAGCTCGACGTGGGCGCGCTCGGTGGCGAAGTTGACCGAGGCGACCACGCCCGGGAGGTCGTTGAGCCGCTGCTCGATGCGCGCGGCGCACCCGGCGCAGGTCATCCCCTCGATCGCGAGGTCGACCGTCGCCGGGCCGGCCGGCGCAGGGCCGGGTCCGGGGGTCACCGGTCGCCCCCGGTGTCGGCGTGCGGGGCGGTGCCGTGGGCGGGCGGTCGGGCCGGGTCCGACCTCCCGATCGGACCCACGGCGGCACCGGCGGCGTACCCGACCCCGAGCGCGCCGAGGAGGCCGAGGGCGAAGACGGCGAGGCGGGTGCGGGTCCGCACGGGGCTCCTCCGGGTCGTGGGGTCGGTCGGGGACGACGGCCGCCGTCCGGCGGTCTGCCGTTGTCGACAGAATACCCCCCCACCCTATATTCCACCCCCCGCCCGGCCCCGTCGGTCCCGTGGACGGAGGGGCGACCCCGGTCCTATGCTCCCGCCCGTGGACCCGACCAAGTACCGACACACCGAGACCGTCGCCGTGGCCGCGAGCCCCGAGGCTGTCTACGCCCTCGTCTCCGACATCACCCGCATGGGCGAGTGGAGCCCGGTCTGCACCGGCGGTTCGTGGACCGACGACGCCCGCACCACCTTCGTCGGCACGAACGACACCGGCACGATGCAGTGGGAGACCCACTGCCGGGTCGAGGTGGCCGACCCCGGGCGGGAGTTCACCTTCGTCATGGCCGGCTTCACCGGCGACCGTGACCTTGCGCGGTGGTCCTACACCATCACGCCGACCGCAGACGGGTGCGAGATCTCCGAGCACTGGTCGATCCTGCCCGAGTACCCCGGCTTCATCGGCCCGCTGATCGGCGACCGGCCGGTCGAGGACTACCTCGACGAGACGATGGGCCGGACCCGCGAGGGGATGGCCGAGACCCTGGCCCGGATGAGGGCCGTCGCCGAGGCCTGATCAGACCGTCAGCACGGTCGTCACCGGCACGCCGATCCCGGCGAGTTCGGCGCGCCCACCGAGGGCGGTGAGCTCGAGCAGCACCACCACCCCGAGCACCTCGGCGTCGAACCGGCGGGCGAGCGCGCACGCAGCCAGCGCGGTCCCGCCGGTGGCGAGGACGTCGTCGACCACGACCACCCGGTCGGCCGCGCCGAGCGCGTCCCGGTGGACCTCGAGGGTGCCGGTGCCGTACTCCAGCTCGTAGGTGTGGGCGTGGGTGTCCCACGGGAGCTTGCCCTGCTTGCGCACCGGGACGAGGGGCAGGTGGCGGTCCCGCGCGACCGGCGCGGCGAACAGGAAGCCCCGGGCGTCGATCGCGACCACTGCGGTCGCACCGGCGGGCACGGCGCCGGCCATCCGGGTGGTGGCGTCGGCGAACGCCCCGGGGTCGGCCAGCAGCGGGGTGACGTCACGGAAGGTCACCCCGGGAGCGGGGAAGTCGGGCACGGCCCGGATGCGGGCCGCGAGGTGGTCGGGTCCCTCCACGCCGGTGCTCCTTCCGAGGGGGATCGGCGGGACCGTACCCGACGCCGGGTGCCGGGTGCCGGGTGCCGGGTGCCGGGTCCGGGGTGCGACACTGGGGGTATGGAGATCAACGACGAGCGCGGCAGCATCTTCATCTCGCCGACGGCGTACGCCGATCAGGCCCGCTGGCACGCGGTGGCCGACGAGCTGCGTCGGGACGCCCCCGTGCTCCGGGTGGAGGCGGAGGGCTACAGCCCCTTCTACGTATTGACCCGCCACGCCGACGTGTTCGAGGTGTCGCGCCGCAGCGACCTGTTCCACAACACCCGCAAATCGGTGATCGGGCCCGACGCCAACTTCGCCTTCCTCACCTCCCTCGGCATCGAGCCCAAGACCCTGATCCACATGGACGGGGTCGAGCACCGGGACCACCGCCACGTGACCAACGACTGGTTCAAGCCTGCGGCGGTCAAGGGTCGTCAGAGCGACATCGACGCCATCGCCGACGAGTTCGTCGACCGGCTCGCCGACTTCGGGGGCACCTGTGACTTCGCCCGCGACATCGCGGTGCCGTTCACGCTGCGGGTCATCATGAGCATCTTCGGCATCCCCCGCGACGACGAGCGGCTCATGCTCGAGCTGACCCAGGGGATCTTCGGGGCCGCCGACCCCGAGTACTTCGGCGACGTCGGCGACCCGCTCGAGTACCTCACCGGCACGATCGCCCGCTTCGACGACTACTTCGCCGCCCTGACCGAGGAACGGCGGGCGCATCCGACCGGCGATCTCGCCACGGTCATCGCCAACGGCGAGATCGACGGATGCCCCATGGAGCGCCACGCCCGGCTCTGGTACTTCATCATCGTGGCGACGGCCGGACACGACACGACCTCGTACGCGCTGTCGGGCGGGATGGAGGAGCTCCTCCGCCACCCCGACCAGATGGCTGCGCTCGCCGCCGATCCCGGCCTCGCGACGAACGCCGCCGAGGAGATGATCCGCTGGACCTCGCCGGTGCGGTCGTTCCTCCGCTACGCGCAGGCCGACACCGAGATCGACGGCGTCCCGATCGCCGCCGGGGATCGGGTGCTCCTCTCGTACCCGGCGGCCAACCGCGACGACGCCGTGTTCGTCGATCCGATGCGCTTCGACATCAGGCGGCCCGACGCCGAGAAGCTGATCTCCTTCGGGCTCGGGGTGCACTACTGCCTCGGATCGCAGTTCGCCCGGCGGGAGGTCCGCACCATGCTGCCCAAGGTGCTGGAGCGGGTGTCGTCGATCGCGCTCGACGGCGATCCGGTGTGGGCCGAGGCGGCATTCGTCGGCGGCGTGAAGCGCCTGCCGATCCGCTACACGCTGCGCTGAGCGCGGGCCGACCCGACGATCAGTCGCGTCGGCCCATCGCCGCGCGCCCGCCGGCGGGGGGCAGGTCGTGGACCCGCTGCACGTACAGGTGCATCCGGGTGATGCGGTCGTCGGCGTCGACGTCGAACACGATCACCTCGGGGGTCCGCCGGAGCGTGCCGTCGACCTCGTACTCCTCGGTGACCTCGGCGACCGCGTGCCCGTCGGTGGCGAAGACCCGTTCGGTCACGAGGCGGTAGGCCGCCCCGAGGGTCGGTACGACGTCGCGCAGGAAGGCGACGTACTCGGCGGCCGAGGTGATGTGGTCGCCGTACGGGCCGATCCGATGGAAGTCGGTGGGGGAGAAGCAGGCGGCGAGCCCGTCGAAGTCTCGGGCGTTGTAGCGGTCGAGGAAGCGGGTGGCGGCGGCGACGGTCACGGGGCGGCTCCCGGGGTCGGGTCGGGGCAGGCGCAGGGGGTCGCCGCGCAGCGCGGGCACCCGTCCGCGTAGCGGGCGAAGGCCTCGGCGAGGGAGCAGTCGAGCTGGTTGGCCAGCGACGCCAGCCAGGCCAGGACGTCGCCGAGCTCGTGGAGCTGCTCGGCCCGGGTGCCCTTGCGGGCCGCCTTGGCCAGCTCGCCGACCTCCTCGGCCAGCCAGGCCACCGTTGCGGGCACGCCCCGGTCCCGGTCCCGGTCGCCGTAGACGGTGGCCATGCGGGCCTGGACGGCATCGAGGTCGGTCACGGTCCGGAGCGTAGGACGGTGGCGCGCCCGTCGCGCGACGCACCGGATCCACGACCCGCCGGGAGCCGCTACAATGAAAATGATTCCTGAAATGCTCCTGCGCCGATCCCGGAGCTCCGCGATGTCCCGTCCCCGCCGTCCCATCGTCCGAGCGACCGTCGCCGCTGCGGCCGTGGCGGTCGCCGCCGTGGGCGCCGGGATCCCGGCCGGGGCCCAGTCGGGCGGCGCGACGGTGCAGGCCGTCGCCGCCTTCTACCCGCTCGCCTGGGTGCTCGAGCAGGTCGGGGGCACCCGGGTCGCGGTGACCAACCTGACTCCGGCGGGGGCCGAGCCCCATGACCTGGAGCTCACCCCGAAGCAGCGTGACGCGATCGACGACGCCGATCTCGTGGTGGTGATGGGGTCGGGTTTCCAGCCCGCGTTGGAGGAGGCCGCCGCGACCCGTCGGGCGGGCACGCTCGCGCTACTGGCCCGACTGCCGATCACCGGCGCCGGCCAGAAGGTGGCCGACGAGCACGAGGACGACAAGAAGCACAAGGACGAGAAGAAGCACAAGGACGAGAAGAAGCACAAGGACGAGAAGAAGCACAAGGACGAGGCGGCCCACGCCGAGGAGGGACTCGATCCCCACGTCTGGCTCGACCCGACGCTGATGCAGGCGATCGTCGACGAGACGACCGCAGCGCTGGTCAAGGCCGACCCGTCGGGTCAGGCCACCTACAACGCGAACGCCACCGCGCTGAAGGCTCGGCTGCGCGCGCTCGACGGCCGTTTCCGGACCGGCCTGGCGAACTGCCCCCGCACCCTGATCGTGACCTCACACGACGCGTTCGGCTACCTCGCGGCGGCCTACGGCCTCCAGCAGGAGGGGGTCGCCGGGCTCTCACCCGACGAGGAGCCCAACCCGAAGCGCCTCGCAGCGCTGACCGACCTGGTGCAGAAGAAGGGCGTCACCACGATCTTCACCGAGGAGTTGGTGTCGCCGCGGATCGCCCGGACCTTGGCCCGGGAAGCGGGTGGACTGAAGACCGCGACCCTGAATCCGCTCGAGGGGCTCACGCCCCGTGAGGTCGCCCGGGGCGACGACTACGAGCGGGTGATGGATCGGAACCTGGCGACGCTGCGGACGGCGCTTGGCTGCCGCTGATGACGGCGCCGGCGCTCCGAGCCTGCGGCGTCTGCGTCCGGTACGGCGAGCGCACGGTGTTGCGGGACGTGAGCTTCGAGGTGTGGCCCGGAGAGGTGGTCGCGGTCATCGGGCCCAACGGCTCAGGGAAGTCGTCGCTCTCAAGGCGCTCGTGGGACTCGTCAGCCACGCCGGGTGCGTGGAGATCCATGGTCGGGAGTGTCATCACCGGACCCATCGCCTCGGAGCCGCCTACATCCCCTAGCGGGCGGACGTCGACCTGGCGTTCCCGATCAGCGTCCGGGAGATGGTGGCGCTCGGGCGGCGGCCGTTCCGCCGGTGGCACCGTCGTGCGACTCCGGCCGACCACGATGCGGTCGACGGGGCCCTCGATCGGGTCGGGCTGGTCGGCTTCGGCCGACGACCGCTCGGGACCCTGTCAGGAGGAGAGCTCCAGCGAGCCTTTCTCGCGCGGGCGATCGCCCAGGAGGCCGAGATCCTCCTGCTCGACGAGGCGCTCAGTGGAGTCGACCAACCCCGGACCGAGGCCATGCTCATGCTCCTCGACGGCCTCGCTCGTGACGGAACCACCGTCCTGATCGCCACGCACGACCTGGCCCTGACCCGTCGGCGGTTCGGGCGGTGCCTCGCGGTCAACGGTCGGCTCGTGGCTGATGGCGTTCCGTCGAGATGCCTGGAAGGTGCGCCCCTGGAAGCCACCTTCGGGACTGGTCTCATCCCGCGTGAGGCGGCCTGAAGTGTTCGACTGGTTGCTCGATCCCTACTCCTCAGGCTTCATGGTGCGCGCCTTGGGCGCTGCGGTGATCGTCGGCGTGTTCGCCCCCGCCGTCGGAGTCTGGATCGTGCTGCGGCGACTGTCCTACCTGGGCGACGCAATGAGCCACAGCGCGCTCGGCGGCGTTGGGATCGCCCTGCTCCTCGGATTGGGGGTCACGGTCGGTGCGCTCGCTGCGGGCGTGGTGGTCGCCCTGCTGATCGGGGCGCTGAGCGCCCATCCCCGCCTGCGCGAGGACTCGGTGATCGGAGTGGTGGAGACTGCGCTCTTCGGCATTGGAGTGCTCGTCATCAGCCGGAATAGTTCGTCGCTCGGGGTGAGTCTCGACAGTTTCCTCTTCGGGCAGATCCTCACCGTGGACGAGACCGATATCGTGGGGAATCTGGCCCTAATGATCATCGGCCTGACGGCGCTCGGACTTCTCTTCTCCGATCTCCGAGCGGCGACCTTCGACCCGGTACACGCCGCGCTGGTCGGTGTCCGGGTCGGCCCGCTGCGTGTCGCGCTCCTCATGCTCCTCGCGATCGCGATCGTGGTCAGCCTGCAGACGGTGGGTCGGCTGATGAGTATCGCGATGCTGGTCACCCCGGCGGCGGCCGCCCGCTTGATCACCGACCGGCTTCGGACCATGACGCAGGCCGCCGTCGGGATCGGTGTGGCGTGCGCGTTCGTCGGCCTCACGGCGAGCTACCACCTGTCGACCCCGCCGGGAGCCACGGTCGCGCTCGCGACCGTGGCGGCACTGATCCTCACGTTCATGGCGACGATCCCGCGCCGGACTCGCCATCGCCACGCAGCACCGGATCCCGACGGCGGTTTCCTCGGCGCCTCGGCGACCGCCTGAGCTTCCCCCGGCTCAGGCGGTCGCCTGGGTGCCCGGATCCGCCGGCCGCCCCTGCGTGCCGTCGAACCGGGCGCCGAGGAGTTGGCCGGTGTCGGTCCCGACGAGGAGGTCTCGAGAACCCGGACGCCAGGCGACGGTCGAAGCCGCGAAACCCGGAGCGACCACGGCGACGGGCTCGGAGCCCCGCCGGTGCTCCCAGACCAGCACGCCGTCTCCGGTCGCCGCAGCGAGGAGATCGCCGTCCGGGGAGAAGGTGACGGCGCGCGTCCCGTGCTCGAACCCGGTGAGCGCCTTCGGGGTGGTGCCACGCGGACCCCGACCGGCGAAGTCCCAGAGGGTCACGTCGGCGATGCTCCCGACGGCGAGGTACCGGGAGCTGGGGCTCCAGGCCAGTGCCGTGATCTTGTTCGGGTAACCGGTCATCTGCATGTCGTCTCCCGACCAGAGTCTCCACACGTGGACGCTGCGATCCTGATTCCCGGCTGCCACCCACTTGCCGCTCGGCGCGACGACGAGCCGGAGGAGGGATCCTTTCCAGTCGAAGTGGGCGACGGCGGCATCGGCCTCACGACCAGGTTCGAACCACCGGGGCCCGCCGTAGCACGCGACACCGACCCGTCGGCTGTCGAAGGACCATGCCAGGTCCGTCACGGTGCTCGGCAATCGTGGGTAGGTCCGCACGGTCTCGGCATCGCCGTGGCGTACACCGAGGATCCGACCGGCCCCCATTGCGAGCCAGGCGCCGTTCGGTGACCAGGCCACCGCCCCGATCCAGTCGGGCTGCTCCCACACCACCTGCGTGTGGCCGGGTGGCTCCCAGGTCCGGACCCGGCCGTCCTGGCCGGCTACGGCGAGGCGCGGTGCACGCGGCGACCAGGCGAGGGCGGTCGCGCCGAGCGGGTGGGCCGGGAGCTCCGCGACCGGTGTGCCGGTGCAGCCGATCACGCGAACCCTGCCCGACAGTGAGGCCGCGGCCGCATGGTCACCGGTGGCGTCCCACGCCACCGCGGTCACGTAGTCGTCGAGTTCTTGCGCCCAGAGAATGTCGACCATGACTGCGGTCACGGCACTCAGGCGATACACGCAGCGAAGGACCGTTCGAGCTCGGCGCGATCGAGGTTGCGTCCGATGAAGACGAGGCGGTTCGTCCGGTCCTCGTCGGCGCGCCAAGGTCGGTCGGCCTGACTGTCGAAGAGCATGTGCACCGCTTGGAAGACGTGCCGACGGTCATCGCCCCGAATGGCGAGAATCCCCTTCGTCCGGAACACATCGACCGCCTGCGTGGAAAGGAAGGTTCCGAGCCAGTCGTTGAGCCGCTTGAGATCGACCTCGCCGGGGAGCTCGATGGCGACGCTGGTGACCGACAGGTCGTGTTGGTGGTCGGTCGAGGTGAGGAACGCAGGATCCAGGTCGAGGGCCCGAGCAAGGTCAAATCCTCCGATCCCGAGCACCTGGTCGAGGTCGACGTTCGCGTGCTGTGCGCGCATCATCCCAGCCAGGGGGTTGATGGCGCGGAGGCGTTGTTCGAGTTCGTCGAGTGCGTCGGAGTCGACGAGATCCGTCTTGTTCACGATGATCCGGTCGGCGAACGCGATCTGCTCGAGTGCCTCGTTCTCGATGCCTTCTGGGCGTGTCTCGTCGAGATGGGTCAAGACGTGCCGAGCATCGATCACCGTGATGATCGCGTCCAGGGACAACTGTGACGCGACCTCCTCGTCGACAAAGAACGTCTGAGCGACCGGTGCGGGATCAGCGAGCCCGGTGGTCTCGATGATGATCGCGTCGAAGCGGTCTCGTCGCTTCATGAGGTTGCCGAGAATCCGGATGAGGTCACCCCGCACCGTGCAGCAGATGCATCCGTTGTTCATCTCGAAGATCTCTTCGTCGGCCTCGATCACGAGCGCGTCGTCGATGCCGATCTCCCCGAACTCATTCTCGATCACGGCAATCCGACGGCCGTGCTGTTCGGTGAGGATCCGGTTCAGCAAGGTGGTCTTCCCCGCCCCCAGGAATCCGGTCAGGACGGTGACGGGCACGCGTGTTTCGAGGTCGGTCGGATCGTCGTCGGTCGGCATGGGTGCCCTCGTTTCAGGAATGAGAATGATTTTATTAGAGAATCCGTCGCCCAGCCAGCCCGTGCCGGCCCCGGACCGCCGTCGACGGTCGCGACGGGACTCGGTAGGTTCGGGCTGTGGAGCCCCGCATCGTGCCCGTTGACGAGTCCGCCGAGTTCGCCACCGAGGAGCGCTGCTGGATCCTCGAGTGGTGGAACGACCCCTCGGACCCCGCCGTCTCGGTCGCCCGGGCGCGTGTGGCCCCAGGAGTGACCACGGCCCGGCATCGCGTGTCGGTCGACGAGCGGTACGTGATCCTCGCGGGCCGGGGTGCGATGCACCTCGGCGACCGGCCGTCCACGACGGTGGGCCCGGGTGACGTCGTGGTGATCCCGGCCGGCGTGCCGCAGCGCATCACCAACACCGGGACCGACGATCTCGTCTTCGCCTGCGTGTGCACCCCCCGGTTCCGGCCCGAGGTCTACAAGGCGCTGCCGGAGGCCCGTGCCTGAGGGGCCCGCCCCACCTTCCGGCCTGGCCGGCCCGCGGTCGGGCGTCGCGCCGCCCCCGGTACCCTCGGCGCTCGCCCACGAAAGGCCACCCGTGCGCCGTCGTCCCGTCCTCCTCACGACCGTGCTCGCCGTCGTGCTCGCGACCGGACTCCTCGGTGCGACCGCGGGCCCGGCCGGGGCTGCGGCCGCGCTCGACGGGGTCACCGTCACCGGCGACGCCACCGGGAAGCCGGCACTGACGGCGTCGTGGCCGGTCCGGGCGTCGGCCTCCGTCGCCGAGGTCCGCACCAAGGGGACCGGCGCCAAGACGGCCAAGGGCGACCGCCTCTCGGTCGACTACCTCGTGGTGAACGGTCGCACCGGTGAGGAGCTCGAGACCTCGTACGGCACGACGCCGGTCCGCCTCGACCTGGCCAAAGGAACCACGCCCGCCCTGGTCGACGCGCTCACGGGAACGACGGTCGGGAGCCGGGTGCTCGTCGCGGTCGCCCCCGAGGACGGTCTCGCCCGCAACGCCGCGTCGGTCGGGCTGCGCAAGGACGACACCGTCCTGTTCGTGATCGACGTCCGGGGGATCTCGACCCCGCTCGAACGGGCCACCGGCACTGCGGTCGCCCCGCCCGCGGGTTTCCCGACCGTGACCCTGGCCAAGAACGGTGCGCCCACGGTCACCGTGCCGAAGACCGCCGCCCCCACCGGACTCGTCGCCGTCCCGTTGATCGAGGGCACCGGTCCCGTGGTCCAGGCTGGCCAGACCATCGACGCGCGCTACACGGGTGTCATCTGGGACACCGGCAAGGTCTTCGACTCGACCTGGGCGAAGAAGAACCGGGGTCGGGTCGTTGCGTTCGAGATTGGGACCGGCTCGGTCATCGACGGCTGGGACCAGGGGCTCGTCGGCCAGAAGGTCGGCTCCCAGGTGCTGCTCGTGATCCCGCCCGCGCTGGGCTACGGCCCCGGCGGGCAGCCCGCCTCGGGCATCGAGGGAACCGACACCCTCGTGTTCGTGGTGGACGTCCTCGGCGTGTCGTGAGCGCCGAGCACCAGCGCGTCGTGGTCAGGCGAGGGTCGTCCGCAGGAATTCGCACGCCTCGGACCAGCACCGCGCGCTGAGCTCGAGGTCGAGCGTGCCCAGCGTGTCGTACGGGTTCATGAACGCGTGGCCCGACCCGGGGTGCACCGTGACGGCGACGTCCTTGCCCAGGGCGCGCAACCGGGCCTCGAGGTCGCGGGCGGCCGCGGGTGGGAAGAAGTCGTCGTGCTCGGCCATGTGGCCGCGGACCACGGCGGTGAGCCCCGACCAGTCGGGCTCGTCGCCGGGGCCGGGGAACCCGTAGAACGGCACGGCGGCCCGGACGACGTCGCCCCGGTCGGCGGCGATCCGCCACGTGAGCATCCCGCCCATGCAGAAGCCCATCACGCCGACGCCGGAGCCGGTGACCGCCGGGTGGGCGACGAGGAAGTCCACCGCGCCGCGCATGTCGCGCGCGGCCCGCTCGGGGGGGAGCGTGGTCATGAGGTGCGCGGCCTTGTCCATCTCGGTGTGGGCCGCGACCTCGCCGTGGTAGAGGTCGGGGACGAGGGCCACGAACCCGGCGGCACCGAGGCGCTCGGCGAGCTCGAGGATGCCGGGGTCGAGCCCCCACCACTCCTGGATCACGAGGACGCCGGGTCCGGCCCCGGCCGGCGGCACCACGAGGAAGCCGTCGGCGGTGGCACCGTCGCCGCAGGGGAAGGTCACGGTCTCGGCCATGGCCGAACCGTAGCGGGCGGTCCGACGGGCCGGCCACGGTCCCGGTGCGCGATGCTGCCGTCGTGCCCGCCGACGACATCGTCATCCGGCTCCTCGGTCCCGGCGAGGCCGACGTCGTGGTCCACGCGATCCGCTCGGCGTACGGGGACTCCTACGACGTGGCGTGGTGCTACGACCCGGTCGAGATCGCCCACCGGCTCGCCCACGGCCAGTTGGTCTCAGCCGCCGCGTTCACGGCGTCGGGCGACCTCCTCGGCCACGCCGCCCTCACCCGTCACGACCACGACGACCAGGTGGTGCACGCCGGCCAGGCGGTGAGCCTGCCCGAGGCCCGGGGTCACCACGTGTTCACCCGGGTCAAGTCGCACCTCGCCGACTGGGCCCGGGCGCGCGGCATCCTCGGCATCTTCAGCGAGGCGACCGCCGCCCACCCGTACAGCCAGAAGGCCAACCTCGACCTCGGTGCCACCGAGACCGGCATCCTCCTCGCCTGGATCCCGGCCACGGTGGCGAACGACGCCGCCACCCTGACCGCGCCGGTGCGGGCGTCGGTGGTGCTCTACCACCTGCGGACCAACCCGGCCCCGGCGCACCCCGTGTACGCACCGGCCCGCCACCGCGACGTGATCCACGCGGTGCTCCACCACGGGGGGCTGCGCGGCCGCCTTGCCGATGCACCGGCCCGGACGAAGGTCCCGCCCCACTCCCGCGTGCACGCCGAGGCGCTGACCACGCACAACACGGTGATCCTCCACGTCGAGCAGATCGGCACCGACCTGGCGACGGTGCTGACCGAGCAGCGCGACGCCCGTTTCGCCCGCGGCGTCGACATGGTCTTCGTCGACCTGCGGCTCGACCAGCCCGCCACCGGACTGGTCGGCGACGAGCTCGCCGACGCCGGCTTCGGCTTCGCCGGGATCTTCCCGAGCCCCCAGCACCGCGGCGAGAACCTGCGCCTCCAGGCCCTGCGGCCGGGGCTCGTGGTGAGCGCGGCCGACGTCGCGGTGGCGTCCGACCACGGACGGGCCCTGCTCGACCACGTCCTCGCCGAGCAGGAGCCCCCGAGCGCGACCGCCTCCGCGTCCGGCGTCGTGCCCGGCCCGGCGCCCGGCCCGGCGTGAGGTTCTCGGTCGTCGTCCCGAGCTACGGCGCGCTGGGGGATCCCGGCGCGATGGCGGCGTGCATCGACGCGGCCGAGGCCCTCGGGTTCGAGGGGGCGTGGTTCGCCGACCACGTCGCGCTGCCCGACTACGCGACGCCGGTCCTGGCGCCCCCCATGCTCGACCCTCTGGCGGCGTGCGCGTGGGGCCTCGGGCGCACCACCCGCCTGCGGTTCGGGACCGACGTCCTCGTCGCGCCGTACCGGCCGCCGCTGGTGCTCGCCGCACTCGCCGGGTCCCTCGCCCGCCTGTCGGGGGAGCGCCTGGTCGTCGGGATCGGGGTGGGCTACCTCGAGGGCGAGTTCGCCGCGCTCGGGCTCGACCCGGCCGACCGGGGTCCGTGCACCGACGAGGTGCTCGACGTGCTGCGGGCCAGTTGGGCCGGGTCGGGTCCGGTCGCGCACCCGGGTCCCCGCTTCGCCTTCCAGGGCGTGCACCCGGTGGGCACCCCTCCGGGCGGGTTCGCGCCCGGGGCCGTGCCGCTCTGGGTGGGGGGCAACGCCGGGGTCGCGCTCCGGCGGGCGGCCCGGGCGGGCGACGGCTGGCACCCGCTGTTCCCGACCCCCGAGGCCTACGCCCGGGGTCGGGCCGCGATCGAGGCCGAGCGGGCCCGCCGGGGCCGCACCGGGCCGTTCACCTGGTCGTACAGCGCGGCGGCGACCCGCATCCCCGACCGACCGGCCCCACGATCGGGCGCGCCGTCACCGTCGGTCCCGGCCGGGGCGGCGGCGGCCCTGACCCGGCCCGAGTTCGGGTACGCCCCGGCTCCGCCGACCGCCTCGGACGGGCGGCCCCG
>VGBI01000006.1 GCA_016870595.1 Actinomycetota bacterium
CGCAGGGTCGCGGCCTCGTCGACGAGCGCCGGGAACGGCAGCACCCCCTTGCTCGCGATCCCGCCGCCGTAGAAGCCCACCGCAGCACCGAACGCACGCCGTGCCGCGACGAGGAACGCGGCGCGCCCCCCGAAGCAGAAGCCCACGACGCCGATGCCGTCGTCGGTGATGCCGGCCGACCGGAGGTGGGCGATCGCGGCGTCGGTGTCGACGAGGATGCCGTCGTCGGTGAGACCCTCGAACAGCGGGAAGATCGACGCGACGTCGGTGTAGTCCTCGACCGCTCCACCTCCGGCCCGGTGGAAGTACGCGGGCGCCACCGCGAGGTACCCGGCGGCCGCGGCGCGTGCGGTCACGTCGCGGATGTGGGCGTTCACTCCGAACGCCTCCTGGACGACGATCACCCCACCGCGCGGGGTCCCGACGGGAGCGGCCTCGAACAGGCCCATCGGGCCGTCGGGCGTGTCGAGCACGAGGTCACGGGTCATCGGGCTCCGATCGTCGGGGAGTCGGCCGGCGGTACGGCGTTCGGGGAGAAGGCGACCTTGATCGCGCCGGTGTCGCCCTGGTCGGCCAGGGTCCGGAACGCGTCGCGCCAGCGGTCGTCGAGCGGGAAGACGTGGGTGACCATGGCCGCGAGGTCGATCCGGCCGGCGGCGGCGAGGTCGAGGTAGTGCGCGATCCCGTGCCGGGTCACGCCCTCGACCGTCTCGAGGCCGAACGCGTTGGACCCGACGAAGGAGATCTCCTTGAAGTACAGCGGCGAGTCCTCCCAGTAGGTCGGACCGTGGACCCCGGCCTTCACCAGCGTGCCGCGCGCGGCGAGCACGCGGGCGCCGACCTCGAAGGTCTCGCGCTTGCCCACGGTGTCGTAGACGACGTCGATCGCCCCCGGGTAGGCCATGGGCAGCCCGTCGCTCGGCTGGAGGACGCCACCCGACCACGCCGCTGCCGCCTCGATCACCGTGAGCGCGGGCTCGTGGCCGATCACGGTGGCGCCGAGCCGCTCGGCGAACGCAGCCTGGGCGGCGAAGCGGGCGACGACGAGCACCTCGACGTCCGGGTGCAGCGCGCGCAGGATCGCGACCGCGCAGAGCCCGAGGGCGCCGGCGCCGTAGACCAGGGCCCGGCCGTCCGCGGGCGGTGGGTGCCGGGTGACCGCGTGGAGCATGACCGCGAACGGGTCGGCGAGCACGGCCGCCTCGTCGGAGAGGTCGTCGGGCACGCGGAACAGCATGGAGTCGTGCGCGGGCATGCGCTCGGCCCATCCACCGGTGGCGTCGCGCGAGGTGCCGATGTGGATGCCGGGGGCGATCGGTCCGACCGCGAAGCTCGCGCACAGGCTGAAGTCGCCCCGTGTGCACGCGGCGCACACGGGGTGCACGCCGCGCGGGCCGCAGGAGAGCCACGGGTTCAGCACCACGCGGTCGCCGATCGCGAGGCCCCCGGCCGCCGGACCCAGCTCGACCACGTCGGCCACGACCTCGTGGCCGAGCACGTGGGGCATCGAGAAGAACGCCTTCATCGGGTTGTCGGCGCTCTGCACCTCACCGAAGTCGCCGAAGACCTGCTTGGCGTCGGAGCCGCAGATCCCGGTGAGGCGGGGCCGGACCACCACCCAGTCGTCGCGCAGCGGCCGGGCCGGCGGGAGGTCGACGAGGGCCATCGGGACCCGGGCGAGGCCCTGGCGCAGCGGGTTGGTCGAGGCCCGATCGGCCTCGGTCGCCGGGTCGGGATCGGCCGGGACGCCGTACTGCAGCGCGCGCACGTCGGCAGCGTACCCAGGTCGGGCCGGGCCGGGCCCGGTCGCGCCAGGTCAGGTCAGGCCGGGTCAGCCCGGGTCAGGTCAGCCCGGGTCAGGTCAGCACGTCGACGATCAGCCAGGCGCCGAACCCGAAGAAGATCACGGCGGCGCCGATCTTCACCGCCCGCTCCGGGAGGCGACTGCCGAGCACCTGGCCCACGCCGATCGCGATCGCATCGGCCGCGACCATGCCCAGGGTCGAGCCGATCCAGGTGCCGACCACACCGTGATCGGTGGCGAGCGTGATCGTCGCCAGCATGGTCTTGTTGCCCAGCTCGGCCAGGAAGAACGCCCCGGCGACGGTCCAGAACACCGACCGTGTCGTGCGCGCGGCCCGGGCCTCGTCGGCGTCGTCGAGCGCGTCGCCCCGGAGCGTCCACGCACCGAACCCGAGGAAGGCGATCCCCCCGAGGACGGCGATGAGGTCGGTCGGCAGGGCTGCGCCGAGCGCCGCCCCGATGGCCACGCTCACCAGGTGGACGACCGCGGTGGCCGCGGTGATCGCGAGGAGGATGGTCAGGGCGCGGTAGCGGGCCGCGAAGGTCATGGCCATCAGCTGGCTCTTGTCGCCGAGCTCGGCGACGAAGATGATCCCGAAGCTGACGAGGAACGCCTCGAGCACGGTGGCGGCTCAGTCCCCGCCGAGCACTTCTGCGAGGGCGACCGGTCGCCCCTCGTCGATCGAGCGGTGCGCAGCGACCCCGGCCGCGACCGACCAGAGCCCGTCGTCGAGTCCCACCGTCGGACGCGAGCCACTGCGCATCGCGGCGAGGAAGTCGAGGTGCTCCAGGTAGCTGGAGCCGTGGTGGAAGCCCTCGTGGCGCACGAGGGGGTCGTGGACGGTCTCGGTGCGCACGCCGTCGCGTCCGTCGGCCCGCCGGCCGGTCCGCAGCGTCGAGTCGGGCAGGAAGGCCTCGACCTTGCCGACGTCGCCGACCACCACGACCTCCTCCTGGTGCGCGCTCCCCTCGGCGAACATGCACAGGTCGAGCAGGCCCCGCGCGCCGCCCGGGAACTCGACGATCACGTACGCGTTGTCGAGGATGTCGGGAACCTCGCCGTCGTAGCGCTCGTCGAGATGGTTGACGTCCTGGGCACCCGACGCCATCACCCGTTCGGGGCGCTCCCCCACGATGTGGGCCATGAGGTCGAAGAAGTGGCAGCACTTCTCCACCAGCGTGCCGCCGGTGTTGCGGGAGAAGCGGTTCCAGTCGCCCACCTTGGGCAGGAACGGGAAGCGGTGCTCGCGCAGATGGACCATCCGGACGCGGCCCACGGCCCCGGCCCGGACCTCCCGGACCAGCCGGGCGACGGGCGGCATGTAGCGGTACTCCAGGCCGACCCATACCACGGCCTCCCGTCCCTCGGCCGCGTCGAGCACCCGGCGGCAGTCGGGCACCGTGGTGCACAGCGGCTTCTCGACCAGCAGGTGCAGGTCGGTGGGCAGCAGGTCGAGCAGCACGTCGTGGTGGGTGTGGTTGGGGGTCGCGATCACGACCGCGTCGCACACGTCGGCCGCGACCAGGGCGTGATGGTCGGCGAAGGTGGCGACCTCGGTCCCGGGCGGCAGCCACCCGAGCGCATCGGTACGCGAGCGCTCGTGGGGGTCGGCCAGGGCGGTGACCACCGCGCCCTCGAGGGCGAGGAGGTTGCGCAGGTGCTCCTGGCCCATCATCCCGGCCCCGACGATCCCGTAGCGCACCGGTGCGCTCGCCGGCCCGGGAGCCGGCCCGGGAGCGGGATCGGGAGCGGGAGTCGTGGACACGGCGGCCGGAGCCTACGATGCGGCACCCCCGCCCCACCGGGACGGGCGCACGGGCGCCGACCGGGCGCCGAGGAGGAGACCCCGATGGATCCGCAGCGCCGCCGCACCGCACTCTGGTACGCCCGGGGCCGGGCCCTGGTGGGCGCGTCGCTGACCGTGCTCCCCGGGGTGGGCGCCGCCGTCGGCCTGGGGTCCCGCAGCGGGGCGACCCGGGCCGCCCTGCGGATGGTCGGCGTCCGCGACCTCGCCCTCGGCCTCGGTGCCGTCGCCGGGGTGCGGGGCGGCACCCAGGCCGCCGAGTGGACCGGATGGGGCGCGGCCGCCGACGCCGTCGACGCCGTCGCCCTGCTCGTCACCCCCGGACTCCCGAAGCGGGCCCGCCTCATCGGGCTGTTCGCCGCCGGCGCCGCCGCGGTCGGCCTGCGCCTGGCCTGGGAGCTCGCCGACGAGCGGGCCGAGGCCGAGGCGGCCGCACGGCACGCCGCCCGGATCGCCGAGGCCGAGGCCGAGGCCGGAGCCAGGGCCGGATCCTGAGCGGTCCCGGACCCGAGCGGGGGGCGCCGGGGGCGCCCGGACCTGCGGTCGCCATCCTCTGGGCCGAGGCCCGGATCCGTCGGGTCCTGCTCGACTACGTCCGCGGCATCGACCGGCTCGATCTCGACCTCGTCCGGTCGTGCTACCACCCCGACGCCACCGATTCGCACGGGAGCTTCTCCGGCCCGGTCGACGAGTTCTGCGTCTGGGTCGAGCGCGTGCTGCGCCGCTACCACTCGACCATGCACCTCCTCGGCCCCCCAGCGGTCGACGTCACCACCACCGACGCCGACGGCGCCCCGACCGTCGCGGCGGTCGAGACCTACGGCCTCGCCGTCCACCGCACACCGGGTGGCCCACCCGAGCACAATCTCGTGACCGGCTTCCGCTTCGTGGACCGGTTCGAGTGCCGCGACGGCGAATGGCGCATCGCGCAGCGGGTCGCGGTCACCGAGTGGTCCCAGGTCGTGACCGAGGCCACCTGGTGGCCGCTCGCTCCGGGTCTGCTGACGGGCGCGCGCGACCGCACCGACCCCGTGTACCGCGATGCGCCGGCCGACCGCAGCGGCGAGCCGGCTCAGTCGAAGCCGTAGAGGGCCCGGCAGTTCCCCGAGGTGATCCGCTCGACGTCGGCCCGGGCCATGGTCCCCATGTCGCGCGCGATCACCGCGCGCGAGTCGGGCCAGGTGCTGTCGGGGTGCGGGTAGTCGCACGCCCACATCACGCGGTCGGCGCCGATCATCCCGATGAACACGTCGGCGTGGTGCTCCTCCTCGAACGTCACCCACACCTGCCGGCGCATCAGCTCGCTCGGCGGCGTCTCGAGTCGACCGACGATGTTCGAGTGCTTGACCCACTCGTGGTCCATGCGGGCGATCAGGTACGGGAGCCAGCCCAGGCCGGCCTCGGCCAGGACGAGGCGCACGCCGGGGTGGCGCTCCAGCACGCCCGAAAACACGGTCTCCGCGATCGCCTCGTCGAGCTGCATCGGCGACACGGTGGCGAACACCGGCTCCCGCCAGTCGCCCATCCGGTACACGGCGCGGTTCGCACCGCCGCCGAGGTGGTAGCTGATCGGGAGACCGGCCGCCTCGGCCGCGGCCCAGAACGGCTCCCACTCGGGCTCCCCGACCAGGGCCTCCACGGGGTCGAGCACCGCGCCCCGGTGGCCGAGGGCGGCCACCCGCTCGATCTCCTTCGTGGCGTCCTCGGGGCGGCGCGACGGCAGCCGGGCCAGGATGCACAGCCGGTTCGGGTCGACCCGGTTGAACTCGGCCGTCCAGTCGTTCCAGCACCGGTAGGCCTCGGCCTGGAGCGCGTCGTCGGCGATCTTGAGGCCCATCACCGACGGTCCGTAGATCACCGACGCGGCCACGCCGTCGCGGTCGAGGTCCTGGAGGCGCAGCACCGGGTTCGACGGGCGGAACCCGTCCTGCTCGATCCCGCCGCGCTCGTAACAGGTGTGCGCGGCCGGGGTGGCCCCCGACAGACCGAGGACGCTCCCGTCGCACACCCACATCGTCCGTCCGTCGACGACCTCCACGTGGGGGACGCGCGCGGGGTCGGTCTCGCGCATGCGGGAGGTCCAGAGGTCGGTGGGCACCGCCGGGAGGTCGAGGTGGTCGTCGCACGAGTGCAGCGGCCAGTCGACCGTGAGGTCGCCGACGGTGGGTTCGCTCGCAGTGGTGGTCATCGGTCCTCCCGGGATCAGGATCCGGACAGTGACGTCAGGATCCGGAGAGCAGATCGTCGTGCTCGCCGAGGCGTGGTGCGTGCCGGCGGAGGTGCCACGGGGACTCGTCCATCACGAACGGGGCCCCGGCGTAGGTGACGGGGCGGCCGAGGTCGGCGTGGTCGAGGGTGACCGGGAAGCCCCGGGCCCGGAAGTGCTCGTCCTCGAGCACCTCCTCGGGCGCGAAGATCACCGGGAGGGCCATGCCGCGCCGCTGGCCCTGCACGAAGAACTCGTACGCGGTCACTCGGGTGGCGATGGCCACGAGCACGTCCCGGCCGGCCCGGAAGATCTCGGCGACGAGATCGTCCTCGAACATCTCCGACATGTCGACGCCGCCGCGCTCCTCGCCGAGCTCGAGCAGGGTGACGTCGGGGATCTCGTCGCGCCAGCCCAGGTCGTCGACCCAGTCGATGAGGATCCGGAACTCGCGGGCGGCCCGGGGCGGCACTCCGGTCGGCTGGTAGCGGCCGTCGGCGCTGCAGGCGACCGTGACCTGGGTCGGGTGCGCGCTGGCGTGGCGACAGGTCTGACGCTGCACGGTCTCCTGCGCCACCAGCCATCCGTACGATGCGAACTCGGTGGTGACGTTCGAGGCTGCGTGCACGCTCACGTCGATGAACTGGCCGCGTCCCGTCACGTCGCGGTGCAGCGCCGCGACGAGGATCCCGATCGCGGCGTGCACCGAGGCGGTGTGGTACGCCTGGTTCCCGCCGCCGCGCACCGGCGGGATCGTGTGGTCGTCGTAGCCGCAGCTCCACACCGGGCCGGCGTTGGCCAGCACGGTGAGGTCGGTCGCAGGCTCGTGGGCCCGCGAGTTCGTCCGGCCGAACGCGGTCACCGCCGCCCAGATCAGACCGGGCTGCGTGGCGCGCAGATCGGCGTCGTCGACGCCGAGGGCGGCGAGACGCCCGGGGGCCTCCGACTCCACGACGATGTCGGCCGACGCGACCAGCTCACGGAACCGTTCCCGCCCCTCCGCCGAGTCGAGGTCGAGCTGCACGCCGAACTTGTTGGCGTGGTAGTGCCAGAACCACAGACTGCGCTCGGGGTCGACCACGTCGTCGACGAACGGCTCGTACCAGCGCTGGGGTGCGCCCCCCGGGGGCTCGACCAGGATCACCTCGGCCCCGAAGTCGGCCAGAAACCGGCCGCAGAACGCCGCGTACTCCCCGGCCAGCTCGATCACCCGCAGGCCCGCGAGCGGGCCGGGCCGGGTCGGGTCGGGCGGCGCGAGCGGCGCGGTCGAGAGGTGCGGGCCGATCGCCTCGCGCGCCATCAGATGACCCCCTCGGACCGGAGGTCGGCGATCTCGGACGCGCCGAGGCCGAGGATCTCGCCGTACACGACGTCGTTGTCCTGTCCGAGCAGCGGCGCGGCCCGCTCGATGTGCCAGTCGGTCTCGGAGAGGTGCACCGGCAGCCCGTCGACCCGCAACCGGCCCATGGCCCGGTGCTCCACCCACGGCCACAGGCCCCACTCGGTGGTCCCGGGGTCGTCCTCGATGCGCTCCCCCGGGCGCTGCACCGCGACCCCCGGCACCCCGGCGGCGAGCATCTGGGCCTGCAGGTCGAACTTGTCGCGCGGCCGGCACCACTCGGCGAGGCGGGCGTCGAGGTCGGCCTGGCGCGCGACGCGACCGGCGAGCGTGGCGTAGCCCGGGTCGGCGGCCCACGCGCCGTCAGCGGTGGCGCCGAGGACGTCGGCCAGCGCGACCCAGTCGTCGTCGTGACGACAGGCGATCGCGAACCACTCGTCGTCACCCCGGGCGGCGTAGATGTTGTGCGGGGCCATCACCGGCGCGTCGCTGTGGTTGCTGTCGGGTGCACCGGGGCGGCGGGCCGGGCGACCGTTCACCGTGTAGTCGAGCACCACCGGGCCGAGCATGGTCGCCCCGGCGTCGGTGCACGACATGTCGACCCACTGCCCGGCACCGGTGCGGTTCCGGTGCACGAGCGCGGTCAGGATCGCGAGCGCCATCACGTTGCCGCCGTGGTGGTCCATGTACGAGTAGCCCCAGCCCGCCGGGGGCAGGTCGGGCAGGCCCGAGGTGAAGGTCAGGCCGCAGCACGCCTGCACGATCGGACCCCACGTCTTGAACGACGAGTACGGACCCCGGTGCCCGAACCCGCAGTTCGACACGTAGATGACGTCGTCACGGATCTCCCGCAGGCGCTCGTACGGGAACCCGAGATGGGCGAGGACCCCGGCGGCGAAGTTCTCGGCGACCACGTCGGAGATGCGCACGATCTCGGCGAGCAGCTCGCGCCCCCGCTCCGTGCGCAGGTTCAGGGTGATGCCGAGCTTCTCGACGTTGTGGTTCTGGAAGCCCCCGCCGAGCTCGCCGCCCCGGCGCTCGTCGACGAAGGGCTGCATCCCCCGCAGGATGTCCCAGCGCCCCTCGGTGACCGGGTCCTCGATCTTGATGACCTGGGCCCCGAACGCAGCCAGGGTGCGCGTGGCGCCGGCGCCGGCGAGCTGGCCGGTGAAGTCGCAGATCCGGATGTGCGAGAGCGCCCCCATGGCGGTCGGACGTTACCGCGCTGCGTCCCCGGCCGCACCGGACACCCCCGGGGTACGCTCCGCGCCGCCCCCGCCCCCGCCTGGAGGTCGTCATGCCCGACGTCCCGCCGCCCGTCGTCACATCGCCCGACGTCACGCCCGTGCTCTCGGCCGACCTGGTGCGGGCGTTCTCCCTCGCCGGCCGCACCGCCGTGGTCACCGGCGCGGCCCGGGGCATCGGCGCCCGGGCCGCACTGACCTTCGCCGAGGCCGGCGCCGACGTCGTGCTCGCCGACCTGCACGCCGACGACCTCGCCGGCACCGCCGCCGGGGTCCGGGCCCGGGGTCGGGTCGCCACCGTGGTGCCCACCGACGTCACGGTGCGCGCGGCGGTCGACGCCCTCGCCGACCGGGCCCTCGCCGCGCACGGCCGGGTCGACGTCTGGGCCAACGTCGCCGGGGTCCTGCGCTACTCGCCGATCGTCGACGTCACCGAGGCCGACTACGAGCTCGTCACCTCCGTGAACCAGGCCGGCGTGTTCTGGGGCACGGCGGCGGCACTGCGCGTGATGCAGGCCCACGGCGGGTCGGTGATCAACATCGCCTCCGCCGGCGCCGACATGCCTGCGCCGACGATCGCCGTGTACGCGATGACGAAGGCGGCGGTGATGATGTGCACGCGGTCGGCCGCGCTCGAGGGCGGTCCGGCCGGGATCCGGGTCAACGCGGTCGCGCCCGGCTTCGTCGATACCCCGATGGTCGCGGGTCACTACCGGCGCGCCGACGGCAGCGAGGACCCCGAGGCCAAGCGCGCGGCGTTCGCGATGCGGGCCGCCCAGAGCCCGCTCGCCCGGACCGGCGAGCCCGAGGACATCGCCTGGGCGATGCTGTACCTCGCCGCCGACGCGTCGCGCTTCATGACCGGCCAGGTCCTGCGGCCCAACGGCGGCGTGGTCATGCCGTGAGCCCGCCGGCGCCCCGGGTCTTCCCGCCCACGCTCGCCGACCTGGAGACCGCGGCGCAGCGCGTCGCGTCGCCCGCGGCGTGGGCCTACCTCGCCCACGGGGCGGGAGCCGAGCACACCATGCGGGCCAACGCCGAGGCGTGGACCCGTTGGCACCTGCGGCCCCGGGTCCTGCGCGACGTCGGCACGGTCGACGTCACGACGACGCTGCTCGGCACACCGGTCGCCACCCCCGTGGTCATCGCCCCCACCGCGATGCACCGCTTCGTCCACGACGAGGGTGAGCGCGCCACCGCCCGGGCCGCGGCACGTTGCGGCGCGCTGTACGTGGTGTCGATGGCGGCGACGACCTCGATCGAGGACGTCGCCGCTGCCGCGCCCGACGGTCCGCGGTGGGCCCAGATGTACATGCTGCGCGACCGGGGCCGGACCCGGGCGCTGGCCGAGCGGGCCGGGGCCGCCGGGTACCACGCCGTCGTGGTCAGTGTCGACGGGGGCGCGGTGCACCGGCGCGCCCGCCTGGGCGCAGGCCTGGTGCCTCCGGGCGACTTCCGCTTCCCCAACCTCGCCGCCCCCGACGAGGCCGACCGCTCCGACCTCATGGCGATGGCCTCCGACTTCGACCCCACGGTGACCTTCGCCGACCTGGCCCGCTTCGGCGAGTGGAGCGGACTGCCCGTGGTGGTGAAGGGCGTGATGCGGGGCGACGACGCCCGGGCCTGCCTCGACCACGGCGCCGCGGCGGTCGCGGTGTCGAACCACGGGGGCCGCACCCTCGACGGACTCGCCGCCACCGCCGACGTGCTCCCCGAGGTGGTCGACGCCGTGGGCGACCGCGCCGAGGTCTACGTGGACGGCGGGATCCGCAGCGGGGTCGACGTGCTGCGGGCCCGGTGCCTCGGCGCGCGTGCCGTGATGGTGGGACGTCCCGTGCTGTGGGGGCTCGCGCTCGACGGTGAGGCGGGCGCGGCGGGCGTGCTCGAGCACCTCACCGAAGAGCTGGCACGGGCGATGGCGATGTGCGGGTTCGCCACGCTCGCCCCCGGTCCCGACGGCCCCGGGCCCGACGCGCTGCGGCACCACGCCTGAACCCGGACGGGAATCGCGGCCCCGCCCCGTGGGTTGCTTGCCGGCGTGCCCACTCCTCCCCACCCCGGCGGCCACCTCCGATCATCCGGAGCGCCGCGGTGAGCAAGCGCCTCGTCCTCATCCTCACCGCCGTGGTGGTGGTCGCTGCGGTCGCGGTCGGCGGCTGGTGGGCGTTCTTCCGCAGCGACGCTCCCTCGGCCGTCGGCATCGACCGGGCCACCGAGTCCCTCGACCGGTCCGACCCGAAGGCCCCGGCGAGCCCGCTCGACGGCACCTGGACCGTCGACCGCTCCGTCGGCAGCTTCAGCGACTTCTCGAGCGCCTTCGCCGGATTCCGGGTGCAGGAGGTGCTCGCAGGCGTCGGGGCCAAGACCGTGGTCGGGCGGACCCCGAACGTGACCGGCCGGATGACCTTCGCCGGCTCCACCGTGACCGCCGCCGACTTCACCGTCGACATGACCACGCTCACGACCGACGACTCCCGCCGCGACAACGCGATCCGCTCCCAGGCGATCGAGACCAGCCGCTTCCCCACGGCGCAGTTCCGGCTCACCAGCCCGATCCCCCTACCCTCGGTCCCCGCCGACGGGGTGGAGATCACCGTTCCCGCCACCGGCACGCTCACGCTGCACGGCGTGACCCGCGACGTGACCATCCCCCTGACCGCCAAGCGTCAGGGGCCGGTGATCGCCCTGGTTGGCTCGCTCGAGGTGGCGTTCGCCGACTACGCGATCGACAAGCCCCGGGCCGCCGTCGTGGTCTCGGTGGAGGACCGGGCCGTGATGGAGCTCCAGCTGTTCCTCACCAGGACGGCCTGAGACCGGGCCGGGGCCGGGTCCGGGGCCGGGGCCGGGTCAGTCGAACCAGTCCCACTGGAACGGCACGACGGTCTCGTAGGGACCGGCGTGGACCGGGCGCACCGGGGCGTCGCGCCACCGGTCGGCCAGCAGCGGGCGGATCGCGTCGGCCACCGCGAGCGGGTCGTCGTCGAGGTAGCAGACCGTGACCCGGCGCTCCCCCGTGCTCCAGCCTGCGCCGCGCAGGGCCGGGCTGGTGGCGAACTGCCACACCCCGGCGACCCCGGGCAGCGCGCACGCGGCCACCGCCCAGTCGGTGTGCAGGCCGCGGACCCAGGCGTCGGCGGCGTCGGCCGCCGCGGCACTCCCGGCCTCCTGCGGCGCTTCGACGATCGTGTAGATCCCCCGGTTGGGTCGGTACGGCACCGCTTCGGCCCCCACGAGCACCCGCGGTGCGGCGTGGGCCTCGAGCCACTGGTGCGGACCCGACACCGCTGCCCGCCGGTACTGGTGGAATCGCCCCAACGAGCGGAGCTGCTGCCCGACCTCCATGAAGTCGCGCAGGGTGCGGTCGACGGGATCGGCCATCAGGTAGAGGGTCATGTAGTGCACCGGCCGCAGCGGGTCCTCGTCGACCGCCCGGGCGGCCCGGCACGCCGGCGTGGACACCCACCGCTGCCCGGAGACGATCCCCGGGATGGGGAACTGCTCGGGCATGTGATCGAGCTGGTGCCACTCGTTGTAGGCCCGGTGCTCCGCCGGGTCGGTGATCTCCGTGAAGGAGAAGAAGCCCACCTTGACCTTGTTCACGGGCGGGAGCGTAGCCAGTCCCGGCATGGCGCCCGGCCCGGTGCCCGTGCCAACCTGCGTCGGTGCATCCCTTCCGTGACGTCGTCGTCGCCGGCGTCCACAATCCCCGCCAGGCCCGGGTCCTCGAGGGCGAGACGTCGCTGAGCGTCGCCATCGACGCCACGCTCGGCGCCCTCGCCGACGCCGGGCTCGACGTGCGCGACGTCGACGGCATCACGGGGTCGCTCAGCAGCGACCTGACCTACGAGCTCGGCCTGGGCCCGGTGTGGCAGTCGGCGAGCGCGCTCGGGATCCCGGCGGTGATGGAGGCGGCGGCCCAGATCGCCACCGGCCTCAGCGACGTCGTGGTCGTGGCCGCGGGCCAGGCCGGCGTGTACACGGAGCGGGCGAGCACCGCACCGTGGACCCGCCCCAACCACGAGTTCGTCGCGCCGTACGGGATGTTCACCGCCGCCGAGTTCGCCCTGATCGCCCGCCGCCACATGCACATGTACGGCACGACGGCCGAGCAGATGGCGACGGTCGCGGCGACGGTCCGCAACAACGGGCACGTCCACCCCGACGCGATCTACGCCGGGCGCGGCCCCTTCACCGTCGACGACATCCTCGCCTCGCGGATGGTGGCCGACCCGTTCCACCTGCTCGAGTGCGCCATGACCTCCGAGGGCGGCTGCGCGATCGTGCTGGCCCGCGCCGACCGCGTCCCCGACCTGCCCCACGCGCCGGTCTGGATCCTCGGTGGCTCGACCGACCGGATCGGCCCTTCGTACCGCCACGCGCCGGCCTGGGACCTGCGCGGCCGCGACCCCGACGGGATCCCCAACGGCTACGTCGGCCGCCGGGCCGCGCGGCGTGCCTTCGCCACCGCCGGCCTCGGGCCCGACGACGTCGACGTCTGCGAGCTCTACGACCCGTTCTCGTTCGAGATCATCCGCCAGTTCGAGGCGTTCGGGTTCTGCGGCGAGGGCGAGGGCGGACCGTTCGTCATGGACGGCACCATCGGACCTGGCGGGCGGTTCCCGATCACCACCGACGGTGGCCTCATGGCGTTCAGCCACGGCGGCCAGACCTCGCAGCTGCTCCAGCGCGTGATCCGCGGCGTGCAGCAGCTGCGGGGCACGTGCACGACCATGCAGGTCGAGGGCGCCGAGGTCGCCCTGTGCTCGGGTGGTGGCGCCGGCGCACTGTTCAACGACGTGCTGCTGCTCGGTCGGGAGCGCCCGTGAGCCCCGAGTCCGCGCCCACCGGCGACGACCGTCTGGTGCCGCAGCCGGCCACGATCCCGCCCCCCACGCCGAGCTCCCACTCGGCGCCGTACTGGGAGGCCGCGGCCCGCCACGAGCTCGTGTACCAGCGCTGCGACGCGTGCAAGCGCGCCGAGTTCGACCCCGCCGTGGTGTGCCGCCGCTGCGGCGCCCGGGCGCTGACCTGGGCCCGCAGCGCCGGACTCGGCACCGTGTACTCGTGGACGGTGGTCTGGCGACCGCAGCAGCCCAGCTTCGTGGTGCCCTACGCCCCGGCGATCATCGACCTCGACGAGGGCTACCAGATGCTGGCTGCGGTGATCGGCTGCCGGGTCGCCGACCTCGCCGTAGGCCTGCGGGTCGCGGTCGAGTTCCACCCGGTCGCCGACGGCTTCGCCCTCCCCTACTTCCGCCCGGCCTGAGCGCCAGGCGGTCGGGGTACCCTCGCCCGACCGGGTCCACCGCGCCCGCAACGGCCCGCCGCCGCGTCCCGCCGAGCAGCAGCCTCCGATGCTCTGGTTCCGGCAGTACTACCTCGGCTGTCTCTCGCACGCCTCCTATCTCGTCGGCGACACCACCACCGGGCGCGCCGTCGTGGTGGACCCCCGACGCGACATCGTGCAGTACCTCGACGACGCCGAGGGGGCGGGCCTGCGCATCGAGTGGGTGATCGAGACCCACTTCCACGCCGACTTCCTGTCGGGCCACCTCGAGCTGGCCGAAGCCACCGGGGCCCGCATCGCCTACGGCGAGGCCGCCGCGGGGCGGACCGAGTACCCGATCGAGGCCCTGGCCCACGGGCAGCGCCTGGACCTGGGCGAGGTCGTCCTCGAGGTCCGGGCCACCCCGGGCCACACCCCCGAGTCGATCTCGGTGGTCGTGTGGGAGCACGCCGACGACCCCGTGCCCTACGGCGTGCTGACCGGCGACACGCTGTTCATCGGCGACGTCGGCCGTCCCGACCTCCTGGTGTCGGTCGGCCACACCGCCGACGAGCTCGGCCGGATGCTCCACCGGTCCCTCCACGAGCAGCTGCTGACCCTGCCCGACGCCACCCGCGTGTTCCCGGCCCTCGGCGCCGGGTCGGCGTGCGGCAAGCACCTGTCCACCGAGACCGAGTCGACCATCGGCGTGCAGCGCGCCTCGAACTACGCGTTGCAGCCGATGTCCGAAGCCGAGTTCGTCGCCGTCGTGACGGAGGGTCAGCCCGCCGCGCCGCCGTACTTCCTGTTCGCGGCGACCCGCAACCGCGAGCAGCGGACCCTGCTGTACGACCAGGGGATCACCCCGATGAACCTCGACGAGGTGCTCGCCGCGCAGCGCGACGGCGCAGTGGTGCTCGACACCCGCGACCAGACGATGTTCGCGGCCGGGCACCTCGTCGGGTCGGTCTCGGTCGGGCTCGACGGACGCTTCGCCGAGTACGCCGGCACCGTGCTCACCGCCGACACCCCGATCGTCCTCGTGGGCGAGCCCAACACCGAGGCCGAGGCCCGGACCCGGCTCGCCCGGATCGGCTTCGATCAGGTGATCGGCGCCCTCGACGACTACGTCGCGGCGTTCACCACCCGTCCAGAGGTCGTGGTCCGCGCCTCACGCCTCACCGCCGACGAGCTCGCCGAGCGCCGGGCCGCGCTGCCCGGACTCCAGATCGTGGACGTGCGCAACCCGGGCGAGGTCACCACCGGCACCGTCCCCGGCGCGATCCCGATCCCGCTCCCCCGCCTGCTGGCCGGGGCCGGGGAGCTCGATCCTGCGGTGCCCACCGTCGTGTACTGCGCCGGCGGCTACCGGCCGAAGCCCCACGGGCTCCCAAGGTGCGAGAGGTGGTAGTCGCGCGCGTCGGCCCGCCACTCCTGCAGGTAGTTCGACGCGCAGACCATGAACACGGTCGGATCGTCGCGGTGGTGGGCCAGCAGCGCCTCGCAGAACGGGAAGAACGAGGGGTGCGGCAGCGAGTCGTCCTCGAGGAAGATCATCTCGTCGACCACGGAGAACACCCGGTCGAACCCCGAGACCACTCGGGCCCGGCACCCCAGGTTGACGTCGCTGAAGTGGAACTCGACGTCACAGTCCCAGTCGACAGCCGAGACGATCTCGCGGACCTCGGCGCACGCCGCCCGGTCGGCGTCCCACCGCGGTCCGTCGGCGAGGACGAAGAGCCGGGTCGGCCGGGCTGCGGCGATCACCGCGAAGCTCCGGCGGGTGAGCTCCGGCCGGTTGAACACCTGGTAGGCGACTGCGGTCTCCAAAGCCACCCCCGTAGGCTAGGAATCCGTGTGGTCAGCGCCGGTCGGCCGCCTCGCGGAGCGCGTCGCGGTTGTCGGGGTGGGCGAGGTCGGCGAGCGCGAACGCGCGCTCCCGCACCGTCAACCCCGCCAGCTCGGCGGCGCCGTGCTCGGTGATCACCACGTCGACGTGGTGGCGGGGCGTGGTCACCGCGGTCCCCGGTGGCAGCTCGGCGACGATACGAGGGCGACGGGTCCCGGTGAGGTCGACCGACGACGGCAGGCACACCAGCGCCCGGTCCTCGAGCTGGAACCCCGACATCGCCACGAAGTCCTCGTGGCCCCCGATGCCCGAGTACTGCACGGGGCCGATGGCGTCGGCCGCGACCTGCCCGGTCAGGTCCACGAGGATCGCGCCGTTGATCGTGACCATGGCCGAGTTCGCCGCCACGATCGCGGGCTCGTTGACCTGGTCGACGGGGAGGAACCGCACCTCGGGGTTGTCGTCGAGCCAGCCGTACAGCTCCTCGGTGCCCGCCGCGAACGTGGTGACCGAGTAGCCCTCGTGGATGCCCTTGCGCCGGTTCGTCACCTTGCCCGCCCGGTGCAGGTGCATCAGCCCGGTGGTGAACATCTCGGAGTGCACGCCGTAGTCGCCCCCCGGACCGTCGGCGAGCAGGGTCGCGACCATGCTCGGGATGCCCCCGATCCCGGTCTGGAGCGTGCACCCGTCGTGGACGAACGCGCGCGCGTGGCCGGCGATGGCCGCCTCGACCTCCGTCACCGGGACGTCGGGGAGCACGAAGGGCGCGGCGTCGGTCGGCACGAGCACGTCGATCTCGTCGACGTGCAGCCGGTGCGGGGCCCGCGGCGCAAGGCCGTGGGTGCGGGGCAGCCGGGCGTTGGCCTCGACCACCAGGACCCGGTCGGGGTCGGCCCCGGCCCGGCGCAGCTCGTCGACGGTCGCGCCGGCGTGGAGCGACAGGCTCACGAAGCCGTCGGCGTCGACCGCCGACGCCGCGGTCGCCACCACCCGGGGCCGGACCCGCTCGGCCACCCGGGCGAAACGCCGGAAGTCCGCAGGCACGAACTCGACCGCCGCCCCCGAGTCGCGCAGGAACCGCTCGGCCGGGCCCATGAACCCGGTGCGGTAGCGCACGCCCGTCCGGGTGAAGACCGCGAACAGGTCGACGAGCAGCGCACCGTGGACGACGAGGTCCTCCCAGTCGTCACGGTCGCCGAGGGCGTGCAGGAACGTGGTCGGCTGGCCCGGGCCGAGCGGGATCCCGAGGGCGTCGCGCGGCCGGAGGACCGCTGCCGCCTCGGCGGCCGTGGCCATCCGGGCCGGGCTCACGCGAAGGTGAGGCGTCCCGAGTCGATGACCACGTTGTCGCCCACGCAGGTCTGGAAGATCGCCTCGGCGCCGTCGACCCAGACCTTCACGTCGAGGACGTCGCCGGGCATCACCGGGTGCGAGAACCGCCCCTCGATCGCCTTGAAGCGCGCCGGGTCGCTCCCGCACACCGCGTGCAGCAGCGCGCGGCCGGTGAAGCCGTAGGTGCACAGCCCGTGGAGGATCGGCTTCGGGAAGCCGGCCCGCGCCGCGAACGTGGGGTCGGAGTGCAACGGGTTGCGGTCGCCGTTGAGGCGGTACAGCAGCGCCTGGTCGGGACGGGTCGCGTACGACACCACGTGGTCGGGTGCCCGGTCGGGCGCCTCGTTGCGGGGGCCGCTCGGGCCGCGGTCGCCGCCCCAGCCACCCTCACCCCGGATGAACGCGGACATCGTGGTGGTCCACAGGAGGTCGCCCCCCGGCTCGCGCGCCTCGCTCTCGAGCACGACCACGGCGGCCTTGCCCTTGTCGTACATCGCGGCGACCTTGCCCACGATGCGGGCGGTGCCCTCGACCGGAACCGGCTGGTGCAGGGTGATCCCCTGCTCGCCGTGCACGAGCATCGCCCAGTCGAAGGTGCCGATGGCGCTCATCGGGCCGGGCCCACCGCCGCCGAGCACGACCGGCATGGTCGGCAGCGCGCGCTGGGTGATCCCGTCGGAGTTCTCGGTGGTGAACTCGAGCTCGAAGCCGGTGGGGTCGGTGACCCCGGCGCCCACGCCGAGGGCGTAGAGCAGGGAGTCCCGGGAGGTCCAGCGGGCCTCGGACGGCTCGGACACGAATCCCACGGCATCGGGGTTCAGCGGCATCGGGTGCTCCTTGTGCGTCGGTGGGTGGCGTCGGGCCCGACGGCCTCCCCGGGGACCCGCAGTCTCGCGTAGCGTGGGAAACCATGCCCACCCCGCCCATCACCGAGGTGGCGCCCCGGACCTGGATCGTCCAGCCGTCGTGGGTCAACGCCGCCTGCTTCGAGACCGACGAGGGCCTGGTCCTGGTCGACGCCGGCCAAGCCACCGACGCCGAGCGGATCCACTCGGCGGTGCGGTCGGTGACCGCGGCACCCCTCCACACGGTGATCTTCACCCACGGCCACGTCGACCACGCCTTCGGGCTGTGGGGCTTCCTCGACGCCGGCGAGCGGCCCCGGATCGTCGCCCACGAGAACGTCGTCCCCCGGTTCCGGCGCTACGCGCGCACCGCCGGGTACAACACCGCCGCCAACGCCCGCCAGTTCAGCGTCGACCCCGCGACCGTGCCCTGGCCCCGCGACGACGCCCACTTCGTCTGGCCCGACCTCACATACACCGACGCCCTCGTCCTCACGATCGGGGGCGAGGAGTTCCACCTGCACCACGCGCGCGGCGAGACCGACGACGCCACCTGGGTGTGGGTGCCGGGCCGCAGGACGCTGGCCTGCGGCGACTTCTGGTTCAACGTCTCCCCGAACTGCGGCAACCCCCAGAAGGTGCAGCGCTACCCCGAGGCCTGGGCCGACGCCGCCGACGCGATGGCGGCGCTCGGCGCCGAGATCCTCCTGCCCGGCCACAGCCTCCACCAGACCGGGGTCGACCACATCCGCCACCTGTTCACGGTCCAGGCCGAGTACCTGCGCACGATCGTCGACCAGACGCTCACGGGGCTGAACGCGGGCCTGACCCACGACGAGATCGTCGCCGCACTCGAGATCCCGGCCCACCTCGCGGCCGAGCCGTCGCTCCAGCCCCGCTACGACCGGCCCGAGTTCGTCGCCCGCAACCTCATCCGCCAGTACGGCGGGTGGTGGAACGGTCGGGCCGCCGACCTCATGCCGGCCCCGGCGCCGGCCTGGACCGCCGAGATCGTGGCCCTCGCCGGCGGCGTCGCTCCGGTCGTCGCCCGGGCCCGGGTCCTCGCCGATCCGGCCGCACCCGACCACGACCTCGCGCTGGCCTGCCACCTCGCCGAGTGGGCGGTGACCGCCGCCCCCGACGATCCCGACGCCCGGGCCTGCGCCGCCGCGGTGTTCGGTGCCCGGGCCGCGGCCGAGCCGTCGCTGATGGGGATCGGCATCTACGGCGCGGCCGCCCGCCAGGCCGGGTCCCGGCCCGACTGACCGTGCCCGGGCGCCGGGGCCGGTGGCTCCCGGGCGTGCACGCGGCGCGTCACTACCGGCGCGCCGACGTCCGGGGCGACCTCGGGGCCGGGGTCGTGCTCGCCGCGCTGCTGATCCCCCAGGGCATGGCCTACGCCGAGCTCGCCGGGCTGCCCCCCGTCACCGGCCTCTACACACCGCGGCCGACGTGCTCGCCGGCCTGGTCGCCCGCCTGCGGGCCGGGGGCACCGACCTCGTCCTCGCCGAGTGCAAGGGGCCGGTCAAGGACCGCCTGCGGCGCTACGGCCTCGTCCCGCCCCGGGGCGAGGCCGGGTTCCCCCCCACCCTCGGCACCGCCATCGACGACTCCCTGCGCCGCAGCGGGGTGCCGTGGGTCGACCGGGAGGACCGACCGGAGCCGGGCGACCGCCAGGACCGGGGTGACCCGGGGACGCCCGGGCTGCCGGGCGCCTGAGCCGGCTCAGTCGAGGGTGACCGACCAGAGGTCGTGGGCGAGCACGACCTCGCCGGCGAAGTGCTCGGCCGCGGCCGCCACCCACTCCCCCTCGGTGCCGGGTGCCGGCGGCGGCACCGGGTGGGTGAGCACGAGCCGGGCCGCCCCGGCGCGCGCCGCGGTCCGGCCCGCGTCGGCGCAGGTGGAGTGGTAGTCGAGGACGTCCTGGAGCCGGGGGCTGGGCACGCCCCGCACGAGGTCGTCGCGCAGGACCGTCTGCACGTAGACGTCGGCACCGGCGCAGATGCGGTCGAGCCCCGCGCAGGGAACGGTGTCGCCCGCGATCGCGACGACCCGGCCGCCGACCTCGACCCGGTAGCCCACCGTGGGCGCCACCGGGCGGTGGTCGGTCGGTGCCGCGGTCACGCGCACGCCGCCCGACTCCCACGCGACGCCGTCGTGGACCTCGTGCACGGTGCACGACGGGTCCCAGTCGAGGTCGGCGTGGTGGTTGCGCCGGTAGCCCACGTCGTCGGCGAGCATGGCCAGGGTCGGTCGACCAGGCGCTGCGTGCCCGGCGGCCCGACGACCGGGAGCGGCGACTCCACCGGCGCCATGACCCACCGGGTCGTGATGACGTCGGCGAGATCGGTGGTGTGGTCGGAATGCAGGTGGGTGAGGAGCACCGCGTCGAGCAGCAGCGGCAGCGACCCGGCTGCGGCCAGGCGCATGACCACGGCCCGGCCGCAGTCGAACAGCAGCTGCACGCCGTCGGCGCGCACGAGCGTCGCCGTGCCGGCCCGCTGGGGGTCGGGGATCGGCGACCCCGTCCCCAGCGTGACGACCTCGAGCACCGAGCGGGTCAGTCGGTGATGACGGCGGGGCGGCCGTGGCCCTGCATCTCGGCCAGGACCAGGTAGCCCATCAGCGCGGTGCGCCCGTCGGTGACGCTCTCGACGTTGCCGTCGGCGTCGAGGTTGAGGTTCGCGCCGTACATGTGGAACCACACGTTCGTGTTGTCCTCGATGCACTGCAGCGTGTGCACGGAGCCGGCCGGCTCGTAGAGGAACGACCCGGCCCGGTTCACGTAGTCGTACTCCTTGTACTTCCAGGCACCCGACACCGTGTAGCCCCACACCGGCCCGGTGTGGCGGTGGGTCTGCACCTCGTAGCCCGCCATGAAGATGGCCTGGATGATCCAGAGACCCTCCTTCTCGCGGACCTGGAGCACCTTCATCTTCGAGCCGTCGGGCAGGTCGACGAAGGGCAGGTCGTCGCCACCGATGTGGACGGCCTCGGGCACGGGCTGCGCGGTGATGGTCATGGCGGTCTCCTCACGGGATGGTGGCCCCCAGGTTGCCAGATCTGCGGGCCCCGGTGGACCGTCGGTCCCCGGGCCCGGCGAAGCCGGCCGGCCGGGGGGCGCGGGGGCGGCTCAGCCGGCCTGGCGGGCGACGGCCTCGGCCTTGGCCCGGGCCGCCTCGGGGTCGCCGAGGTACCGGGCCTCGAGCGGCCCGGCCTCCGCCGGGCGCATCTGCGGGTCGAGCGCGTAGACGATGGGCACGCCGGTGGGGATGTTGCACTCCACCACCGCCTCGTCGGACATGCCGTCGAGGTGCTTCACCAGCGCCCGCAGCGAGTTGCCGTGCGCGGCCACGAGCACGGTGGCGCCGGCGGCCAGGTCGGCCACGATCGCGTCGTACCAGTAGGGCAGCATCCGGGCGACCACGTCGGCGAGGCACTCGGTGGCGGGCAGCACCTCGGGCGGGAGGTGCGCGTACCGGGGGTCGGCGGCCTGGGCCGCCACCGCTGCGGCGTCGAGCGGGGGCGGGGGCGTCGCGTAGGCCCGGCGCCACACCAGCACCTGCTCGGCGCCGTACTGCTCGGTCGTCGCCTTCTTGTCGAGCCCCTGGAGCGCGCCGTAGTGGCGCTCGTTGAGCCGCCACGACCGCCGCACCGGGATCCAGCGCCGGTCGAGCTCGCCCAGCGCGAGCTCCGCGGTCCGGATGGCCCGCTTCTGCAGCGACGTGTGCACGACGTCGGGTCGGTGGCCGGCGGCGGCGAGCAGCCGACCGGCCTCGAGCCCCTCGGCCACGCCGAGCTCGGTGAGGTCGACGTCGACCCAGCCGGTGAACCGGTTGGCCAGGTTCCACTCGCTCTGGCCGTGGCGGAGCAGGATCAGGGTGGGCACGGCCCGAGACTAGGTCGCGGCCGCCGCCGGCTCGGGCTCCACCGCGACCTCGGGCCCGAGGCTCGCCCCGCCGCACAGCGCGAGCCGGTCCCCGCTCCAGAAGCGGCCCGGGTCGAACCAGTTCGACGGGCGCCGGGGCTCGAGCAGGCCCATGCGGGTGTAGGTGATGGCGAGCAGCTCGGCGCAGTACACGGCCTCCTCCGACGCCTCCCGCTTGAGCCGGCCGGCCAGCCACTTCCCGGCGAGCTGGCGCGTGCGCGGGAACGCCCGCCCCTCGTACTCCGCGATCACCCGCAGGCAGGCGTCCTCCATGGCCGGCGTCACCTCGCCGTCGAAGTCCCGCACGAAGGCCCGCTGGCGGTACTTGGGGCCGGTCCAGACCTCGATGGCGTGGTCGAGCCGGTGGAGCTGTGCACCCCGGTGGTGCGCGCCGGTCCACACGCTGGGCAGGCTCTGGCCCAGCTCGGTGTGCCAGAGCAGCGGGGGCAGGTCGTCGAGCGCCACCACCATCGCCACGTGGTTCACCGGGGCGTTGGTGAGCATGCGGATCGCCTTGTCGGCCGCGCTCGGACCCCGGAACAGCCACACGTCGCCGGTGCGGGCCTGGTCCACCGCCTCGCGCGCGCCGATGGTGGTGGTCATCCCCGGAGCGTACCGAGCGGGCGCTCGCTACGGTTGGGGCCGTGCAGACCCGGGCCTGGAAGTGGATCGGTCTCGGCACGGTGGCCGCGCTCGCGGTCGGGTCGGCGGTGGTGGTCGAGCGGCGGCGGCGGCGCCGGGTCCGGCGCTGGAACGACTACGACACCGACGAGATCCGCGACCGCCTGCAGGCCCGCTTCGCCGCGATCGACGCCGGACCCGGTGCCGGACCCGGTGCCGGGTCGGGCGCGGCGACGGCTCAGGCCGACGGCACGTCGATACGGTAGAGGGTGCGGGCGTTGGTGTGCACGAGCTTGCGCACCTCGTCGAGCGGCAGCCCCTTGAACTGACGGTCCATCGTGATGCGCGAGTTGGGCCAGTCGGTCCCGGAGTGCGGGTAGTCGGTCGACCACATCACGTGGTCGAGGTTGAGGTGGTGGCGCAGCTCGAGCCCGGCGGTGTCGACCATGAACGTCGCCCAGAAGTTGCGGGCGAAGATCTCGCTCGGCATCAACGACATCTTTTCGACCGCCCCGGTGAACCACCGGTAGCGCAGGAACATGTCGTCGCACTGCTCGAGCATGGTGGGGATCCACCCGATGTTCGACTCCACCAGGACCAGGTTCAGCGCCGGGAACCGCTCGAAGATCCCCGAGAACAGCAGGTCGCAGGCCACCGGGAGCGTGTGGCCCCCCGACTTCGACGCCCCGGTGTCGCCGAGGTAGCGGAGGTCGTCGGGCGAGCGCCACTTGTGGTTGGGGTTGGACCGCAGGAACGAGCCGATGTGCACCGCCACCGGCATCCCCGCCTCCTCGGCGAGCCCGAAGAAGCGGTCGTCGGCGGGCTCGACGTCGAGGTCGCCGCTCGGGAACCGTGAGATCACCACGCCGCGGTGGTCGTGGTCGATCGCCCACTGCAGCTCCTCGACCGCGTCGTCGATCCCGGTCGTGGGCACGATCGCCTGGGCGAACAGCCGACCCTGGCCGCCGGCGCAGAAGTCGGTGATCCACTCGTTGTAGGTGCGCACGCAGTAGCGCTGGAGCTCGCGGTCCTCGCTGTAGGTCTTGGCCCCGGCCAGGGTGACGCTCGGGTACAGCACCTGGGCCCACACGCCGTCGGCGTCGAGATCGGCGAGGCGGGCCTTCGGCTCGAACATGCCCGGCCGCAGCTCGTCGTAGCGCACCCCGTCGCGGCGGTACTCCACCACCGAGCGCCCGGCGCACACCGTGAGGCCCACGGGCTGGGCCGCCTTGCCGTCGTCGAACACCCACCAGTCGCCCCCGTCGCGCCGCTCGACCCGGGGGGCCCGGTCCTTGAGCCGGGCCGGCACCTGGTCGATCCAGAGGTGGGGCGGCTCCTGCACGTGGGCGTCGGCGTCGACGACCGGCACGTCGAGCGAACGGAAGGTGGCGTAGGTGGGCTCGGGCACGGGGGCTCCCCTGGTGGTCGCGGGCGTCGCGCTAGCGCACTCGCCTCACCGTATTGCACCATCCGGGCGACCGATCCGCAAACGACGCCCCCCCCGGTGTGGCACCATGCCGACGTGCTCGACCTCTGCCTGCGCGGCGCCCTCGTGGTGGACGGCACCGGCGCACCCGGACGCGTCGCCGACGTCGGGGTCCGAAACGGACGCATCGTCGCAGTCGGGACGATCGCCGAGACCGCCCGGGTCGAACGCGACGTCGCCGGGCTCGCGCTCGCACCGGGATTCGTCGACGTGCACACCCACCAGGACGCCCAGGTGTTCTGGGACCCGGCCTGCACGCCGTCGCCCCAGTTCGGCTGCACGACCGTCGTCACCGGCAACTGCGGGTTCTCGATCGCGCCGATCGAGGCCGACGACGCCGACTACCTGATGCGCATGCTCGCCCGGGTCGAGGGCATCCCCCTCGCCACGCTGGCGGCGGGCGTCCCGTGGAACTGGCGGACCTTCGCCGAGTACCTCGACGCGGTCGTCGCGGCCGGGCCCGCCGTGAACGTCGGGGTGATGGTCGGCCACTCGGCCCTGCGCCGGGCCGTCCTGCGGACCGCCACCGACCGCCCCGCCACCGACGCCGAGATCGACCGCATGCGGGTGCTGCTGGCCGATGCGCTCGCCGCCGGCGGGATGGGGTTCTCGTCGTCGTGGGCGCCCACCCACGTCGACGGCGACGGCGACCCGGTGCCGTCGCGTGCGGCCACCCCCGACGAGCTGGTCGCCCTCGCCGCGGTGTGCCGGGACCACGCCGGCACCCAGCTCGAGTTCGTGCCGACCACCCAGGCGTTCGAGCCCGTCCACTCCGGGACCATGACCGCCATGTCGCGGGCCGCGGACCGCCCGCTCAACTGGAACGTGCTGATCCCCCGGGCCGCCGGCCGCGCGGCCACCGAGGCCAAGCTCGCGGTCTCCGACGACGCCGCCGCGCTGGGCGCCGAGGTCCTCGCGCTGATGTACCCCGACGTGATCCGGTCCCGGGCCACGTTCCGGGGCACCCTCTACGACGGCCTCCCCGGCTGGGCCCCGGTGATGACCCGACCCGACGCCGAGAAGCTCGCCGCCCTCGCCGACCCCGACGTGCGGGCCCGCCTGCGGGCCGGCGCGGAGTCCGACGCCGCCGCCCTGTGGCGCACGACCGTCGCCGACTGGGGCGGCACCGTGCTCGCCGCCACCACCAGCCCCCGATTCACCCCGTTCGTGGGCCGGACCTTCACCGACATCGGGCGCGCCCTCGGCACCGACCCGTTCGACGCGCTGCTCGACGCCGCGGTCGCCGACCGGCTCGACACCGCGGTCATCCCGGTACCGCCGGGCGACGACCCCGAGTCCCAGGCGTTCCGGGAGCGGATGTGGGCCGACCCCCGTGTCGTGCTCGGCGCATCCGACGCGGGCGCCCACGTCGACATGATCTGGACCTACGACTGGGCCTGCGCGTTCCTCGCCCGCAACCGCGAGCGGGGCGTGCTGCCGCTCGAGGTCGCGGTCGCCCGCATCAGCGCCCACCCCGCCGCGGTGTACGGGCTCGTCGACCGGGGCCGGATCGCGCCCGGGTGCTGGGCCGACCTGGTCTGCTTCGACCCCGACACCATCGGGCCCGGCCTGCCCGAGTGGCGCGACGACCTGCCGGGCGGCGCGGGCCGGCTCACCGGGGCCGCGCCCGGGATCGCCGCGGTCTACGTGAACGGCACCGAGATCGTGCGCGACGGCGTGCTCACCGGTGCCCGGCCCGGCCGGGTGCTGCGCTCGGGCCGCGACACCGCGACGGTCACGCCAGGTCGAACGCGACCCGGGCCTCGGTGAGGCCGTAGACGAAGGCGTTGGGCAGGTCGACCGGGGTGGTGCCCGGCACCAGCCCGAACCCGGTCACCCGCCGCCGCAGCTCCTCGAAGAACACCCGGATCTCGAGCCGGGCCAGCGACGCGCCGAGGCAGAAGTGCGTGCCGAACCCGAAGGCCAGGTGGGGATTGGGGTGGCGGCTGATCACGAACGCCTCGGGGTCGTCGAAGTGGTCGGGGTCGCGGTTGGCCGCCGGGTACATGAGCACCACCTGCTGGCCGGCCCGGATGGTCTCGCCCGCGAGCTCCACGTCGGTGGTGGCGACCCGGCACATGTTGTGCACCGGGGTGACGTAGCGGATGAACTCCTCGGTCGCGACCGCGGCGTCGGCCCCAGCCCGGAACGCCGCCCACTGGTCGGGGTTGGCGATGAAGTTCAGGATCGTGCGCCCGATCACCGTGCGGGTGGTCTCGGCACCGCCGTCGAGCAGCAGGAGGCAGTCGGGGATCACCTGGTCGAGGGTCAGCGGGACGCCGTCGACCTCGGCCTGGGTCCACACCGTCATCACGTCGTCGGCCGGGCAGCCCCGCTTCGCCTCGAACAGCTCGGCCGACGCCGCCGCGAACTCGAACGCTGCGGTGATGCCCTCCTCGGTGAGGTAGCGCGGCCCACCGCCGAGCGCGATGGTGGTCTCCGACCAGCGCTTGAGGTCGCGCCACCGGTCCGGCTCGAAGCCGAGGAGCTTGCCGATCATCATCGCCGGGAGCGGCGCGGCGAGCGTCTCGACGATGTCGCACTCATCGCCCTGGGCGACCATGTCGTCGAGGAGCGCGTTGACCACCGCCCGCACGTCGTCCTCCCACTGGGCCGTGGCCCGGGGGGTGAACCGGCGTGACACCAGGTTGCGGCGCTTCGTGTGGACGGGATCGTCGAGCCCGATCAGCGCGGCGTCGGCGGGGAGGTTGGGGCGGTAGCCGCCCTTCTCCTGGTCCGACGAGATGAAGCGCTCCTTGTCCTTCTCGATGCGGACCACGTCGTCGTAGCGCGTGATCCCCCACAGCTCGTTGATGTCGTCCCAGTACGCGGGGGCGTGGGTGCGCATCCACGCGTAGATCGGGTACGGGTCGTTCACGTAGAAGTCCCCGTCGAGGAGGTCGATGACTCGGTCGGCCATGCCGATCAGTACAGCCGATCCACACCCCACGGGCGAACCGGATCATCACCCACGGGCGAACCGGATCATCGCCCACGGGCGAACCGGATCCGACTCAGCCGGCGAACGGCCCCTTGCCCATCTGGTCGCGCACCGTCACCACCGGCGGGTTGGTGAGGGACCGGCGCTGCCAGTTGGCCCCGTCGACCACCAGGGTGTGCCCCGACACGAACCGGGCGTAGGGCGAGGCCAGGAACGTCGCCGCCCAGCCCAGCTCGCGCAGACGCCCGACCCGCAGCGCGGGCTGCACGACGTCCTTGTCGCTGGTGCGCTCCAGGTTGCCCTGGATGTCGGCGGTCATGTCCTCGTGGGGGAACAGCCCCGGCACCAGCCCGTTGACCTGGATCCCGTACGGTCCCCACTCCACCGCCAGGGTCTCCACCATGTTCTTCACGCCCGCCTTGGCCGCGGCCGAGTGGGCGAACCCGGGGCCGCCGGTCCAGGCGTACGACGCACCCACGTTGACGATCGAGCCGGGCGTGCTCGCGAGCAGATGGCGGCGGGCGAACTCGCGTGCGCAGAAGAACGTGCCGTTGAGCGTGATGTCGACGACGGTGCGCCACGCGTTGGGCGACATGTCCTCGGCCGGCACCGGGAAGTTCGCGGCGGCGTTGTTCACGAGCACGTCCGGGAGCCCGAACGCCGCGTCCGCCGCGTCGAACGCGGCGGCGATCTGCTCGGGCTCGCGGATGTCGCACGGCACGGTGGTCACCGGGGCACCGAGCGCCTCGATCGCGGCCCGGCCCGCATCGAGGTGCTCGGGCTTGCGGCTCGCGATCACGATCGCCGCCCCGAGGCGGGCGAACTCCTCGGCGATGGCCTTGCCCAGCCCGGTCCCCGCCCCGGTCACGAACACGGTCTGGCCGGCGAAGGTGCCCGCCGGCAGCGCGTGGGCCCCGCGCGGGGGCGGCTCCGGCAGTCCGATGCACTCGCTCATGGCGTTCAGCTCCCCGTGTAGTGCGGCGGGCGGTCCTCGGTCCGGGCGGCCCGGAACTCGGCGAAGTCGTCCGACCTGTTGATGAAGGTCTGGTAGATCAGCTCGTCGGCCATCGACGACCGCACCGCCGCTTCCGAGAGGTGGCGGATCACCCGGCGGGCCATCTTCACGGTGACCCGGGGCGCGGCGGCGATGCGCTCGGCGATCTCGCGGGCCGTTGCGTCGAGGTCGGCATTGGGCACCACCCGCGACACGACACCGTGCTGGAACGCCTCCTGGGCGTCGAGCGGGCGGCCCGTGAGCACCATGTCGCTCGCGACGCCGTGCCCGCACATCTGGAACAGCCGGGCGACCCCGCCGGTGTCGGGGATCACCCCGTGGCCGACCTCGGGGAGCATGAACCGCGCGTCCTCGGCCGCGATGCGGATGTCGCACAGCAGCGCCCGCTGGAAGCTGCCCCCGATCGCCCAGCCCTGGACCGGCACGATGATCGGCGCCTCGATGTCGAAGATCCGCAGGATGCCCCGGTGGCCCCGGCTCATGAGCTCGTGGTGGCTGACCGGGAGCCCGGCCTGGCCGATCGAGCCGACGTCGCGTCCCGACGACCAGGCCCGGCCTTCGCCCCGCCAGATCACCGCCCGTACGTCGGGACGCTCGGCCAGCTCGGCCAGGGCCTCGAACAGCGCCGCGTCCATGGCGTCGTCGAAGGCGTTGCGCTTCTCGGGGTTGTCGTTGGTGATGATCGCGATGGGCCCGTCGTACTCGAGCCGGAGGCGGGGGTCGGGCACGGTCAGGCTCCTGGGCTCGGGGGGTCGCCGTTCGGGCGACCGGGATGGTCGGCGAAGCGGGTCACCAGCGCGGCGAGCACCTCGGCGCAGGTGTGGGCGCCACCGGGCGGGTCGGGCAGGCGCACCGGGCCGTGCGCACGGCTCGGCAACAGGACGGTCGCGTGCCCGGGGGTGGTCACCTCACCGCGCTGGTTCTCACCCCACACCTCGAGGTCGACCGCCGGGCGGTCGCCGTCGGCGAGATACTTGCGCACCACGGTGCCGCGCATCCAGTGCGTGTCACCCACGTAGTTGAAGCGCCGGAACTCGCAGTCGAGCGTCCAGAGCCAGGCGTCGTCACCCATCCAGTCGGTGCACAGGTGGATGAGCCAGGTCTCGCGCATGCGCCCGTAGTCGTAGATCGTCGGGCTCCCCGCGGCGCGGGCCCACTCGGCGTCCCAGTGCACGCGCTGCTGCACGTCGGGCACGTTGGCGGCGTCGGGACGGAAGAAGCGCGGGATGCGCCGGCGCTGCTGGTACCCGAGGCGCAGGGGCTTGACGCCGTAGAGGCCGGTCCCCATCCCGACGTGCCAGCACACGATGTCGGTCACGCGCAACGGGCCCTTCACCAGGGGTGCCAATGCGTCCCCCTCGGCGACGTCCTCCCACCACCGGGGCTCGGCGCCCCGACGGCGGGCGGGCTCGTCGGCGGACCACGCGTCGATGCGGGCGATCTCGTCGTCGGTGTAGGGCCGGAACTCGGTGTCGGCGTACTTGGTCGACGCCTCGACCTCCCGGCGCTCGGTCCGGATCATGAGCCGGAGCTGCGCGCTCAGGGCGAGTGCCGGGTCGTGTGCGCAGAACACCTCGGCGGTCCACTCGTGCACGGCCCGGTCGGCGAACGCACCACCCTTCTCGTGCACGCCCACGAGCGCGTTGCGGCGGCCGATGCGCAGGCCCGGCCGCACCGGGTTCCACCACTCACGGAAGGACCCGCCGTAGAACGCGTGCGCACCCCGGATCGGGTCACCGCGCAGGAGCGCGGCGGTCTCGGGGGCGAGGTCGGTGACCTCGTTCTCCCCGATCAGCGTGTCGCCCCCGTTGCCCGCCGGGGGCGCGATCGGCCCGCCCCAGACCGTGCCCCGGGCGTACCCGGGATCGCACCACAACGGGTTGTCGTCACCGGTCGCCTCGGCGACGTGGCGGAAAGCGTCCTCGTTGGGAAACCGGTAGTGCGGCGGCTGCGGATGGGGGGTCGCGACCCCGATGCGGGCGCGCAGGGCGGCCAGTCCCTCGTCGGTGATCGCCTCCGGCCTGGGCACGGGCCGAACCCTAGATCGCCGGCCGCGGGCGGGCGCCGCCCGTCAGAGGTCGAGCTCCATGTCGTCGTCGCTGACCGGGGCGGGGCGGCCCGGGGGCGGGCCGGGCAACGTGGCGAAGACCGCCGGCGGCTCCCGCCACGGCTCGGGCGGGCGTCCGGCCTCGGCCTCGCGCAGCGCCCGCCAGACCCGCTCGGGCGTGCACGGCATGTCGAGGTGGCGGATCCCGAACGGCGTCAGCGCGTCGACCACGGCGTTCTGCACCGCCGGGGTGGAGCCGATGCTCCCCGACTCGCCGATCCCCTTCGCCCCGAGGGGGTTGAGTGGCGACGGCGTCTCGGTGTTGACCGCCTCGAAGCTCGGCATCTCGGCCGCGCTCGGGATCGCGTAGTCCATGAGGGTGGCGGTGAGCGGGTTGCCGTCGGCGTCGTAGACCACCTGCTCGTAGAGCGCCTGGGCCACGCCCTGGGCGATCCCACCGTGCTGCTGACCGGCGACGATCAACGGGTTGAGGATGCGTCCGCAGTCGTCGACCGCCACGTGACGCAGCAGCTCGACCCGCCCGGTCTCGGTGTCGACCTCGACCACGGCGATGTGGGCGCCGAACGGGAAGGTCGCCCCGGCCTGCTCGAAGTCGAGCGCGGCGAGGAGCGGGTCGCCGGACCCGGTCGCCGCCGCTGCGACCGCCGACCACTCGATCGCCGTCGCGGGCACGCCGGCCACGCCGAGGCGGCCGTCGTCGGTGACGACGATGTCCTCGGGGGCCGCCTCGAGCAGCTGCGCGGCCACGGCCCGGGCCTGCTCGAGCACTGCGTCGGCGGCCTTGCCCACCGCGGAGCCGCCCAGCTGCAGCGAACGGGAGCCGCCGGTGCCGCCGCCACGCGGGATGATCGCGGTGTCGGACTGCTCGAAGCGGATCCGGTCGAGCGGGATGCCGAGCCGGTCGGCGACGATCATCGCGAACGAGGTCGCGTGGCCCTGCCCGTGCGACGACGTCCCCGCCCGCACCGTGGCCGATCCGTCGTCGTGCACTTCGACGTAGCCGTACTCGCTGCCGTTGCCCCCGCCGGTGACCTCGACGTAGGCGGCGACGCCGATCCCGAGCTGGTGACGGTCGCCCCGGGCCCGCCGGTCGGCCTGCTCGGCCCGCAGCGCGTCGTAGCCCGCCACGCGGGCGGCCTCGTCGAGGGCGAGCTCGTAGTCGCCGGAGTCGTACGACGAGCCGGTGAGGGTGGTGAACGGGAACTCCTCGGGCTGGAGGAAGTTGCGCCGCCGCAGCTCGAGCGGGTCGATGCCGAGCTCGCCGGCGGCCATGTCCATGATCCGCTCGAGGTACGCGGCCGCCTCGGGACGGCCGGCCCCGCGGTAGGCGCCCATCGGCGTGGTGTTGGTGAGCGCGACCGCGACCTCGTAGCCCAGCTTCGGGATGCGGTAGGTGCCGGTCGCCATCATGCGGGTGGTCGCGGCGGGCAGCATCCCGCCGAACCCGCCGTAGGCCCCGCCGTCGCCGACGATGCGGCACCGCAGGCCGGTGATGCGCCCGTCGCGGGTGAAGCCCATCTCGATGTACTGGACCTGGCCGCGCCCGTGGGGCATCGCGACCATGTTCTCGGAGCGGGTCTCGATCCACTTGACCGGCCGCCCGAGGCGCATCGCCGCCGCGGTGACCACGTAGTGCTCGGCCCCGGCGGAGCCCTTGGCGCCGAACGCGCCACCCACGTCGGGCACCACGACCCGGACCTGCTCCTGGGGCAGGCCGAGCATCCCCGCGATCTCGCCCCACACCCGGTGCGGCATCTGGGTGGCCGGGTACACGGTCAGCACATGGCCCTGCCCGTCGTCGCCGGGGACCGCGGCGATCGCCCCACCCTCCATCGGCACCGCAGCGAGGCGCTGGTTCTCGATCCGGGCCCGGACCACGACCTCGGCGTCGGCGAGGACCCCGGGGCCCTCGCCCTCGCGGCGGCCGATGGCGAGGTTGGAGTCCATGGCCGGGTTCTGCACCGGGGCCCCCGGGGCGAGGGCCGCCTCCATGTCGGTGACCGCCGGGAGCGGGTCGTAGTCGACGACCACGGCCTCGGCGGCGTCGAGCGCCTGCGTGCGGGTCTCGGCCACGACCACCGCGACCGGGTCGCCGACGAAGCGGACCGTGCCCTCGGCGAGCGGCGGCCGGGCGCACTCGGGGTGGATGCGGGTGAACACGGCGTAGGGCGCGAGCCCGAGGTCGGCGGCGGTGTACACCGCAACCACGCCGGGCATGGCCCGGGCGTCGTCGGCGTCGATCCCGAGGATGCGGCCGTGGGCGAGGGGTGCGCGCACGAAGTGCGCGTGCAGCACGCCGTCGATGGGGAGGTCGTCGACGTAGCGGCCCCGGCCGGTGAGCAGGGCCGGGTCCTCGACCCGGGGGACGGCGTTGCCGAGCAGTGATCCGGTCATGGGGGCAACCTACGTGGTCGCGCCCGCCGCGCGCCGGTGGTCCCACGCCGCCGGATTGACGAGTCGCCCGGGGCGGTCCCCGCGCAGCGCCACGAGCATCTCCTCGGCCATGATCGCCGCGAGCCGGGGCACCGCCTCCTCGACCCACCCGCCGATGTGCGCGGTGCACACGACCTGGTCGAGCCCGTAGAGCGGGTGCCCGTCGGGGCCGGGCTCCTCGGCGAACACGTCGAGCCCCGCCCCCGCGATCCAGCCGTCGCGCAGGGCCCGCAGCAGCGCGTCCTCGTCGACCACGCCACCCCGGGCGAGGTTGATCAGCACCGCCGTCGGGCGCATCGTCCGCAGCTCGGCGGCCCCGATCATCCCCCGGGTGGCCTCGGTGAGGGGCACGTGCAGCGAGAGCCAGTCGACCGCGCCGAGGAGGTCGGGCAGCGCGGCCACCGGGGTCGCCCCGTGCGCGGTGATCTCGGACGGGGGGCAGTACGGGTCGTGGGCGAGCACGGTCATGTCGAAGCCGAGCCGGCACTTGCGGGCGAGGTCGCGCCCGATCGCCCCGAAGCCGACGATGCCGATCGTCGATCCCCCGATCTCGTGCGGCCACCCCGGCCATCCGGGCCCGGTGAAGTGCTCGCGGCCCACGAAGCGGCCCTCGGTGTGGAAGATGCGGTCGCTCACCGCGATGCGCTTGGCCAACGCGAGCATGAGGCCGACGGCGTGCTCGGCCACCGCGGTGGCCTGGCCCCCGGCGGCGTTGACCACCAGCACCCCGCGGGCCGTGGCGCCGGTGACGTCGATGTGGTCGGTGCCCGAGCCGGGGACGCCGATCACCTGGAGCGCGCCGGCCGCGGCCAGCCGCTCGGGGGTCACCGCGCCGACGATCGCGTGGGCCCCGGCCAGTGCGGCCGCGAAGGCCGCAGGGTCGAGGTCCGCCCCGTCGACGACCTCGACGGCGGCGCCGAGCACCGCCCGCGCCGCCGGGTGCAGCCGCGACGGCGGGATCACCAGGATCCGCTTGGCCGCGCCGCCCGCGCCGCCCGTGCCGCTAGTACCGCCGGTGCTCACGACCCGCCGAAGCGCTCGCGGACCCGGGCCAGCGCGTCGATCGCGGCCTGCCGGACGATCCGGGCGTCGACCCCGGCGATGGTGGCGTCGGCGCCGGGCTCCCCCGCCCAGTAGCGCACTCCCGTGGCCCGCGCCGCGGTGCGGGTGCGGTCGATCGCGGCCGCCAGCGCCTCGGGCATCTCACCGCCGATCACCACGGCGTGCGGATCGATCCCGTACGACGCCGCGAGGTCGTGCAGGCCGATCCACACGAAGTCGATCGGGAGCTCGGCCAGGATGCGCTCGATCTCGGCCACGGCGCCGCGGTGCTCCACCAGGAGGCCGACGAGGGGGTCCGGCGAGGAGTAGGCCTGCCAGATGGTGTCGTGGCGCTCGTTGCCGAGCGACCGCTCGCCCACCGGCGGGAACTTGGTCTGGGCCACCGCGGCCGCGGCCTGGTCGAACGACGCGACGTTGGGCAGGATCAGGCCGTCGACCGGGAGGTCGAGCGCGAGGTTCACCTCGGCGGGCTCGGTCGACGCCGTGCGCAGGAACACCGCCGCCCCCGTCGACCGGATCCGGAAGCAGGCGTTCTCGACGTCGGGCCAGGTGAACGCAGCGTGCTGGAGGTCGAGGATCACGAAGTCGTAGCCCACCGACGCGAACAGGTGGCTCACCGCGAGCCCGTCGAGCGCGCAGAACACGCCGAAGGCCATGCGGCCCTCGGCCTGGGCCTCGGCGTAGCGCCCGCCGACGGCGGTCACGCGGGCGGGCCCTGGGGACCGGCGTAGTCGGCCTTGCGGGGCCGGACGACCGCGAAGGTGAGGGGCTCGGGCCCCGCGTCGATCGCGTACTCGGAGTGGGCGGGGATCACGAGGAGGGTGCCGGCGCCGCACGTCACCCCGTCGACGACGGCGGTGCCCGAGAGGATCACGGTGACCTCGTCCTCGGAGTGGCTGTGCGCGGCGATGTGGTGCCCGGCCGGCACCTCGGTGACGTGCACGTACGGGTTGCCGGCGAGGCCGTCGGCGACCACCTGGAGCAGGATCGGGTTGCCGTCGCGGACCGGCGCCATCGCCCGGTCCTCGGGCCGGACGATCGTGACGCTCACGCCCCCACCGCCCCGGGGGCCGGCGCACCGATCCCGTACAGCGCCGCGGCGTTGCGCCAGAGGATCTTCTCGCGCACCTCGGGATCCACGTGACCGAGGCCCCGCTCGATCGTCTCGGGGATGTTCCCGTAGAGACAGGTGGTGTGGGGGAAGTCGGTCTCGAACAGGATGTTGTCGACGGGGATGACGTCGAGCAGGTGCGTCGGGGCGATCTGCTCGAACCAGTAGGTGACGTAGACCTGGCGGCGGAACAGCTCCGACGGGAGCAGCGCGTCGTTGCGCTGCCGGCCGGCCCGCGACGCGCCCAGGTACGAGTAGTCGGCGGCCTCGAGCGCGAACGGGAGCCAGCCCATCCCGCTCTCGACCGACACGAACTTCAGCGTCGGGAACCGCTCGAGCAGTCCGCAGCTGACGAGGTCGATGCACTGCACGCCGTTCTTCATGAACAGCTCGACCGCGGCGAAGGTCTGGGTCGCGGCGTGACCGTGGGCGGCGATCCGGGCCGGGGTCATGATCTCGGGCAGCTCCCCCGCGTTGCCGATGTGGAAGTGCACGGGCAGGTTCGCGGCCTGGGCCACCGCCCACATCGGGTCCCAGTGGTGGTCGCCGAGGTAGGGCAGGCCGTAGCGCTGGGGCTCACCGGTGAACAGGACGCCGCGGGCGCCGCGCGCGACGCAACGCTCGATCTCGGCCACCGTGGCCCCGATGTCCCAGAACGGCGTCGCCAGCACCGGCAGCAACCGGGCCGGGTCGGCGGCACACCACTCGATCAGGAAGTCGTTGTAGGCCCGCACGCACCAGAGCTTGAGCTCGGGGTCGGTGAGGGCGAGGAACTGCTCGCTGCCGAACCCCCCGACGTTGGGGTACAGGACCTGGGCCCGGATGCCGGCCTCGTCGAGGTAGGCGAGGCGCGCGGTGGCGTCGGTGGCGGCGGGGTGGAGGTCGCCGAAGGTGGGCGGGTACTCGGGCGGGAAGGCCGGCCAGCCCGCGGGGGCGGTCACCCCGGCGGTGCCGAGCTGGCGGCCGTCGAGGAACCAGGTGTCGCGGCCGTCGTCGGTGCGCACCACGCAGGGCACCCGGTCGGCGAACCGGGCCGGGACCCGGGCTGTCCAGGTGTCGGGCGGCTCGGTGACGTGGCTGTCGGCGTCGATGATCGTCCCGGTGGTCATGGGCCGAGCCTACGCACGGTGGTGGGCCGGGCACACCTGCCCGCCTCCGCCCGATCCTCGCCTGCGTCCACCGGATCCCGCCCGGTCCTCGCCCGATTCAGGCCCGGAACGGCTGCACCGGGTGGTGTCGGGTCATGGCCGACCCGGCCGGGCCCAGCTGCTGGTGGGCCCGCCACAGGCGCCGGTGGAACAGCCGCACGAGGACCTCGTCGTGGCGGCCGTCGTCGGCGAGCACGAACGCCTCGAGCGCGGCGTCGCCCTCCTGCCAGGTGACGGGCCGGGCCCCGAGCAGGTCGTGCAGGTCGTCGAGGTCGGCGGCGGTGGCGGCGGCCCCGACCTCGTCGGCCCGCTGCAGGTGCCGGGCGAGCCGGAACGCGGTGCGCAGTCGGTACTGCTCGAACTCGTCGGCCGCGGTGATCGACCGGAGCTGTGCCACGAGATGGGCGCCCGCCACCGCCAACGGCGACACCGTCGCGTCGGGCAGCGCCACCGGCTCGAGCCCGATCCCCAGGATCTCGGCGAGCGCCTCGACCGCGAACAGGTTGGTCTCGCAGCACCACTGCAGGTTGGTCATGTAGTCGGATCCGGGGGCCGGGTCGGCCAGTGCGGCGTGGAACGCGAGCTGGTTGCTCAGGGTGAACGCGAAGTGGTGGTGCTGCACCGCCCGGAGGTCGACCGGCACGCCCCCGCGCGCCTCGTACACCGCGTAGAGCCGCTCCATGTCGCCGTAGTGGAGGATCGAGTCGCGCTGGCGGAACCCGGCGAGGTCCATCATCGGGTCGCCGACGTGCGCGAGCTCGAGGTCGAGTACGGCCACGAGGCGTCCGTCGGCGTGGTGGAGCTGCCCCGAGTCCCACACCACCACCGACTCCCGCCCCTGCGGGTCGAGCGGGTTGCGCCGGAGCCAGCCCAGGCAGAACTCGAGGAAGGGGTCGGGCCGCCGCTTGTGCGCGCGGTACACCCGCTCGTAGCGGTCGACGCCGACCGAGGCCGGGGTGCACCGGGTGTCGGCCGGCCCCGCGCCGGCGTGGTCGATCCCGGCCGCGACGAACGGAGCCGGGTCGAGCGCGTGGATCGCCGCGAGCACGCCCATGTACTCGTCCATGACGGCGTCGCGGGTGGCCTCGGGCACGCCGTCGAAGTCGGCCCGGCCCGGCACCCGGTCGGTGACGAACGCGACCGGGTCGTCGCACCACCCGTGGACGGCGGGGACCGGGAGCCCGGCCGCGCGGAGCCCGGCCTGGGCCGTCATCTCGTGGCGCAGCGGCCACACCCCGGGGATGTCGACCCGCTCGCCCCGCACGCACAGCGCGAGGTGCTCGTCGCCCCGCACGGCGTCGACGAACCACACCGGGCGCCACCGGGGCTGGCGCACGACCGCGGTGACCTCGGCCCCGAGCCGGTCAGCGACCCAGGCCCGGATGCGGTCCTCGTGACCGGCGTCGGCGGCGGGCCGCAGCACGGCGCCACCCTAGGCCACCCCGGCCCCGGGACCTCGGGCCCCCCGGGGCCGGACCGTGCACGCCCCGGAGACCCGCAGGGAACGATCCCGGTCCGTCGGGCGTTGTCATATTCGTGTCACCGGCGTCTGGTGTCACCGGGTCGCCCGACTCCCGGGCCCGTCCCCGACCGCAGGGAGCGCACCGTGGAGCAGTCCGACCCCGTCGCCGACCCCGCCGAGCCCGTCGCCGCCCCCGTCGACGCCCCGGTGGAGGCGCCGGTCGAGGACGAGTCGGTGCGCGAGCGCCTGGTCGAGGCGGCGATCGCGGCCGAGCTCGCCACCGGGAAGCGGGAGGAGACCACCGAGGAGGCCCGCCGCCACGTCCTGATCCGGATCGGGCGCATGGGCGCGGGGGCGGCGCTCGTGCTCCTCGGCGTCGCCATGACCGTGCTCCCCGGACCGGGGCTGCTCACCGTGGCCGCCGGCCTGCTGCTCCTCAGCCGGGACTTCCCGTGGGCCGCCCGGATGCTCGAGCGGGTCAGGGCCCGCCTGCCCCAGGACGCCGAGGGCCAGACCCACCGGGGGGTGATCGTCGCGTCGATCGTGCTCGCGGTGCTGAGCGTGGTCGGCAGCGTCGCGATGCTGCTCGGCTGAGCCGGTTCGGATCAGCCGGCCGCGCGGAACCGGGGCACCCACACCTCGTCGGTCACCGGGTCGAACACGACCTCCACCGGCAGGTCGACGCGCGCCGCCACCGCCGGGTCGCCCACGAGGTTCCCCGGGACCATCACCCCGCCGCAGTCGTCGAGCTCGACCACCACCACGGTGTAGGGCACTGCGTCGACCGCGGCTGCGTGCACCGGGTGCGTCACCACCGTGTAGGTGAAGACCCGGCCCCGGCCCGACGACCCGACCCAGTCGTGCGCCGACGACTGACACCGCGCGCAGAGCGCGTGCGGGAGGTGCCGGAACGTGCCGCAGTCGGTGCAGCGCTGGATCACCAGCCGACCCTCACGGGCCGCGGCCCAGAACGGCTCGGTGAGCGGCTCCACCTTCGGCACCGGCATGGTGGCGCCGAAACCCGGTGACGTGGACTCGCCGCGCAGCTGACGGACCCCCTCGTGCACGAGGCTGAGGCCGTGGATGTAGGCCTCGGCCAGGTTGCCGCCCGCGGTGTTGATCGGCAGCGCGCCGTGGGGCCACTCGAGGGTGCCGCCCTCCACGAACCCACCCCCCTCGCCCCGGCCGCAGAACCCGAAGTCCTCGATCGTCATGAGCACCTGCCCGGTGAAGTTCTCGTAGAGCTGGGCGACGTCGATGTCGGCGGGGCCGACCCCGGCCCGGGCGTAGAGGTCGCGGGCGGTGCCGGCCAGGCCCGCCGAGGTCCACAGCGCACGGGGTCGGCGCATGCGGTCGCCCCCGTCGCCGGGGGCGAGGCCCTCGGCCGCCCCCGCGATCAGCACCGGTGGCCGCCGGAGGTCGCGGGCCCGGTCGGTGCGGGTGACGACCACTGCGCACGCACCGTCGCTCTCCTGGCAGCAGTCGAAGAGCCGGTAGGGGTCGGCGATCATGCGCGACCGCTGGTGGTCCTCGAGGGTCAGGGGTCGACCGTGCATCACTGCGCGGGGGTTGCGCTGCGCGTGCGCGTAGCAGGCCACCGAGATCATCCCGAAGTGCTCGCTGGTGGTGCCGTACTCGTGCATGTGGCGGCGGGCCTCGAGCGCGTAGCTCTGCGCCGCCGACATCAGCCCGCTCGGCATCGTGAACGCCTCGCGCCCACCCACCGACTCCCCCACCTCGGCCCGTGCCGTCCCCGAGCCGACCCGGGCCCGACCGAAGCGGCCGAACTGACCCTGGCAGATCGACCGGTAGCACACGACCACGTCGGCCGAGCCCGAGGCCACCGCCAACGCCGCGTGGTGCACGACGGCACAGGCCGAGTTGCCCCCGCCCGGGTAGAGCGACACGAAGCGCAGCGCCCCGAGGCCGAGGGCCTGGGCGACCTCCGACGGGCTGCTGCGCTCGCCCGAGTACACGCAGATCCCGTCGACGTCGGCGAGCGTGAGCCCGGCGTCGGCGACCGCCCGCTGCACCGCCTCGCAGGCCAGCTCGAACTCGGTGCGGTCGGCGCCGCCCGCCTTCCAGTACTGCGTCTCGCCGATCCCGACGATGCTGGTGCGGTCACGCAGGGGCCAGGGTTCCATCCCCGCGTTCTAGCATCCGGGCATGCCCCGGAGCCCGGTCCGACTCCGCGAGGTGGCCGAGGCCGCCGGCGTCACCGTCTCGACCGCCTCGCGCGCGCTGCACCGGCCCGAGCTGGTCCGGCCCGAGACCCGTGAGCGGGTGCAGGCCGCAGCCCGGGCGCTCGGCTAAGTCCCGAACCGCATGGCCCAGGCCATCGCGACGGACCGGTCGCAGACCATCGCCTTCATCCTCCCCGACCTCCACTACGGACTGTTCCACACCGTGGCCGCCGCCGCCCAGGCCGAGGCCCACGCCCGCAAGCACGACCTCGTCGTGGTCGACTCGATGGCCAGCGCCGACCGTGAGGCGGCGCTGATCGAGACGATCGGGGCCTACGCCGACGGCATCATCCTCCTGTGGCCCCAGGGGCACCACACCCCGTCGGCCGCCGATCCACCGATGGTGGCGATCGGGCGCCCCCTGCCCGGCGCGCACAGCGTGCTGCTCGACCAGGCCTTCGTCGTGGAGGAGCAGCTGCGCCACCTGCGGGCGCTCGGCCACGAGCGGATCCTGTGGACCGACGGCCCCGACTGGTACTGGGGGGTCCGGGCCCGCCGCCGCCACGCCCGCCGCCTGGCCCGCGACTACCCGTTCGAGCTCTCGACCCCGGTCGACCTCTCGTACGAGGGGCGACGTGAGATCGCCGAGACCCTCGACCCGTCGATCACCGCGGTGATGACCATGGTCGACAACCAGGCCCTCGGGGTCATCGCCGGGCTCGCCGACCGGGGCCTGCGGGTCCCCGACGACGTCAGCGTCATGGGCTGCAACGACGTCATGTGGGCCTACATGGCCAACCCTGCGCTCACCACGCTGCGTTCGCCGTTCCCCGAGATGGGGCGCGCCGCCGTGAGCCTCCTGCTCGACGCCGAGCCCGCCACCGCCGGGCCCCAGATCGTCGAGACCATGCGCTCCGAACTCGTCGCGCGCCGCTCGACCGCACCGCCCGGCGGCGCCCCGGCGGTCTGAGCCCGGCCCGGCCTACGCTCCCGGCACCGCGCCGGGCGCCCCGGACCCGGCCGGACCCCGAGGAGTCGTCCGTGCCCGAGTCAACGTCCTGGCGTCCCGGTGACGCCCTGCTCGCCGACAAGGTCGCCGTGGTCGCCGGTGGCGGCCGGGGCATCGGCGAGGCCACCACCCGCATCCTCGCCGCCGCCGGTGCCGCGGTCGGCGTCGTCGACGTCGAGGCCGAGCGGGCCGAGGCGGTGGCGGCGTCGCTGCGCGCCGAGGGCGCGACCGCACTGCCGGTCGTGGCCGACCTCTTCGACGAGGCGGCCTGCGCCGCGGCGATCGGCGCGGTGACTGCCGAGTTCGGTCGGGTCGACGTCCTCGCCAACGTCGCCGGCGGCATGACCGGCCTCGCCGAGTGGCGCCACCTCGAGCACTGGTCCACCGAGCAGTGGGACCGGGTGCTGCACCTCAACCTGCGCTACGTGTTCTGGCTGTGCCGGGCGGTGCTCCCGGGCATGGTCGAGCGGGGCGGCGGCTCGATCGTGAGCGTGACCTCGATCAGCGGGGTGCACGGCGCGCCCAACCACTCGGCGTACGGCGCGGCCAAGGCCGGGCTGATCCACCTCACCAAGACCCTCGCGGTGGAGTACGGGCGCTTCGGCGTGCGGGTGAACGCGGTGTCGCCCGGTGCGATCGCGACGCCGGCCACCGACGCCGTGCTGTCGGCTGAGCGCAAGGCCACCCTCGCGGCCGCGACCCCGCTGCAACGTCCGGGCCGGCCCGACGACATCGCTCGGGCCGTGCTGTACTTCGCGTCGCCGATGTCGGAGTACGTCACCGGCCAGATGCTGCTCGTCGACGGTGGCGTCGGGTCGAAGTTCCCGCTCGGGGGCACCGGCACCCACGTGAGCGAGGCCGCGCTCCCGACCGGGTGAGGCCGCCGGGTGAGGCCGCCGGGGCCGCGACCGGTCGGCGTCCGGGCGTCGGCGAGGCCTAGGCTCCGAGCCGTGGACATCGAGGAGTTCTACGACGCCGACCCCCGCCGCCGCGCCTCCGAGGAGATCGTGCTCGGCCGGGAGTGGACCGACGCCGACGGCGGCCGCTACGAGGTGCTGTGGGTGGCCGACACCGGCGAGGTCTACGCCATGTTCGAGCCGGTCGAGCCCATGGCCTCCGACGGGATCGGCGACATCTTCCCCCAGCACATGCCCACCGAGGCGGTGACGGTCGAGATCCTCGGGACCGTCACCACCCGCGACGACCTCGACGCCCGCTTCGCCGGCTGGGAGGCGGCCATGCCCGAGCCCGGCAGCATCGCCTGGGTCCGGGCCCGGATCGGCGGATGACCGTCCCCACCGTCCGCTTCGGGCGCACCGGGCTGCGGGTGTCGCGGCTGTGCCTGGGCACGATGACGTTCGGCCTGCAGTGCGACGAGGCCACGTCGTTCGCGATCCTCGACCGCGCGTTCGCCGCCGGGGTCACGTTCCTCGACACCGCCGACGTGTACCCGAGCGGGGGCAGCCTGACCACGATCGGGCGCACCGAGGCGATCATCGGCGACTGGATGCGGGCCGGGAACCGCCGCGACGACGTCGTGCTCGCCACCAAGTGCTTCGGCCCCACCGGGCCGAACCCGTGGGACGGCGGCAACTCCCGCAAGCACGTCGTGGCCGCGCTCGACGCTTCCCTCCGGCGTCTCGGCACCGACCACGTCGACCTCTACCAGCTGCACTTCCCCGACCCGACCACCCCGATCGACGAGACCCTCGGCGCGCTCGACGACCTGGTGCGCGCGGGCAAGGTCCGCTACGTGGGATGCTCGAACTTCCTCGCGTACCAGCTCGCACGCGCGATCGGCCGGAGCGAGGCCCGCGGTCTCGTCCGGTTCGAGTCGGTGCAGCCCCGCTACAACCTGCTCTTCCGCGAGTTCGAGCGCGAGATGTTCCCGCTCTGCGCCGAGGAGCAGATCGCGGTGATCCCGTACAACCCCCTGGCCGGGGGCCTGCTGTCGGGCAAGCACCGCCGGGGCACTCCCACCGAGGGCACGCGCTTCACGCTCGGGGCGGCCGGCCCGATGTACCAGGACCGGTACTGGCACGACCGCGAATTCGACACCGTCGAGGCGGTGCAGGCCCTGGCCGACGAAGCCGGGCTGGCGCTGGTCACCCTGGCCACCGCCTGGGTGCTCGCCAACCCCGTCGTCACCGCACCGATCATCGGGGCGAGCCGACCGGAGCAGCTCGACGCGCTCCTCGCCGCGTGCTCGGTGACGCTCGAGCCCGACCTGCGGGAGCGCCTCGACGCACTGACCGCCGAGTACCGGCGGGGCGACGCGCCGCGCTGACGCCGCAGTGACGCTGCGCTGACGCGCCGCTACCGCGCCGACAACGCCGAGAGCGACAGCTTCGGAGCCACCCGGGCCGGGCCCGGGTCGTCGAGCAGGCCCATCTGCGCCAGCCGTGGCCGCACGTGCTCGCCCACCCAGTAGGCCTCCTCTACGTGCGGGTGGCCCGAGAGGATGAACTCCTCGAACCCGAGGTCGTGGTACTCCGCGATGCGCGCCGCCACCTCGTCGTGGCTGCCCACCAGCGCGGTGCCGGCCCCACCGCGCACCAGGCCGATACCCGCCCACAGATTCGGAGCGACCACGAGGCCCTCGCGGGAGCCACCGTGCAGTGACTGCATGCGGGCCTGGCCCACCGACTCGCTGCGCGTGAACCCCTGCTGCGCCTGCGCGATGACGTCGTCGCTCATCTGCTCGAGCAGACGGTCGGTCTCGGCCCAGGCGGCCGCCGCGGTGTCGCGGCTGATGACGTGGAGGCGGATGCCGAAGCGCACGGTGCGCCCCTCGGCCTCGGCCCGGACCCGGACCCGGGCCACCCGGGGCGCCACCAGGTCGGGTGGCTCGCCCCACGTGAGGTAGACGTCGGCCCGACGCGCCGCCACGCCCTCGGCCGGGGCCGATGCGCCACCGAAGTAGATCTCGGGGCACGGGTCGGGGGCGATGCGGGTGGTCGCACCCTCCACCTGGTAGTGCGCGCCGGCGAAGTCGAAGGGCGTGCCGCTCCACGCACCCCGCACGATCGCGAGGAACTCGTCGGTCCGCGCGTAGCGGTCGTCGTGACCGAGGTGGTCGCCGAAGCGGCGCTGCTCGCCGGGGTCGCCACCGGTCACCACGTTGAGCAGGCAGCGGCCGGCCGAGTGCCGCTGGAAGGTGGCCGCCATCTGCGCGGCCAGCGTCGGGGTGATCGAACCCGGGCGGAACGCAACCATGAACTTCAGGCGCCGGGTCGCGGCGATCAACGCCGCGGTCGACACCCAGGAGTCCTCGCACCACGTGCCGGTCGGGGTGAGGACGGCCTCGAAGCCGAGGTCCTCGGCGGTCCGGGCGAGCACGGTGAGGTACTCGAGCGTGGGCTCGCGCCGGTGGGCGTCGTCACCGACGGCGAGCACGTCGCGACTGTCGCCCCCGGTGGGCAGGAACCAGTGGAGCCGCAGCGTCACGTCGAGGGCCGGGCCGGGCCGAGGCGCAGGTCGGCGCAGCGCTCGCACACCGCCGCGGGGATCACCCCGACCCGCATGAGCAGGGCGAAGACCGCGCACCCGAGGCAGACGCCCACGAACGCCTCGAGCGCCGCGGCGACGAGCAGCATCCCGATCAGGACGAAGGCGACGGCCGGTTGCCCGAGTCCGACGGCGACGAGCGCACCCACCGTGAAGGTGGCACCGATGCCCTGGGCGAAGCGCTTGGGCGGGCCGGGCACGGGCCGCTCGGCCACCGGGAGGCGGGGCACCACGACCCGGGTCACGAGCAGGGCGAGGGGGCTGAACGCCGGGCCGGCGAGCACCCGGGCCACGAAGCCGTAGGCCAGCACCCACAGCATCCACTCGAGCCCGAAGGCCAGGGTGACCGCGGCCATGACCACCACGCCTGCGGCGACCAGGCGGGCAGCGACCTCGTTGACCGGGTCGGGGAAGGGGAAGCGACGGGTCATGAATTCCGACCTTAGCAGTCGGGTTTCGGGGCCGACCCGGTCACCCGGTCAGACCAGCCAGCCCGGCGCCGTCGCCCCCTCGGCCGCCGCCCCTGACGCCAGCAGTGCCGCCACCGCGTCGGGGCCGTAGCCCAGCTCGGCGAGCACGGCCCGGGTGTCACCCCCGCTGCGGGGCGGACCCGACCGGATCGAGGCCGGGGTGTCGGTGAGCGTGACCGGGTAGCGCAGCAGCGCGACCTCGCGGCCGTGGCCGTCGGGACGGCGCTCGTGGGTGTCGAGGTGACGCACCTGCGGGTCCGCGAAGACCTGGTCGACCGTGTACACGGGCCCGGCGGGGAGGTCGAGCGCGTTGCACTGCTCGACCACGTCGTGCACCCGCATCGCCGCGAGCCGCTCCTCGCACGCAGCGTTGAACGCGTCGCGGTTGGCCTTGCGGTCGGCGTCGGTCGCGAAGCGGGGGTCGTCGAGCAGGTGGCCGAGACCGAGCGCGCCGAGGAACGCGTCGAGGCCCTTCAGGCCGGCGATGTTCACGTACCCGTCGGCGCAGCGGTAGGTGCCCATCGGGAAGAACGTGGGGTGGTCGTTGCCCTGCTGCGGTGGCACCTCGCCGTCGGTCAGCCAGCGACAGGCCTGGAAGTCCATGAAGTTGATCATCGACTCCAGCAGCGAGGTGTGGACCCATTGGCCCCGCCCGGTCCGCTCCCGCGCGAACAGGGCGGCGAGCACCCCCTGGGTGCAGAACGTGCCCGAGGCGGTGTCGCTGATCGCGATGCCGACCCGCCACGGCCCGGTTCCGGGTGGCCCGGTCACCGACATCAGCCCGCCCATGCCCTGGGCGACCTGGTCGAGCCCGCCCCGCTCGGCGTAGGGCCCGTCCTGGCCGAAGCCCGAGATGCTCGCGTACACGAGGCGCGGGTTGCGGGCCATGCACACCTCGGGGCCGATCCCGAGCCGGTGCTTGACGCTCGGGCGCATGTTCTCGACCAGCACGTCGGCCCGGTCGGTCAGGGCGAGGCACGCCGCGAGCCCGTCGGGATGGTGCAGGTCGAGCGCGACCGACCGCTTGTTGCGCTGGAGGTTCGCGCTGTCGGAGCCGGCGATGTCCCCCGAGCGCGGGTCGGCCACCTGGACAACGTCGGCGCCGAGGTCGGCGAGCTGGCGCACGCAGGTGGGCCCCGAGCGGGCCCGGGTGAGGTCGACCACGCGGATCCCGTGCAGCGGTCCGGTCACCGGCTCCGTCATCGCTCCCACCCCTCCCCTGTGCACGTCCCCTGTGCACGTCCCCTGTGCACGTCCCCTGTGCACGTCCCCTGTGCACGTCCCCGGCGCACGCGCCGGGCCCGGTTCCGGGGTACGGTCGCCGACCGTGGACACCGGATGCGACCAGCTGCACGCCACCGTCGACGCCGACGGCGTCGGCGTCATCGTCTTCGACAACCCCGCCAAGCACAATGCCATGACCGCCGACATGCTCGCGGCGCTGGGGCGGGTCCGCCGGGCCTTCGCCGCCGACCCGGCGGTCCGGGTCGTCGTGGTGACCGGCGCGGGTGACCGGGCGTTCATCTCCGGCGCCGACATCGCCCAGCTCGGTGGCGGCACGCTCCCCACCCCGGCGGCCGCCCCGGCGCCGGCGTCCGCCCCGGCCGATCCGACGCCGGGGGGCGCGCTCGACGTGGGCCGGCCGGTGCTGGCCATGATCCGGGGCTACTGCATCGGGGGCGGGCTGATGATCGCGCTCGCCGCCGACGTGCGGATCTGCTCCGAGGACGCCTCGTTCGGGATCCCCGCCGCGAAGCTCGGGGTCGGGTACCCCCACGAGGCGACCACCACGCTCGTGGCCCTGGTCGGACCGGGCCAGGCCGCCGAGATCCTCTACTCGGGTCGCCGCATCGACGCGCGCGAGGCCGAGCGCATCGGCCTCGTGAACCGGGTCGTGCCCCCCGACGCGCTCGAGGACACGGTGTTCGCGCTCGCCCGCGAGATCGCGAGCAACGCGCCGCTCTCCCACGTCGCCCACCAGCGGTCGATCCGCGCTGCGGTGAGCGGCCGGCCCGGGGACCGCGCCGCCGTCGACGCCGCCGTGCAGGCCGCCTGGACCAGCGCCGACTTCCGTGAGGGCGCCGCCGCCTTCCTCGAGCGCCGCCCCCCCACCTTCACCGGCCGCTGACCCACCCCCGCCCCCGGCCGTCACGCAGCATGTGACGGTGGGCCACCAAATAGGTGGCTGAGCGTCACATGCTCGGGAAGATCACGGGCTCGGGAAGATCACGGGCTCGGGGAGCGGTCGAGCTCGGCGAGGAGGCGGGCCCGGTCGGCGTCGAGGCCGGGGGCGGGCGGGCGCACCGTGAGCTCGGGGAACGCCGAGCACTTGACCGGGTTGCCCGCGGCCCGGAGCGGCCCGACCGCCGGGTCGGCGATCGGCACCACCATGTGCCGGGCCGCCACGTGGGGGTCGTGGACCACCGCGGCGACGTCGTTCACCGGGCCGCTCGGGATGCCCGCCACCTCGAACGCGTCGAGCCACGCTGCGGTCGTCCGGGTGACGAGCGCCTGCTCGAGCAGGTCGTGGAGCTCGTGCACGTGGGCGCACCGGGCGGCGTTGTCGACGAAGCGGGGATCGGCCGTGAGCTCGGGGCGGCCGAGCACCTCGGCCAGGGCGACGAACAGCTTGTCGTTGCCCGCCGCGACCACCACGTCGCCGTCGGCGGTGCGCAGCGCGGCGAACGGCGTGATCGACGGGTGCCGCGACCCGATCGGGCCGGGAACCTCGCCCATCGCCGTGTACCGCGCGATCGCGTTCTCGAGGATTGCGACCTGGCAGTCGAGCATGCCGACGTCGACGAGCATTCCCTGCCCCGTCCGGTCGCGGTGGTACAGCGCAGCCGTGATGCCGTTGGCGAGGAAGAGCCCTGCGGTGATGTCGCCGATCGACGCGCCGACACGGGTCGGCTCACCCCCGGCCACGCCGGTGATGCTCATCACGCCCCCCATGCCCTGCACGACCATGTCGTAGGCGGGTCGGGCCGAGTACGGACCGGTGCGGCCGAAGCCCGACACCGCGGCGTAGACGAGGCGCGGGTGGCGCACGTGCAGGGCGTCCCACCCGAAGCCGAGGCGGTCGAGCGTGCCGGGCCGGAAGTTCTCCACCAGCACGTCGGCCCGGGCCACCAGCCGCTCGAACACGTCCCGGTCGGCCGGCGCGGTCAGGTCGAGGGCGATGCTCTCCTTCCCGCAGTTCAGCGACGTGAAGTACGCCGAGCGGTCGCCGACGAACGGGCCGAAGCCCCGGGCGTCGTCGCCCCCGTCCGGGCGCTCCACCTTGATGACGCGGGCCCCGAGGTCGTGGAGGACCATCGTGGCGAACGGCCCGGCGAGCACCCGGGTGCAGTCGAGCACGACCACCCCGGCGAGTGGCCCGCGGGCGTCCGGGGTGGTGACGGCATCGGTGACGGAGGGGTCGGCCATGGGCGAGTCATAGCGCATCCCGGTCGTCCGGCGCCGCCGGCCGTCAGGTCCTACGCTGCGCCCATGCCCCTTCCGATCGAGGACTACGCGCTCATCGGCGACACCCAGACCGCCGCCCTCGTGGGGCGCGACGGCTCCATCGACTGGTGGTGCGTCCCCCGCTTCGACTCCGGCGCCGTGTTCGCCGCGCTCCTCGGCGACCCCGACCACGGCCGCTGGCAGATCGCGCCCGCGGGCGGGATCCAGCGGACCGAGCGGAAGTACCACGACGACACCCTGGTGCTCGAGACCACGTTCCACACCGACGAGGGCGTCGTGCGGATCAGCGACTGCATGCCCGTCCGCAAGCACGCGATCGAGCTGGTCCGGGTGGTCGAGGGCGTGTCGGGTCGGGTCCCGATGTACATGGACCTCCGGGCCCGGTTCGACTACGGCTCGATCGTCCCCTGGGTCCGCAACGACGACGGCGTCCTCCGGGCCGTGGCCGGCCCCGACGCCATCGCCCTGCACACCCCCGTCACGCTGACCGGCACCGACCACGCCACCGTGGCCGAGTTCGTCGTCACCGCCGGCGACGCCGTGCCCTTCGTCATGCACTGGCACCCCTCGCACGAGCCCCCGCCCCGGGTCGGCGACGGCGTGCGGCTCCTGAGCGACACGATCGCGTGGTGGCGGCACTGGGCCGCGGCGGCCACCTGCCCGCCCGAGACCCGCGAGCACATCATGCGCTCGCTCATCACCCTCAAGGCCCTCACCTACATGCCCACCGGCGGGATCGTCGCTGCGCCCACGACGTCGCTCCCCGAGTGGATCGGCAGCGTGCGGAACTGGGACTACCGCTACTGCTGGCTGCGCGACTCCGTTCTCACCCTCGGCGCGCTCATGGCCGGCGGCTACCGCGACGAGGCCCTGGCCTGGCGCGACTGGCTCCTACGGGCCGCGGCCGGCGACCCCGCCGACCTCCAGATCATGTACGGCGTGCAGGGCGAGCGGCGCCTCACCGAGTTCGAGGTCGACTGGCTCCCCGGGTACGAGCGCTCGGCCCCGGTGCGGGTCGGCAACGCGGCCCACGGCCAGTTCCAGCTCGACGTCTACGGCGAGACCCTGGGCTCGCTGCACCTGATGCGCACCCTCTTCCCGCCCGACGCCGACGGCACCTCGACCGACTCCTGGCCGCTCGAGACCGCGTTGCTCGAGTTCCTCGAGGGCGCCTGGCACCAGCCCGACGACGGGATCTGGGAGGTGCGGGGCGGCCGCCAGCACTTCACCCACTCCAAGGTGATGGCCTGGCTCGCGTTCGCCTGCGCGGTCCGCTCGGCCGAGCGCTTCGACCTCCCGGCGCCGCTCGACCGCTGGCGTCAGGCCCGCGACGACATCCACCGGCTCGTGTGCACCGAGGGCTACGACCCCGACCTCGGGTCGTTCACGCAGGCGTTCGGCTCGACCCAGCTCGACGGCTCACTGCTCCAGATCCCCATGACCGGGTTCCTCCCCGCCGACGACCCCCGCATGGTCGGGACCGTGGCGGCGATCGAGCGCGAGCTGCTCCACGACGGCTTCGTGCTGCGCTACCGCTCCGACCTCACCGACGACGGGCTCCCGGCCGGCGAGGGCGTGTTCCTCCCCTGCTCGTTCTGGCTGGTCGACAACTACGTGATGCAGGGTCGGACCGAGGAGGCCCGGCGCCTGTACGAGCGGCTCGCCGGACTCGCCAACGACGTCGGGCTCTACGCCGAGGAGTACGACCCGGCGTCGGGTCGCATGCTCGGCAACATGCCCCAGGCCTTCACCCACATGGCGGCGGTGCGCGCCGCGCAGCTGGTCACCGGAGCACCAGGGCAAACGCTGCACTGAAGGTGTCGCCCGGCGCGACCGTCGGCACCCCACCGGAGACGAGCGCGCTGGTGGCGACGGTCATCGGCTCCAGCGCCACGAAGGCGCGGCCCGGGGGCACCCATACCTGCGCGAACGGGTAGCCCCGGTCGGCCCGCACCTCGACCGCGTGCGCATCGGTCGCGAGCGTGAGCACCCGCCGGGCTCCCAGCGCGTAGAGGTCGTCGAAGGTCCGGCGGCCGATCGGCGCCGCCTCGCCGGGCACCGCCGCCCGCACCCCGGTGGGCACGCCGCGAGCGTTGAGCGCGAGATGGGTCCGGGGCGGCAGGCCCAGACGCCAGCGCGACCGGGGCGCCCCCGGCACCCGCAGGTACGGGTGCCACCCGAACGCCACCGGCACCCGCCGCCGGCCCGTCGGCACCACCGTCGTGCGCACCGTGAGGCGCCCGGGGCGCAGCGACCAGCGCACCTCGATCCGGTGCGGGAACGGGAACGCCGGGTCGTCGAGGTCGCGTGTCGCCGTGAGCGTCGCCGAGTCGCGCCCGCCCCGTGCCGCCCCGACCCGCCAGCCCCCGGCGCCGACGAGGAGGCCGTGGATCGGCAGTCCGTTGGCGTCGGTGTGACCCGCATACCGCCGGAGGTCCACCTCCACCCGCCCGACCCGGTAGCGGCGGCTCCCGAGGCGGTTCGCCCACGGGGCGAGCAGGGGCAGGCCGAGCGTGTGCCCACCTCGGAGCGCGTCGGGGCCGCCCGGCGCCGCCAGGTACGCGCGGCCGTCGTGGCGCAGCGCCACCCCGGTCATCCCGAGATCCGGCAGGACCGTGGCGACGGTGGGTCCCGCCCGCAGCACCAGCGCCGGCTCGCCCCGCCAGCGGGTCCGCTCCACCGTCACCCCCGCAGCATGGCACGACGCCGACCGGCGCCCGGGGCGGACGGTGTGATGGACTGCACCCGTGCACGCGCTCGCGCAGGTCCTCGCCGTCGATCCGGTGCCCTGGGCGCGGGCCCAGATGGCCTTCACCCTGGCCACCCACATCATCCTCGTCCCCCTCGGGGTCTCGTGGGCGTTCATGACCCTGATCGCGAACTACCGCGGCATCCGCCACGGCGACGCCGACGCCCTCCGGCTCGCACAGCGGTGGTCCAAGTACATGGCGGTCCTCTTCGCCGTCGGCGCCGTGACCGGCACCGTGCTGAGCTTCGAGTTCGGACTGCTCTGGCCGAACTTCATGGACCGGTTCGGACCCGCCTTCGGCATCCCGTTCGCGTTCGAGGGTCTGTTCTTCTTCACCGAGGCGATCTTCATCGCCATCTACATCTACGGCTGGAAGCGGCTCAAGCCCTGGGCTCACTTCTGGAGCGGTGTCCCGATCGTGATCGCCGGAATCGGGGGGTCACTCGCCGTCGTCGCGGCCAACGCCTGGATGAACCATCCGGCCGGGTTCCGGCTGAACCAGGCCGGTCGGGTGGTCGACGTCGACCCGGTCGCGGTGATCTTCAACAAGGCGATGCCGCTCCAGTCGCTGCACATGCTGATCGCCGCCTATCTGGTGGGCGGCTTCGTCGTCGCGTCGGTGTACGCGACCGCGATGCTGCGGGGGAAGCGTGACCGCTACCACCGGCTCGGCTTCCTGATCCCCTTCACCGTCGCCGCCGTCGCCGTGCCGATCCAGATGGTGGTCGGCGACCAGCTCGCCCGGTTCGTCTACAACAACGAGCCCCGGAAGTTCGCCGCGATGGAGCTGGTCCCCGAGACCAGTCGCGACGTCCCCGAGACGCTGGGCGGCTGGCTGAACGACGACGGTGAGGTCGTGGGCGGCATCCCCATCCCCGGGCTGGCGTCGATCCTGTCCGACCCGGGGGAGGGGACCAGCACCAAGATCCGCGGGCTCGAGTCGTTCCCCGCCGACGAACGGCCGACCAACCGCCAGGCCACGATCGTCCACTGGGCCTGGGACGTCATGGTCGGGCTCGGCACTGCGCTGTTCCTGCTCGCCGCGTGGTTCGCCGTCGTATGGTGGCGCCGGCGCGACCTCCCCCGGACGAAGTGGTTCCTGCGCGCCGCCGCCGTCGCCGGGGTCGCTTCCGTGGTGACCATGGAGGCGGGGTGGGTCGTCACCGAGGTCGGGCGCCAGCCCTGGATCGTGGTCGACTACATGCTGGTCGAGGACGCCGCGACGAGCAGCTCGGGGGTGTGGGTCACCTTCCTCGGCATCGCCGCGATCTACACCGGCGTGGCGGTCACGACGGTGCTCGTGCTCCGGGCCATGCGACGGCGCTTCGACGCCGCCGAGGACCATTCCGGGAACTCCGATCTGAGCGGCCCCTACTCGCCCCGGATCCGACCCGAGCCGGTCGGTGCGGGCACCCAGGAGGCCTAGGTGGCCGAGTTCGTCGCCGCGACGCTGATGGTGGGCATCACCGCCTACGCCGTGTTCGGCGGGGCCGACTTCGGCGCCGGCTTCTGGGACCTGGTCGCGGGCGGGGCCGAGCGGGGCGCCCGGCCCCGGTCGGTCGTCGACCACGCGATCGGCCCGGTGTGGGAGGCCAACCACGTCTGGCTCATCTTCGTGCTCGTCGTCCTGTGGACCTCGTTCTCGGAGGCCTTCGGCTCGATCATGCTCACGCTGTTCGTCCCGCTCGCGCTCGCCGCGTTCGGGATCGTCTTGCGCGGGACGAGCTTCGCGTTCCGCAAGGAAGTCGTGCGCCTCTCGATCCGGCGCGACCTCGGCGTGGTGTTCGCGACCTCCTCCGTCATCGTGCCGTACTGCTTCGGGGCGGTCGCGGGCGGCATCGCCTCGGGACGGGTCCCCCCGGGCGGCACCGCAGGCGACCCGTGGGCCAGCTGGATCAACCCGACGTCGATCCTGGGCGGCGTGCTCGCGGTCGCAACCTGCGCCTTCCTCGCCGCCGTCTACATGACCTACGACGCGCACCGCTTCGCCGGACCCGACATGGAGGAGTACTTTCGCCGGCGCGCGCTGGTGATGGCCATCGTCGTCGGCACGATCGCGGTCGTGGGGATCTTCGTGCTGCGCGCCGACGCCGAGTACCTGTACGACCGCCTTACCGGCCCGGCGTTGCCCCTGGTCCTGGCGTCGGCGATCGGCGGGCTCGGCACGCTCACGTTGCTGACCCGCCGACTCCACCGCGGCGCCCGGGTGCTGGCCATGGGCGCGGTCGCCGCGGTGATCTGGGCCTGGGGCGTGGCGCAGTGGCCCTACCTGCTCCCCACCCGGCTCACGGTGGCCGAGGCCGCGGCACCCACCGCCACCCTCGTGGCCGTCTCGATTGCGTTCGGGCTGGCCGTCCTCATCTGCCTCCCGTCGCTGGCGCTGCTCTACGTGCTCGACCAGCGCTCGCTGCTCGACGCCGACACCGCCGCGGACGGGCAGGCCCGGGTAGCCGACGCCGACGCGACGGCCTGAGCACCGGACGACGCACCGACCGACCGGGTCACCCGGCCCGGGCGGTCTCCGACGGTCGTCCGAGCAGCCGGGTCATCCAGCTGTAGAGGGTCGGCCCGTAGGGCCACTGGGTGACGATCCGACCGTTGGGGGCGGTGAAGTAGTTGTTGCACATCTGCCACGACGTGCCCTCCATCGTCCCCATCAGCCAGCGGTGGTACCGGTCCGCCCAGTCGGGCTTCACCTCCACCGCCGACACGCCCGTGCGCATCATCCGCCGCATCACCCGCACGGCGTACTCCGCCTGGCGCTCGAGCATCGTGACGATCTCGCCGCCGTTGGTGCCGGGACCGTAGAGGATGAAGAAGTTCGGGAACGTCGGCACCGTGATCCCGAGGTACGCGCGCGGCTCGCCGGCCCAGTGGTCGCGCAGGGTCCCCTGCCGGCCGACGATCTCGATGCGGGCGAGGTAGTTCGTGGGCTGGAACCCCGTGCACATGACCAGCACGTCCACCGCGCGCTCGACCCCGTCGGCGTCGACCACACCGGTCGGCGTGACCCGCTCCACCGCCCGCGGCACGAGCTCGACGTTGTCGGAGAGGAGCGCCGGGTAGAAGGTCGTGTTGAAGATCGGCCGCTTCCCCGGGTACGGGTACGAGGGCGTGAGGGCGGCGGCCAGGTCGGGGCGGTCGGCGAACACCCGGGCGACGTAGTCGCGGCACGCCTGCTCGCGGGCCTGGTTCGTCGGCGAGCCGGGGCGGTAGACCGCCCCGCCCCAGACGCCCTTCTCGATCCGGTACAGCTGGCGCCACCGCTCCATCCGGTGCCCCCAGAAGGTGCGGAGCCTGGCCCGCTCGACCGGCGTGAAGTCGCGGTCGCCCTTGGGCATGACCCAGCCCGGCTCGCGCTGGAACAGGTACACCTTCCCCGCGACCGGCTGGATCTCGGGGAGGATCTGGGTCGCGGTGCTGCCGGTGCCCACGAGCGCCACGGTCTTGCCGGTCAGGTCGTGCTCGTGCTCCCAGCGGCCGGTGTGGAACTTCGGTCCGGCGAAGTCGTCGAGCCCGGGCCAGTCGGGAAAGCGGGGCACGTTCAGGAAGCCGGTCGCCGCGATCAGCACGTGGACCTCGTCGGTCGTGCCGTCGTCGAGCGTGAGCCGCCAGACGCGGGCCGCCTCGTCCCACTCGGCCCGGTCGACGGCGGTGCCGAGGCGCAGGTGCGGCCACAGCCCGTGGTCGCCCACGGTCTCCTCGAGGTAGCCCTGCAGCTCGGACCGCTTCGCGTGGGTCCGGCTCCAGTCGTAGGGCTTGAACGCGTACGAGTACAGGTGCGAGTGCACGTCGACCTCGCACCCGGGGTACTGGTTGTCCCACCAGGTGCCCCCCACCCGCTCGGACTTCTCGTAGATGGTGAAGGTGTGGATGCCGGCGTTCTTCATCTTCACGCCGGCGGCGATGCCCCCGTACCCGGCCCCGACCACCGCGACCCGCGGCGTCCCGGCCGGCCCGAAGCGCTCCCGGGCCCGGCGTTGCGCGCTGGTCGGCATCGGTGTCCCCCCGTCGGTTCCCGGCCGGGCCGTGCGGCCGCGACGCCCCGACAATACGATGCCGGTCGCCGGGCCCGCCGCCTGCCGTCCGGCACCGGGCCCGCCGCCCGACCCACGACCCCCGGTTCCCCGCCCACCCCGACCACGGAGGATCCCATGGCCGAGCACCGCTTCGCCCTCGACGGACGGGTCGCCCTCGTGACCGGGAGCGGCACCGGCATCGGCCGGTCCACCGCCCGGGTGCTCGCCGCCCACGGCGCCGACGTCGTCCTCGCGGCCCGGCGCACCGAGCTGCTCGAGCGCACCGCCGCCGACGTCGAGGCGCTCGGCCGCCAGGCCCTGGTCGTCCCGACCGACGTCACCGACGCCGACGCCTGCGAGGCCCTGGTCGCCGCCGCGATCGACGGTCTCGGCCGCCTCGACGTGCTCGTGAACAACGCGGGCGGCGCGATCAACCGTCCTCCCGACCGGTGGAGCGTCGCCGACTGGCACCGCATCATCGACCTCAACCTGGCCAGCGTCTGGTTCCTCTCGCGCCCCGCCGCCCGGCACATGCTCGAGCGGGGGTCGGGCACGATCGTGAACATCTCCTCGGGGGCGAGCTTCCTCGCCCTCCCCGACGTGGCGCCCTACGGCGCGGCCAAGGCGGGGATGAACAGCCTGACCCGCTCGCTCGCCGCGGCCTGGACTCCCGGCGGCGTCCGGGTCAACGCGGTGGCCTGCGGCGCGGTGCGCACCGAGGGCTACGGCGAGTCGACCAAGCACCAGAACCTGCCCGACGACGCCATCCTCGGTCCCGGCAACGCGATGAACCGGGTCGGCGACCCCGAGGAGATCGGCCACGCGGTGCTGTTCTTCGCGTCCGACGCCTCGAGCTACTGCTCGGGCCAGACCCTCTGGGTCAACGGCGGGCCCAAGGCCCCGGCGACGACGTGACGCCATGAGCGACCGGACCCTGCGCGACTTCGCCGCGAACACGCCCATGCCCGAGATGGGCGACCCTCCCTTCACGCCGCTGCGCCGCCCGCTGTCGGAGTGCCGGGTCGCGATCGTCACCACCGCTGCGCTGCACGTCGCCGACGACCACGGGTACACCCCCGACGACGCGTCCTTCCGGGTGCTGCCCGCCGACCGACGCGACCTGGTGCTCGGCCACTGGAGCCCCAACTTCGACCGGTCCGGCTTCGTGGCCGACCTCGACGTCGTGTACCCGATCGACCGTCTCGTCGAGCTCGCCGAGCGTGGAGTCATCGGGAGCGTCGCCGATCGCCACTACGCGTTCGCGGGGAACCAGGAGGACACGCTCAGCGCGATCCGCCTCGACCACGGCCCCGCGGTCGCCGCCGCGCTCCGGGCCGACGCCGTCGACGTGGTGCTGCTCACACCCGTCTGACCGCTCTGCTCGCGCACCGTGTGTGTGCTCGCCCGGGTCCTCGAGGCCCACGGTCTCGCCACCGTCGCCCTGATCTCCGTGCGGGGGGTGGCCGAGCGGCTCCCGCCCCCGCGCGGGCTGTACTGCGCGTTCCCGCTCGGGCGGCCGCTCGGGCGTCCCGACGACCCCGAGTTCCAGCACGACGTGCTCGCGCGCGCGTTCGCGCTGCTCGACGCGCCCGCGGGACCGGTGCTCGTCGACCACCCCGTCACCATCGAGCGCGACTCGGCCCCGCTCGCGTGCCCGATGCCGCCGCGCCTCGACCCGAGCCTCCCGGCCGCGGTCGACGAGGCGATCGGCCTGCGGCCCGCGTGGGACCGCACGCTCGCGCGCCGGGGCACCACCTCGATCGGGCGGGTGCTCGACGCCGACCGGGTGCCCGACGCCCTCGCCGCCCTCGCCCGCATCGCCGACGGGGCCGACTGGACCACCGCCGGCCTCGCCGGCGATCCGGTCCAGACCTGCCACGACATCCGCACCTACTACGAGGAGGCCGCCCAGTCCCTGGTCTCGGTGCCGCCCGACGCCGCCGCGGCCGAGGCCTGGTTCTACGAGCAGACCGCGGCCGGGCCCACCCTCCTCGCCGCCCGGGCCGCGATGCGCACGCAGGGCGCACCCACCATCCTCTGGCTCTACATGGCCCGGGCCACCCGATGACCGACGCCCCGGCACCGGCGGCCCCCGACCCGGAGCCCGCGCCCAGTCTGCTGGTCGAGCGCGTCGACACCACCGTGGTGCTGACCCTGCACCGGCCCGAGCGGCGCAATGCGCTGTCGCTCGACCTGCTGGTCCGCCTTGCCGACGCCTGGGACGCGATCGAGGCCGATCCCTCGGTGCGTAGCGCGATCCTCACCGGCGCCGGCGACCACTACTGCGTGGGCGGCGACCTGTCGGCGGGGTGGATGGTGGGGGGGCGCGCGGCCGAGCCCACCGAGCACGAGCGCCGGGCCCAGGCCGACCCGGCCCTGATCGCCCGGGGCCTGCTGCTGCTCCACCACCTGCGCGTGCCGGTGATCGCCGCGGTCAACGGCGACTGCATGGGAGGCGGGTGCGAGATGCTCCAGCAGACCGACATCCGCATCGCCGAGGAGCACGCCCGCTTCGGGGTGCCCGAGGTGCATCGCGGCCTCATCGCCGGCGCGGGGTCGACCATGCGCCTCAAGCGCCAGATCCCCTACGCCGTGGCGATGGAGATGCTGCTGACCGGACGCATCCTCGACGCCGAGGAGGCCCTGCGCTGGGGCCTCGTGACCCACGTCGTCCCCCGGGGCGAGGGGCGGGCCCGGGCGCTCGAGATCGCCGGGCGGATCGCCGCCGCCGCCCCCCTCTCGGTGGCCGAGACCAAGGCCTCGGCGATCGAGACCGGCTGGCTCCCCGAGTCGGAGGCCCGCCCGATCGAGACCGCCCACACCCAGCGGGTCACCCGCAGCCAGGACGCCCAGGAGGGCATGCGGGCCTTCGTCGAGAAGCGCCCACCCCGCTGGACCGGCACCTGACCGGTTGGCGGCCGACCCCCGGGTCCGGCTTTGATCGCGGCGATGGACTTCGACGAGAGCCCCGCCGAGATCGCGTTCCGGGCCGAGGCCCGGGCCTGGCTCGAGACCCACGCCCCCGCCTTCGCGACCGGCGACGGGCCGGTCTCGGTCTACATCACCGACCCCGAGGACGAGCGGCGGCACCTCGCGGCGTGCCGGGCCTGGCAGGCCCACAAGTACGACCACGGGTGGGCCGGCATCACCTGGCCCACGCAGTACGGCGGGCGGGGCGGTACCCCGACCGAGGACGCGATCTTCCGCAACGAGGAGACGCGCTTCCTCTCGGCGTGGGGCGTGTTCGCGGTCGGCATCGGCATGGCCGGGCCGACGATCATGGCCCACGGCACCGACGACCAGAAGCAGCGCTTCCTCCAGCCCATGCTGCGCGGCGACGAGGTGTGGTGCCAGCTGTTCTCCGAGCCCAACGCGGGGAGCGACCTCGGGGGCCTGTCCACCAGTGCGGTGCGCGACGGCGACGAGTGGGTGGTCAACGGCCAGAAGGTCTGGAACTCGGGCGCGCACTACTCCGACTGGGGCATCCTCCTCACCCGCACCAACCTCGACGCGCCGAAGAACCGCGGCATCACCTACTTCCTGGTCGACATGCGCACGCCCGGGATCGAGACGCGGCCCCTCCGTCAGATCACCGGCGCCGCCCACTTCAACGAGGTCTTCCTCACCGACGTGCGCATCCCCCACGCGCACGTGCTGGGCGACGTCGACGGCGGGTGGGGCCCGATGATGACCACGCTGGCCAACGAGCGGAACCTCATCGGTTCGGCGTCGCGGTCGCCGTTCCCCGGGTCGGTCGACCTCGCCCGCCGCATGGGCCTGGCCGGCGACCCGACCACCCGCCAGCGCCTCGCCCAGAGCTTCATCCGCCACGAGATCCTCAAGTACCTCGGCTACCGGGTGAAGACCGCCGCGACCAAGGGCATCGCCCCGGGTCCCGAGAGCTCGGTCCTCAAGCTCTACGTCTCGCAGCACCTCTCGGCCGAGGCCGACATGCTCATGGCGATGCTCGGCCCCCACGCCACCCTCTGGGCCGGCGACGCCCCCGACGACGGCTCGTGGCAGATGGACTTCCTCGGGCAGTGGAACCCCAAGATCGGCGGCGGGACCGACCAGATCCAGCGCAACACGATCGGCGACAAGGTGCTCGGGCTCCCGCCGGAGCCCCGGGTCG
>VGBI01000007.1 GCA_016870595.1 Actinomycetota bacterium
GCGCGACGCGATCCTGCACCTCCTCGCCGACGACCCCACCCTCACCGAGGACGACGTCGTCGTGCTCTGCCCCAAGATCGAGACGTACGCGCCGCTCATCAGCGCCGGCTTCGGCCCGAGCGCCGGATCGAGCGCCGGATCGAGCGCTGGCGCGGGATCGGGTGGCGGCGGCGACGGTCCGCCCCGGCTGCGCTACCGCGTGACCGACCGCGGCCTGCGCGACGACTACCCGCTGTTCGCCGCGTTCGAGGCGCTGCTCGCACTGGTGGCCGGGCGGGCGAGCGCGTCGGAGCTGGTCGGGTTGGTGTCGCTGCCCGCGGTGCGGGCCCGCTTCGGGTTCGACGACGCCGCGGTGGCGTCGATCGCCGAGTGGACCGAGGCCACGCACGTGCGCTGGGGCCTCGACGCCGACGACCGGGCCCGGTTCGGCTTCGACCCGCCGCTCGCCGACAACTCGTGGCGGGCCGGGCTCGACCGCCTCCTCACCGGGGTCGCGGTGGTCGAGACCGACCTCGCCCTCGGGCCCGGCGGCGTGGCCCCGTATCCGGTGGAGGGGGGCGCGGCCGAGATCGCCGGGGCGCTCGCCGACCTCGTCGCCCGCCTCGCCGATCTCCGTGACCGCATCGCCACCGACCACTCGCTCGTCGCCTGGGGCGAGCTGCTCGTGAAGGCGGCCCGCGACTTCCTCGACCCCCGGCGGGCCGACGACTGGCAGGCCGAGCGCCTCGCCCGGGCCATCACCGAGGCGATCGACGACGCCCGCCTCGGCGCGCCCGACGACGACCTCCGGGTCGGGTTCGCCGACGTGCGGGCGCTGGTCACCGAGCGCCTCGGCGGCGCGCCCCGGCGCTCGGAGCTCCTCCGGGGCGGGGTGACCGTGACGTCGCTCACGCCGCTGCGCTGGCTCCCCTACCGGGTGGTGTGCATCCTCGGGTTCGACGAGGACGGCACCGGCCCCGCCCACACCGACGGCGACGACCTCACCGCCGTCGATCCGCTCCTCGGCGACCGCGACCCACGCGCCGAGACCCGTCAGGCCCTGCTCGAAGCGGTGCTCGCCGCGGGCGACCACCTCGTGATCACCCGCACGGGCCACAGCGAGCGCACCAACGAGGAGGTCCCGCCCGCGGTCACCCTCGCCGAGCTACGCGACACGATCGTCGCCACCCTCGCGCCCGCCGAACCCGGGGCCGAACGACCGGTCGACCCGTGGTCACGCATCGAGACGCGCCACCCCCACCAGCCGTTCGACGCCCGGGTCTTCGCCCCCGGTGCGCTCGGGCACCCGGGACCGTGGTCGTTCGACCCGGTGGCGTGCGCCGGCGCCGCGGCCGTGCGCGACCGCGCGCCGGACCTGCCCGAGTTCCTCCCCGAGCCGCTCGAGGCGGTGGCGCCGCCGCCGGTCCTCGTCGGCGCGCAGGTCACCCGCTTCCTGCGCAACCCGGTGCACCACTTCTTCCGGGAGCGCCTCGGCGCCCACATCCCCGACGAGACCGACGCGACCACCGCCGACGAGTTCGCGCTCGCCCTCGGCGGCCTCGACGCGTGGCACGTGGCCGATCGGCTCATCACCGCCCGCTGCGCCGGACTGCCCGACGACCGCTGGGCCGCGCAGGAGCGGGCGTCGGGCGCCCTCCCCCCCGGACCTCTCGGCGACGACGCCCTGACCGGAATCAAGGGGAAGGTCGATCAGATCTTCGCCCGGGCCCGCACCCTCGGCGTCGATCCGCTCGAGACCCGCACCGTGCCGGTGGAGGTCACCCTCGACGACGGCACCCGGATCGTGGCCAACCACGACCGCCGGGCCGGCCACGAGGACGACCAGCCCGATCACCCCGATCGTCGGCCGGGTCCGGCCCGGATCAGCTATTCGTCACTCAAGGACCACCACTACCTCGAGCACTGGATCGAGCTGATGGTGCTGTGCGCCGCACGTCCCGACGTGGAGTGGCGCAGCGTCCGGGTGTGCCGCGCCGACAAGAAGATCGTGGCCGTGGAGCTGGTGCCCCGCCTCCCGGCCGGCGCCGAGCGGGCCGAGGCCGCCCGCCGCGCCCTCGGCACGGTCGTCGACCTGATGCAGCGCGCGACCCGCGAGCCACTGCCACTGTTCCCCGAGTTCAGTCGGAAGCTGGTCGAGCAGCCCGACGCCGACCTGGGATCTGCCTGGCACACCGACGAAGGTGCGTTCCAGACGTCGGCGGGCGCGGGCGACGACGTGTTCGTCCGCCTCGCGTTCGACAACGCGGGCGTCGACGACATCCTCGGCCTCCCCGTGCGCGACGACGACCCCGACGGCGACGCCGACTTCCGGGCCGAGCGCTTCGCCGAGGTGCTGTGGGGCACCGTCGACGCCACCGCCATGGACCTCGAGACCGAGCCCACCACCGACGACGCCGGCGAGGACGACGCATGAGCACCGTGGACGTGTTCGATCTCGCCGGACCCCTCCCCGAAGGCCTCACCGCGATCGGTGCGAGCGCCGGCACCGGCAAGACCTTCACCCTCGCCGCGCTCGCGACCCGCATGCTCGCCGAGATCGACCTCCCGATCGAGCAGCTGCTCATCGTCACCTACACCCGGGCCGCTGCCGCCGAGCTACGTGACCGGGTCCGCAGCCGGATGGCCGAGACCGCGGCGATCCTCGCCGACCCCACTGCGCCGCTCGACGAGCCGTGGCTCGCTGCGCTCGCCGCCACCGACCGCTCCGTCCGGGCCGAGCGCCTGGCCCGCGCGGTGGCTGACTTCGACGCCGCCACCATCTCGACCATCCACGGCTTCGCCCAGCAGGTGCTCGGCACCCTCGGAGTGGCCGCCCCCGGGGACCCCGACGCCCGGCTGGTCGAGGACGGCAAGCAGCTCGTCCGCCAGGTGTGCACCGACCTCCTGGTGCAGGAGGCCGTCGCCGATCCCACCGGCGTCGCCGAGCTCCCGAAGCTCGATGCGCTCGCCCGGGCGGTCGAGCGGGTGCTCGGCAACCCCGGGATCAGGCCGGTGCCGGCGGCCGACGTCCCGCCGGCGTTGCTGGAGGAGAACCCGGCGCTTCGCCAGGCCGTGCGGTGCCGCGAGCTCGTGGAGCGGGCCCTCGCCGCAGTGACCGACCGCCGCCGCAGCGCCGGAACGCTCGCCTTCGACGACCTGCTCGGCCGTCTGCGCGAGGGCCTCGACGACACAGACGTGCTCGAGGCAGTGCAGCGCCGCTTCCGCGTGGGCATGGTCGACGAGTTCCAGGACACCGACCCGATCCAGTGGGAGATCTTCGCGCGGATCTTCCGCGGCCCCGGCCACCGCCTCGTGCTGGTGGGTGATCCGAAGCAGGCGATCTACCGGTTCCGGGGTGCCGACGTGCACACCTATCTCGCGGCGGTCGAGGCGGCCGACACGCGCACGACCCTCACGCACAACTGGCGCTCCGACGGGGCGATGCTCGACGCCCTCGACGGCGTGCTCGCCGACGCCACGTTCGGCGCACCCACGATCGCCTTCACGTCGGTGGAGCCGGCTCCCGACCACCGCGGTCGCCGGATCACCGATGCCGAGGGCACCCCGGTCGTCCCGTTGTCGATCCGGTTCGTCGCCGACGCCGACCTGCCGGTCGAGAAGCACGGGAAGTTCTTCCTCACCGGGATCACCGAGCAGACGATCGAGGACGACGTCGCCGCCCACGTCCGCGCCCTCCTCGACTCCGTCGAGGTCCCGCAGGTGGGCGCCACCCCGGCCCACCGCCTGGCCCCTCGTGACGTGGCGATCCTGGTCGGGCGGCACAACGAGGCCCCGCCGCTGCGCGCCGCACTCGAACGCCACGGGATCCCGGCCACCATCACCCGCGTCGGGTCGGTGCTGGCCTCCCCGGCGGCCACCCAGTGGCGCTGGCTGCTCGAGGCGGTGGCCCGCCCCTCCGACCCCGACCGGGCCCGGACCGCCGCCCTGTCATGGTTCTCCGACTGGACTGCGACACGGATCGCAACGGCGAACGACGACGAGCTCGGCGAGTTCCAGGAGCGGCTCGCCACCTGGGGTGCGCTGCTCGGTCGCCGGGGCGCTGCGGCGTTCTGCGCCCGGGTGTGGAACGAGAGTGGCGTCGTCGCCCGCCGCCTCGCCGGCCCCGACGGCGACCGCGAGGTGACCGACCTCGCCCACGTCGCCGAGCTGCTACAGGTGGCCGGACCCGGAGGGACGAGCGCCCCGGCCCTGCTCGACGCGCTCGACGCCCTCGCCGCCGAGCACGCCGGCGACTCCGAGGACGACATCACGGCCCGCCGGATCGAGTCGGAGGCCGCCGCCGTGCAGATCATGACGCTCTTCGCGGCCAAGGGACTCGAGTTCCCGGTCGTGTGCGTCCCCACGCTGTGGCGGGGTGGGTTGGTGGCGGTCAAGGACGTCGTGTACCGCACCGACGACGGTCGGCTCGAGGTCGACGTCGGCTCGATCGCCGGCGCGAAGTGGCCCGACAAGAAGGCATACGAGGCGCGGCGCAAGCGGGCCCAGCGGGAGCTGCGGGGCGAGAACCTGCGCCAGCTCTACGTCGCGCTCACCCGGGCCCGCCACCACACCGCGTTGTGGTGGAGCCTCGGCAAGGGCGGCGCCGACAACGGGCTCACCCGCCTGCTCTTCGCGCGCGATGCCGACGGTCGGATCGTCTCCGAGGAGTACGACCCCGATCCCGCAGTGAAGGACCCGTTCTCGCTGCGCCCCGACCCCGATCTCACGGCGCGGGCCGCGGCCACGTTCGCCCGGGACGGCCTGGTCGAGGTGACCACCGTCGACCGGCCGGTCCCGGAGCCGGACACGGAATGGACCGACCCGACCGGCGGCGGCGTGCGGGGCGCCGAGCCCGAGGTCGCGGTGTTCGACCGCGCGCTGCCCCGCCGGGCCCGGCGGTGGTCGTTCACCGGGATCATCGCCCGGGGCCGGATCGACGACGAGGCCCCGGGCGTGACCGGCCGGGTGGCCGCACCCGGTGCCGACGACCTCGAGACGGTCACCGACCCCGAGGACGTGACCGACGGCGACAAGGGCGCCGGCGACGAGCCCACCGGCCCCGCCCCCGGACCGGGCGACCCGGTCGCCCCGGCCACCGAGGGCGCGGCGCTGCCGCTCGGGACGATGCCCGCGGGCCGGGAGTTCGGCACGCTGGTGCACTCGGTGCTCGAGAAGGTCGACTTCACCTCGGCGGCGCTCGCCGGCGATCTCGCCGCCGATATCGCCGAACGCCTGCGCTGGTCGAGCACGTCGCGCCTCGACGCGGACGCGCTCGTCGCCGGGCTCGTCGCCGCCATCGACTCGCCCCTCGGCCCGCGCTTCGGCGACGCCTCCCGCACGCTGCGCTCGTTCCCGCCCACCGATCGCCTCGACGAGCTGGCCTTCGACCTGCGGCTCCCCGACGACCGGGCCGACGTCGCGCCGGTCACCATGGCCGACCTCGGCGCGCTGGTCCGGCGGTACGCACCCCAAGGGCCGCTGCGCGACTGGGCCGACCGGTGTGCAGCCGGCCTCTTCCCCGTCGACCTCGTCGGGCAGCTCACCGGGTCGATCGACGCCGTGTTCCGGGTGCGGGGGACGAACGGTACGCCCGACCGCTTCGTCGTGTGCGACTACAAGACCAACCGCATCAGCGGACCCGAGCGGGCCCCGACCATCGACGACTTCCACCCCGACCGGCTCGCCGAGGAGATGGCCCACGCGCACTACGTGCTGCAGATGCTGCTCTACTGCGTCGCCGTCCACCGCTACCTGCGCTGGCGCCTCCCCGGCTACGACCCCGCCACGCACCTCGCGGGTGGGGCCTACCTGTTCGTGCGCGGGATGGTCGGCCTCGACACCCCGACCACCGACCAGGGACCGCACGGCGTGTTCTCGTGGGACGTGCCGCCGGAACTCGTCGTGGCGACGAGCGACCTGCTCGCCGGTGTGCGCCCGGCGGTGACCCCGTGAGCCCCACCGCCCGCGCCCCCCACCTCGATCCGGTCACCGAGTGCCTGCGCCCGTTCGTCGAGGCCGGGATCCTCGCCGCCACCGACGTGCACGTGGCCGGCACGATCGCCCGGGTTACCGGCACCACCGACCCGGCCCTGGTGCTCGGCCTCGCCGTCGCCACCCGCGCCCCGCGCCTCGGGCACGTGTGCGCCGACCTGCGCACCGTCGCCGAACACGCGGTGCCGGTCGCCGTCGACGGTGAAGAGGCGGATGGCCCCGTGCCCACACTGCCGTGGCCCGAGCCCGACGCGTGGATCGCCGCGCTCGCGGCGTCGCCGCTGACCCGGGCCCCGGGTGAGGACCGGGTGGTCGACGGCCGGGCCGCCCCGCTCGTGCTCGACCCCGCCACCGGCCGCTGCTGGACCGACCGCTACCACCGCTACGAGGCGCAGGTCGCGGCCGACCTGCGGGCCCGCGCCGCGGCCACCGGCGGCTGCCTCGCCCCGTCGGATGCGCTCGAGGCCGCCCTGGCCGCAGCGCTCCCCGACCCCGACCCCGATCCCACCCGGCCCGATCCCGCCCGGCCCGAGGCCCGGCCCAACCGCCAGCGCGAGGCGGCCCGGGTCATCCTCACCCGCCGCCTCGCCGTGGTCGCAGGCGGCCCGGGCACGGGCAAGACCCACACCATCGCCCGGGCCATCACGGTGGCCCGACAGCTGCAGGACCCCGACCGGCCGCTGCAGATCGCGCTCGCCGCCCCGACGGGCAAGGCCGCGGCGCGCATGACCGAGGCGCTCGAGCAGGCCGGGGGCGACGCCGCCACCGACGCCACCGCGACCACGGGGACGACCCGGCTCACCGCCTCCACCCTGCACCGGCTCCTCGGCGGGCGGCCCGACGCGACCCGCTTCCGCCACCACCGCGACAACCCGCTCCCCCACGACCTGGTCATCGTCGACGAGACGTCGATGGTCGCGCTGCCGTTGATGGCCCGCCTGCTCGAGGCGGTGCGCCCCGACGCGACCGTGGTGCTCGTGGGCGACCCGTTCCAGCTGGTGAGCATCGAGGCCGGGGCCGTGCTCGGGGAGATCGTCGGGCCGGTGGCCGACGGCACGATGGTCGCCCCGACCAACCCCGTCACCGCCCGGCTCGCCGAGCAGGTGGTGGTGCTCGACCGCGTGCACCGCTTCACCGCCGACTCGCGCATCGCCGCGCTCGCCGACCACATCCGACTCGGGCGTGCCGACGAGGCCTTGGTGCTCCTGCGCGAACCACCGGCGGCGGACGCCCGACCCGAGCTCACCTGGATCGAGCCCGACGACGCCGCGGGCGTCGACGGGTTGCTCGAGACCGTGATCGAGCACGCGCGCGAGGTTGTCCGGATCGCCCGGTCCGGCGACCCCGACGCCGGACCGACGGGTATCGCGGCGGCGACGGCGTGCAAGGTCCTGACCGCGACCCACCACGGCGACCTCGGCCGCCGCCGGATCACCGAGCGGATCGAGGCCGCGCTGCGCGCCCACCTCGACGACGACTCCATCGGACGCCGGTGGTACCGGGGGCGGCCGGTGATCGCGACGGCCAACGACTACCGCACCCGCCTGTTCAACGGCGACGTTGGCCTGACCGTCGTCACGCCCGAGGGCGCGACCCGGGTGGTGTTCGAGGGCGACCGGACCTTCGCCCCGGCCCAGGTCAGCGGGCTCGAGACCTGGTGGGCCATGACCGTGCACAAGAGCCAGGGCTCGGAGTTCGGGCACGTGGTCGTGACCCTCCCGCCCGCGCCGTCGCCGCTGCTGACCCGGGAACTGCTCTACACGGCGGTGACCCGGGCCCGGACCCAGGTCACCGTCGTCGCGCGCGAGGACTCGGTCCGGGCCGCCGTGGGCACCTCCGTCCAGCGCACGTCCGGGCTGCGCCAGGCCCTCTGGAGCACCTGAGGCGCAGACGCCGGACTCGGGTGTCCCAGCGCCGCGTCATGGTCGGATCGTCCCCGTGACCACGACCCCGAGGAGCCCCGATGCCCGCGCCCGACGCCGCCGCGCCCGACGCGTCCCACGAGCCCACCGACCCGACCGTCGACGCCGACCTCGACGATCTGGACGACGAGGACGAGGACGAAGACGAGGACGAGGAGATCGAGATCCCCGACGTCTTCGAGATCGCCGGGCCGATCACACTGCCGACCACCCTCGTGTACGGCGAGTACAGCGACGAGATCCTCTTCGTCCCCCGCGCCCTCGTCGATGCGATCGAACGGGTGTGGAACGAGTTCGACTGGGACCGTGCGGAACTCGAAGGGATCGAATGGATCGACGTGGTGCCGTGGACGCCCAGATCCAGGGGGGTGGTTGCCCAAGGCGGTGGTGACCGAGTTCGGCACCCGCAGCGAATCGCTCTTCGACGGAGCGTGCCTGTCCTTCGACCCCGACGACGCCGACGCCATCGTCGCCCGCCTCACCGAGGCCGGGTACACGTGCGAGGAGGACTCCTGGGCGATCGAGTTCGTCTGCACGGGCTACTGACCGGCAGCCCGGGCGGTCGTGTCACACCCCCGTGCGAGCATGACCCCATGCCCAGCGACCCCACTCCCTCCCGCCCCGACGCCGGTGCTGCCCGGCGGGCGTTCTCCGTCTCGTCCACCACGACCTACGAGACCTGTCCCCGGCGCTACCGCTTCGGCTACGTGGAGCGGATCCCGACCGACCGGGCCGAGGCTCCCGAGCCGTGGCGCTTCGGCACCGTCGTGCACGCCGGGCTCGAGGCGGGCTACGCGGCCCATCGCGACCGGGGCACCGGCTCGGACCTCACCCCGGGGATCCCGACCGCGGTCGCAGCGGTGCGGGAGGCCTGGGTGAGTGAGGCGATGCCCGACGACCCGGCCCGGCTCGCCGAGGCCGAGGCCCTCGTGACCCGGGCGCTCACCGAGGAGCGGCTGGCTCCGGCCGACATCCTCGGGGTCGAGCACCGGTTCCGGGCCGAGACCACCGACGGCGTCCGCATCCACGGGATCAGCGACCTCGTCGTGCGGACCGCGCCGGACGCGGTCGAGGTGCGCGACCACAAGGTGACCCGGGCGGTCCGCACGCCCGAGCAGCTCCGCGGCGACCTGCAGCTCGGCGTCTACGGGTGGCTGGCCCGGGCCACCTGGCCGTGGGCGAACCGCGTGGTGGTCGCCCACCACTACCCGCTCACCGGGGCGCTGGTGCGCGTCGACCTCGACGACACCTGGATCGACGCGGCGCTCGACCGGGTCCGGGGCGTGGCCGGTCGGGTGGCCGGCGATCACGAGTTCGCGCCCACCCCCGGCGAGCACTGCCGGAACTGTGCCTACACCGCGATCTGCGACGCCGCAGCCATCACCTGAGCCCGCAGACCGACCACGCCCCCCTCACGAACGGGCGACGACGGTCAGGATCACCCCGAACGACGCGATCATCACCGTCAGCGTTGCGAGCAGCGCGGTGAGCAGTCGCCAGGTCTGGGCCCGGAATTCCTGGTGCATCTCGGCGACGACCTCGGATCGGAGCGTCGTCAGACGCTCCACCAACGTGCGCTCGGTGACGAGCGGGGACCATCCGCCCACCGGGCGATCCGTGAGAGAGGCGGCTGCTTCCACGTCGAACTTCCCCTCCAACAACAGTCGGATCCTCGACGCCTGCTCGTCGACCACCAGCGGACCTCCTCGATCGCACGATCCGATCGCCACGAGTCTCCGAGACCGAGAGCCAGGCGGAGATGCAGACCATCCATCGGGACGCCGTTCCGGCCGGTGTCCGAGCCGGCCTCGGGCTAGATCCTCTGACCGCTGCCTGCGAGGGCATCGAGCACCGGGCGGTAGGACGCGAAGGCCGGTCGGTGCAGGCCGACGACCTTGCCCGCGTCATCCCAGCGGCGCAGTCGGATCGCCGCCTCCGCACCCGGTCGGACAAGGAACGCGGTCGCCTCGGCGGCGGTCATCGGGCCACCCTGCACGGCGAGGCTGCGCTGTGAACCGGCTGACAGACCCGCTGAGTACGCGGGCTCCGTCGCGCACAGGTAGCGCTTGGCCTCGACGTGGAGGAGCACGGGATCGGTGACCTCGGCCGGGAACACCGCAGCGAGATACTCGACGCCGATCACCTCGTGGCGTCGGTCGACCCCCGGCGCGTACGCGCCCCCGCGGTCGAGGTCGAGGAGATGCCCGACGTCGTGCAGCAACGCGGCCACCACCAGCGCGTCGTCGGCGCCGTTCCGGCGGGCCAACGCGGCGCACTGGAGCGCGTGGTCGGTCTGGGTGACGTCCTCGTCGTAGCGCTCCCCGCCCCGGCGGGCGAAGAGATCGCACACCTCGGCCACGGTGGTCACCCGACGATCCGCCCCTCGAAGTCGCCGAGCAACGAGACCCGTCGGGGCTCGTCGTCGGCGAGCTCGGCCGCCTTGGCCCGGTAGTACTCGTCGCGCAACGTGCCCTCACGCGCCGCGTTGTAGGTCGGGTACAGCGCGCGGCGGGGCCGGTCGGACCGGTTGGGCCCACTCCGGTGCGGGGTGCGCGAGTGGAACCACAGCGTCCCGCCGGCGGGCACCTCGACCGGTTCCCAGCGCATGGTCGCCACCACCTCGGGGGCGATGCAGCCCCGCTCGTCCTGGGGCCAGATGCGGTCGTGGGCGCCGCTCACCACCTCGAGGCAGCCGTTGGCGACGGTGGCGTCGTCGATCGCGACCATGCACGACACGTGGGTCTCGACGAACCGGTAGGCGGGGGCGTCCTGATGGGGCGAGTAGCCGGCCCCACCGGGGAGCTTGTAGTTGCACTTCTCCTTGTAGAGCACCGCCGGCTCTCCGAGCAGCGCGCCGGCGGTGGCGGGCATGGCGCCCTCGGTGAGGAAGGCCCGCAGTCCGGCGTGGACCTCGACGAAGTGCTCGCTGCGACACCGGGCCGGGCCGCAGTCGGTCTCCTCGAAGTAGTGGAGGACCCCGACGGCCGGATCGAGGTCGGCGAGCTCGTCGGCCCAAGCGCGCAGCCGCTCGGGGGTCGGCCCCGACCCGTCGGCGTCGGCGGTGGCGACCCAGCCCGCCTCGGAGAAGTGGCGGACCGCCGCCGGGTCGTCGGCGGCGAACGCGGGGACCACGCCGTGATCGTACCGACGGGCCCGGGCTCCGAACCGCCCGATCCGGACCCCCGCGGCACACCGTGTGGATAGGACAGAATCGAGCACCTCCCCCGAGCCGCCCCGGCCCGAGCCCACCCGGCCCGAGCCCACCCGGCCCGAGCCCACCCGGCCCGAGCCACCCGGCCCCGAGTCCCGGACGTCCATGCCCCCGTCGCCGACCGACCGCATCCTGCGCCTCGCCGCCTACCTCGGCGAGCACCGGCGCGACGGCGTGACCCTCGACGGGATCGGTCGGGACGTGCCCGGGTACCGCGACGACCCCGGGGGACCCGACCTCGACCGGGGCTCGGCCGAGTGGGAGGCGGTCCGCCGGATGATCCGGCGGGACTTCGAGAGCCTGGCCACCGACTGGGGGATCGTCGCCGACTACGACGAGACCGAGCACCGGTACCGGCTGCGACCGCCGTTCTTCTCCCCGGCCGAGCGCCGGGACCTGATCTGGGCGGCGGCCGCGGTCACCGTGGCGGGCGTCGCCGACGGCCCCGCCGGTGCGATCGGGTCGAAGGTCGACGACCGGGCCGCCCGGGTCGTGGTGGCGGTGCACGACCTCGTCGACGACTTCCGCGACGCGATCGCCGACGGCGTGCCGGTGCAGTTCGACTACGACGGATCGACCCGGGTGGTGGAGCCGTGGGCGCTCGGGGTCTGGCGCAACCGGTGGTACCTGGCCGGCGGCGACCGCTCGCGCGACCTCGAGATGCGCCGGTTCCGCCTCGACCGGATCCGCACGACCACCGACGGCACTGCGCTCACACGGATGGGAACCCCAGGCACGGTGACCGTGCCCGACTGGTTCGACATGGACAAGGCGTTCGACCTCGACCCCAACTCGTGGGGTCATGACGCGCCGCTCGAGGCGCAGGTGCGGGTGGCGATCGACCACGTACCCGCGTTCGTCGACGAGTTCGGCGGGACCGTGGTCGACGAGGCGACCGACCACGCCCGCATCAGCCTCACGGTGCGTCACCACGAGGCGTTCCTGGTCCGGGTCCTCGGGTTCCGGGGCAACGCCGTGGTGGAGGCGCCTCCCGAGCTGGTCGGTCTGGTCCGCGACCACCTCCGGGCCGTGGCCGGGAACGGCGCCCGCTGATGGCGGCGCTGACCCGGGCCCGCCAGTTCGAGATCCTGCGCGAGGTGCTCGCCCTCGCCGAGGAGCAGGGCTCGGTGCCGCTCGACGAGGCCGCCGCCACGGTCGGGATCACTCCCACGCAGCTGCGCGAGGTGCTCGATCCGGTGCTGTTCCTCGCCTTCCGTGACGACACGGGCGAGCTCATCGACCAGAGCGGGGCGTTCCTGCTCACCGACGACCACCTCTCGGTCGACGACGGCCACTGGCTGCGCGACCTCACCACCGAGCCGCCCGACCGCGACACCACGCTGCGCCTGCTCATCGCCACGACCACGCTGCGGGCCCTGCTGACCCGACCGGCGCCCCACCTCGACCGGGCCGCGCAGAAGCTGCGCGCGCACCTGCAGGTGGAGCTGCAGGTGCCACTCGACACCCCGGAGTTCCTCGAGGTCGTGCAGCAGGCCCACGAGCGGGGCCGGTCGCTGCGGATCCGCTACCTCTCCGACGGTGCCGACACCGCGCGCGACCGCGAGATCCTCCCCTGGCGGGTGTTCGCCCAGTGGGAGCGCTGGTACGTGCGGGCGCGCGACGTCACCGAGACGGTGGCCAAGTTCTTCCGGGTCGACCGGATGCTCGACGCCGAGCTCGGCGACGTCGACTTCGACCCGCCCGAGGACCACGAGGACATCCCCGAGTGGTTCGACCTCACCGCCCAGGTGCGCAGGGTGCGGGTCCGCGTCGCCGCCGACGCGCTCGAGCGCCTGCCCTCGCCCCACCGGGTCGAGCCGGTCGGCGCCCCCGCCCCGGGGATCGTCGAGGTCGAGATCGAGGTCTACGGGGACCGTCACCTCGACCACATCCTCCTCAGCCTCCCCGCCGACGCCGAGGTGTTCGGCCCCGACGGCACGGGCGAGCGCCGTCGGTCCCTGGCCGCCCGGCTCCTGAACGCCTACACCTGACCCACCCGGCTGCGAGACTGGCTCCATGGACATCGAAGTCGTCGTCGAGATCCCCAAGGGCAGCCGCAACAAGTACGAGGCGGACCACGACACCGGGGAGATCTGGCTCGACCGCCACCTCTTCACCGCCACCACCTACCCGGCCGACTACGGGTTCGTGCCCGTGACCCTGGCCGAGGACGGCGATCCGCTCGACGCGCTGATCATCCTCGACGAGCCCACCTTCTCGGGCTGTCACGTGCGGGCGCGGGTCATCGGCGTCTTCTGGATGGCCGACGAGAAGGGCCCCGACGCCAAGGTGCTGTGCGTGCCCGCGGGCGACCCACGCTGGAAGGACATCGCCGACATCGACGACCTCGAGCAGCACCGCCCGATGCTCGTCGACGAGATCGGGCACTTCTTCGAGGTCTACAAGAAGCTCGAGCCGGGCAAGGACACCGAGACCCGGGGCTGGGAGGGAACCGCGGCGGCGGAGCAGGAGGTCGAAAACGCCCGCCGGCGCTACGTCGACACCCACCCGACTCACTGACGCCGACGGACCCGCGGGCCGACGCATGACCTGGTACGACGGCCTCGACCTGCCGCCGTGGACCCCACCGGGTTCGTGGTTCGGCCCGGTGTGGACCGTGCTCTACGCGCTCATGGCCGTGGCCGCGGTCGTCGTGCTGGCGAAAGCCGGGGTGGGTTGGGCGCTCGGGCTGTTCGCGCTGCAACTCGCGGTGAACCTGGCCTGGCCGGTGGTGTTCTTCGGGGCCCACCGCCTGTGGGCCTCGGCGGGGCTGATCATCCTCCTCGTCCCGCTCATCGCCGTCACCCTGGTGGCGTTCTGGCGGGTGACCCCGCTCGCAGGGGCGCTGCTCGTGCCCTACCTGGCGTGGGTCACCTACGCCGCCACGATCAACGTGGCCATCGCGATCCGGAACTGACCCCGCCGGACCCGCCGCACCCGCCACGGGAACCACCCCCGAAACCGAACGTTCACAGCCACGACGGGGCGGGCCCGGACCGGGCGCGCGAGACTGCCCGGCGGTGGCGCAGGGGGTCTTCCACGACTACGAGCCCGAGGGCTTCTTCGACGAGGCCTTCGCCGCGACCGGGCGGCCCCGCCCCCACTACGAGCGCCTCATCCGCTTCATCGACCAGCTCGGCGACGACGAGCTCGCCCGCCGGGCCCGGCTCCGGGACGCGTCGTTCCGGACCAAGGGCATCACCTTCACCCTCGCCGCCGACGAGGACGGCCTCGAGCGCACCTTCCCGATGGACCTGCTCCCCCGGATCATCCCGGGCGACGAGTGGGCCGGGGTGGAGGCCGGGCTGGCCCAGCGGGTGCGCACCCTCAACAAGTTCCTCGACGACGTGTACGCGGGCGAGCAGGCCGCGATCCGCGACGGCATCATCCCCCGCCACGTGGTCACCTCCTCCGACGGGTTCGCCCGCGAGGCGATGGGCATCCACGTGCCCCACGGCGCCCGGTGCCTGGTCGCAGGCATCGACCTCGTGCGCGACGCTGACGGCACCTACCGGGTGCTCGAGGACAACGTGCGCAACCCGAGCGGGATCTCCTACGTGCTCGAGAACCGTGCGGCCGTGGCCCGCATCCTGCCCCGGGTGCTCGGTGCGTTCGCGGTGCGCCGGGTCGACGACTACGGGCCGCTGCTGCTCTCGGCACTTCGGGCGATCGCGCCCGCGGGTGGCTCGCGGCCCCGCATCGTCGTGCTCACGCCCGGCCCCTTCAACTCCGCGTACTTCGAGCACGTGTTCGCGGCCCGCCAGCTGGGGGCCGAGCTGGTGGAGGGCCGCGACCTCGTGGTCGACGACCACGTCGTGTACATGCGCACGACCAACGGTCTCGAGCGGGTCGACGTCATCTACCGCCGGATCGACGACCGGTACCTCGACCCGGTGGGCTTCCGCTCGCAGACCATGATCGGCGTGTCGGGCCTGCTCGCCGCGGTGCGGGCGGGCAACGTCGCGCTGGCCAACGCGATCGGCAACGGCGCCGCCGACGACAAGCTCGTGTACGCGTTCGTGCCCGACCTCATCCGCTACTACCTGGGCGAGGAGCCGATCCTCCCGAACGTGCCGACCTACCTGCTGTGGAACCCCGACCAGCGGGCCGAGGCGCTGGCCCGGCTCGACCAGCTGGTGGTGAAGCCGGTGAGCGGCGCGGGCGGGTACGGCGTGGTGATCGGGCCCCGGGCCACCGACGCCGAGCTGGCCGAGGTGCGGGCGCAGATCGAGGCCGATCCCCGGGGCTGGATCGCCCAGGAGGTGGTGGCGCTGTCGCGGCACCCGACCCTGGTCGACGGGGTGCCCCGGCCCCGCCACGTGGACCTGCGCCCGTTCGTGATCACCCGGGGCGACGACATCGAGGTGATCCCGGGCGGGCTCACCCGGGTCGCGCTCCAGGAAGGGTCGCTGATCGTCAACTCGTCGCAGGGCGGCGGATCGAAGGACACCTGGGTGCTCCTCGGCGACGGGGACCGCGGATGAGCGCCGGGGCCCGCTGATGCTCGCCCGTCTCGCCGAGGACCTCTACTGGGCCGGCCGCTACCTGGAGCGGTTGCAGCACACCGCGCGCGTGCTCGACGTGACCACCGAGAGCGTGCTCACCAGCCCCCAGGTGGACCAGCGCGAGATCTGGGAGCGGGCCCTGGCCACGCTGGTGCTCGAGCACGCCTTCGCCGAGCGCCACACCGCCGTCGACGGCGTCACCGTCACCGGGTTCTGCGTGATCGACGGCGCCAACCCGGGCTCGGTCGCGTCGCTGATCCGGGCGCTGCGCGAGAACGTCCGGCGGGTGCGCGAGCTCGTGTCGTCGGAGCTGTGGGAGTCGGTCAACGACCTCTACCTCCGCTTCTTCGCCACCAACGTGCGGCGCGACCTCGACGACCACCCGGCGCAGCTGTACGGGTTCGTCAAGAGCGCCGCCCACGCGGTGATCGGTGTCGCGGTCGAGACGATGTCGCGCGACGACGCCGCGCAGTTCTTCGAGCTCGGGATCCACATGGAGCGGGCCGGGACCACCACCCGGGTGCTCGGCACCCAGGCCGCGGCGCTGGAGCGGCGGGACAAGACCGGGCTCGAGGCGTGGGCGCCGGTGCTGCGCACCTGTGCGGCCCGCGAGACCTTCGTCCGCACCGGCCGGCCCGCCGACGCGCGGTCGGTCGCGACGCTCCTGCTCTTCTCGCCGGTGTTCCCCCGCAGCGTGCGGTACTCGATCGGTGTCGCCAACGCCCACGTCACGCAGCTGCTCGACGCGGCGGCCCACGCCGCCACCGGCATCGCGCTCGAGGAGCACCCACTGGTGGCCCGCCGGATCGGGCGACTGCGGGGTCGGCTCGACTACGGCGACGTGGCCGAGGTGATGACCGCGGGCCTCGCGGCGACCGCCGCGTCGCTCGAGGCCGACCTGCGGGCGGTGCACCAGGCCCTGGCCGAGCGGTTCTTCCACCACACCGCGTCCGGTGACCTCCAGGTCCAGGAGGTCCGCAGCATGGAACCCCTCCGGTAGCCGGCGATGCGCTTCGACATCCGCTACCGCACCCGCTTCGCGTACGACCCGGCCGTGGCCGAGTCGCACAACGAGTTGCGGGCGTGCCCGGTCACCGACGCGCACCAGCGTCTCGTGACCTACCGCGTCGGGGTCGCCCCGGCCACCCGACCGCTGTCGTTCGCCGACTACTGGGGGACCCGGGTCGACGCGTTCGGCGTACGGCTCCCCCACCGGATCCTCGAGGTGGTCGCCGAGGCCACGGTCGAGACGAGCCCCCGCGGCGAAGTGGTCTCCGACGCCGACATCGCCGATCTGGCCGACGGCGACTTCGTGGCCCGCCACCACGAGTATCTCGAGGCCACCCGCCACACCGAGTGGGACGCCGACATGCGGACCCGCGCCGAGGCGTGCGCCGACGACGCGGGCCCGACGGCACTCGCCGCGGCCCGGGGCATCCACGACCTCGTGCGATCGACGGTGCGCTACGAGAAGGGCGTCACCGAGGTGGGGACCACCGCGGCCGAGGTGCTGCGGGGCGGGGCCGGCGTGTGCCAGGACTTCGCCCACCTCGCGGTCGCGCTGTGTCGGTCGGTCGGCCTGCCCGCCCGCTACGTGTCGGGCTACCTGTTCTCGGCCGACGACGCCACCGCCGAGCGCACCGACCGCCCGGTGGTGCACGTCCAGACCCACGCGTGGATCGAGGTCGCGCTGCCCGACGCGGGCTGGGTCGCACTCGACCCCACCAACGGCCGCAACGTGGGCGAGCTGCACGTGAAGGTCGGGCACGGGCGCGACTACGACGACGTGTGCCCGTTCCGGGGCGTGCACCACGGCAGCGCCGCGGTCGAGCTCGAGGCCGCCGTCGAGATCCGCAGGGGCGAGCCCATGCTCCCCGGCGGGCCGTTCACGTTGCTCGAACCGTGGAGCGAGGCACCCGGGTCACCGCTACGGGTCACCCTGGGGGCCCGGGCGCCGGTGACGATGCCCGCGCTCGAGCAGGAGCAACAGCAACAGCAACAGCAACAGCAACAGTGAGGCCGGGGCCCGATCGGCGGCCTCGACGCTGTTCACGAGCACGAAACAAAGTCGAAAGATTTCGGGAAACAAGCATCCGTAGTTTTCGGCTCAGCCGACCGGACGCAACGGCGCGGTCCACGGCGATCCCAGGTCACATCCGTGGCCTGCCCGCGACGAAAGGACACACCGTGAGACGCAAGCTTCTCGTGGCGCTGCTCGCCGGCGGCGCCGTCACCGTCCTCGGAGCCTCCCCGGCGTTCGCCCAGGGAGGAATCAAGGCCGCCGAGGTCCAGGCGGTGCTCGACAACATCTGGATCCTGGTCGCCGCCGTGCTGGTGTTCTTCATGCACATCGGGTTCACGCTGGTGGAGACCGGCCTGACCCGGGCGAAGAACGCGGCGGCCATCGTCATGAAGAACCTCATGACGTTGATCATCGGCGTCTTGGCGTTCGGGGTCATCGGATTCACCCTCGCCTTCGGCGGGGGGAGCGACTGGCTCGGCTATCAGGGCTGGTTCCTCGATCCGGGGTACTTCGACTTCGGCAATCTCACCATCCCGACGTACTTCATCTTCCAGGCCGCCTTCGCTGCGACCGCGGCGACCATCGTGTCCGGGGCGATGGCGGAACGGACCAAGTTCATCTCGTACATGATCTTCGCCGCCATCCTCACCGGAATCATCTACCCGATCGTGGCCCACTGGGTCTGGGGCGGCGGGTGGCTGTCGAAGCTGGATACTCCGTTCATCGACTTCGCCGGCTCGACCGTCGTGCACAGCACCGGCGCCTGGGCCGCGCTGATGGGCGTGTGGTTCCTGGGACCCCGCATCGGGAAGTACGGGCCGGACGGCAAGCCGCGGGCCATCCTCGGGCACTCGATCCCGTTCGCGATCATCGGTGTGCTCGTGCTGTTCTTCGGTTGGTTCGGCTTCAACGGCGGCTCCCAGCTGGCCGCCGACTTCGAGGTCGGACGGATCGCCCTCACCACGGCGTTCGCCGGAGTCGCCGGTGGCATGGGTGCCCTCATCGTGGTGTGGCTGACCACCGGCAAGCCCGACGTCGGCATGACCGGGAACGGCATCCTCGGTGGCCTGGTCGGCATCACCGCCGGCTGCTCGGCCGTGAACAACTGGGGCGCCGTGATCATCGGTGCGCTCGCCGGCACACTGGTGGTGTTCGCCGTGCTGTACTTCGACCGGGTGGCCAAGCTCGACGACCCGGTCGGTGCGATCTCCGTCCACGGCGCGTGTGGCGTGTTCGGAACCCTGATGGTCGGGTTCTTCGCCACCGAGGGCGGACTGTTCTACGGCGGGGGCGTCGACCAGCTCGTCTCGCAGCTGATCGGCATCGTCGCCGTGCTCGCCTTCGTGGTCGTGACGACCGCGATCGTGTTCTTCGTCATCAAGGCCACCATCGGTCTCCGGGTCGGTCCGGAGGAGGAGATGGAGGGCCTCGACGTCCTCGAGCACGGAGCGCCCGGCTACGCCGGGGACACCGTGACCGTCGGGGCGTCGTTCGCCGCCGAGTAGAACAAGGGCTGAGGAGGCTCCCATGCAGCTCGTCACCGCAATCATCAAGCCGTTTCAACTCGACGCCGTGAAGGTGGCGCTCCACGAGATCGGTGCGAACGGGATCTCGGTCAGCGAGATCCAGGGGCACGGCCGTCAGCGCGGCCACACCGAGACCTACCGGGGCGCCGAGTACACGGTGGAATTCGTCCCCAAGCTCAAGCTCGAGATCCTGGTCGACGACGCCATCGCCGACCAGGTGGTCGACACGATCGCCACCAACGCCCGAACCGGAAAGATCGGTGACGGCAAGATCTGGGTGGCGCCCGTGGGGCGGGTCGTCCGGATCCGCACCGGCGAAGAGGGGTCGGACGCCCTGTGACCCACTGACCACGACCATCGCATCACCCCCCCGAGCCCGCCCGGCCCCCGTGCCGGGCGGGCTCGCGCGTGCGCTGAGAGGGCTCACAGTCCCCGCGTCCCGATCGGGGGGAGGAGCAGGCACCATGGTCGCCTGCCCCGAGACGCCGCCGATCCGGCGCCCGTGCGGGGCCCACGAAAGGACGCGCCGTGAGCGACGAGACCCCCTCGACCCCCGAGACCCCGGAGGCCCCGGTCCCCGCACCGCCGGTCCCCGCACCGCCGGTCCCCGCACCCCCGGTCGCCGAGACCCCGGTCGCCGAGACCCCGACCGGGCCCGTGGAGACGCCGGCCGAGCCGATGGCGAGCGGACCGTCCGAGCCCCCCGTGGCCGTGGCACCCGCGGCCGCGGCACCCGAGCGGACCGGTAACTACGTGGCGGTGCCCCGGTGGCTCCTGACCGCCGTCGCGGTGATCGTCGGCGCCGCGGTGATGTTCGGCATCGGCTACGCGGTCGGTGACCGCGTCGGCAACGACGACGACCGCGCGGCGGTGTCGACGCCCTCCGGGAACGACGTGCCGATGTTCCCGGGCCAGGGCCGCGGCAACCTGCCGATGTTCCCCGGGCAGGGTCAGGGCCAGGGCCAGCGCAACCCGACCACGCCGCAGACACCGAGCCAGGGCAACCAGGGTCAGGGCACCGCGCCGAGCCCGTCGGGCGCCTTCCTCGGGGTCGCGACCCAGCCGACCACCGGCGGGCTCGAGGTCACACAGGTCGTAACCAACAGCGCGGCGGCCCGGGCCGGACTCCAGGTCGGTGACGTGATCGTGTCGGTCGACGGCGATGCGGTCACCACACCCGCCCAGCTCGCGGCCGCGGTCGCGAGCCAGCGCCCCGGCGACGACGTACGGATCGCCTACACGCGCAGTGGCGCCAACCGCACCGTCACGGTCGAGCTGGGCACCCGCCCGACCACCGGGAACTGACCGGTCCCGACCGGCGCCGCGACGAGGGGTCGCGGCGCCGGCGGGTCCGGATCACGACGAGCTGCCGTACGACCCCTCGAAGCCCTGGTCACCGCCGCGTCCGGCGCTCTCCTCGGCCCCGGCGTGCGAGGTGCGGTAGTCCCCGAACTTCTCGTCCCGGTTCTGCAGCGCACCGGTGAGGCCGCCCGAGGCCACCCGGGCGGCGAGGAACTCGGCCATCGCCTTGGTGTGGGTGCCGAGCGCGCACAGCTCGGTGCCGTTGCGGAGCCCGGCCCGCAGCCCCATGATGTCCATCTGGTGGTGGACGAGGCGCTTGTTCATCTGCACGAGCTCCGGCGGGACCTGCGCGATGCGCTCGGCGAGGGCGATCGTGGCCTCGTCGAGCTCGTCGGCGGGCACGGCGTGGTTGGCCCAGCCGCGCTGCACCGCCTCGACCCCCGAGATCGAGTCGCCGGTGACCATCATCTCCATGGCCTTGCGCATCCCGAGGAACCACGCGTGGAAGTGCATGTCGGGCACGCCGAAGCGCACGGCCGGGTAGCCCATCTTGGCGTCCTCGGCGATCATCACGAGGTCGCAGCCGGTGGCCAGCTCGCTGCCGCCGGCGAGGCAGTACCCGTGCACCTGGGCGATCACCGGCTTGGCCAGGTCCCAGATGCTCATCCAGCCCGTGACGACGTGGCGGGGCCAGTCGCCCTCACCACCGGGCGTGTAGAAGGGGAGCTCGAGGCCGGCGTTGCCGCCGCCGAGCTCGTAGCCGGCCGAGAACGACGGGCCCGCGCCCCGGATGATCTGCACCCGCACCTCGGGGTCGGCGTCGCCCTCGTAGAGGGCGGCGAGGATGTCGCCCCGCAGCGCGTGGTTGAGCGCGTTGCGCTTCTCCGGCCGGTTGAGGGTGATCCGGCGCACCCCGGGGGCCGGGGTGTCGATCAGGATGACGGTGTACTCGCGCTTCGCGGGGGGATTGATCATGCGGCAGCCCATTCGCTTGCGCCGGCGGGACCGGCGAACTCCGGCAGGCGGTCGCCTGCACCCGGAACCGGCCGACTCCCCGGGCGGGAGCGGCGGCGCCGCAGCCTCGCGCCGACGGGGCGACGGCGCCAACCCGGGGAATCGGGCCCGGTCCGGCGCCGTTCCCACCGCGTAGCGTGACCACTGGCGCCGTGGCGCCGCAGTTCCCTTCCCGGCGGAGGTCCTCATGCCCGCATCCACCGACTCCCCGACCGTCCCCGACGGAACGGCGGTCGACCTGCCCGAAGCCCCGGCCTGGCGCGGCGTCAACCACCTGGCCCTCGTGACCCCCGACATGGACGCCACGGTGCGCTTCTACGCCGGCGTGCTGGGCATGCCGGTGGTGGCCACGACGATGGCCGGACCGATGCGCCACTACTTCTTCGAGATGAGCCCGGGCAACACCGTGGCCTTCTTCGAGGTGGCCGGGGCCGAGACCTTCGCCAAGGGGGCGGGATCCCCCACCGACCGGGCCATCCAGCTCGACCATCTCGCCTTCAACCTCCCCGACGAAGCGGCGCTCCTCCAGCTCCAGGCCCGGCTGCGGGCGGCGGGATCCGAGGTGACCGAGATCGTCGACCACGGCTTCCTGCGCTCGGTGTACTTCACCGACCCCAACGGCATCGCGCTCGAGGCGTCGCACTGGGTCCCCGAGGGCACCGCGCCCGGCAGCGGCAGCGGCACCGGCACCAACGACCCGGCCCGGTTCCTCGACCCCGACCCCGTGCCCGCCCTCACCGAGCTGCAGGCCGGGGCGCTGGCGTCGGTCCCCCGCACCCGGCTCGTCTGACCTCGCTCGGCTGACCCGGCCCGTCTGACCCGGCTCGACTGACCCGGCCCGGCTGCCCGGCGGGTCACCGCAGCGCGAGACTGCGTCCGTGACCGACACCGTGGACCGCCCGACCCGGCTCCGCCTCGTCCACGAGGCGATGCTCGCCGGGATGCTCCTCAACCGCGCCCTGCTCCCCCAGCCCGTGCTGCGCACCGGGGGCTTCGACGTCATGAACGAGGTCGCGATCGACCTCTGGATGGGCGCGAGCCCCGTGTACACCCGGCGCACCCGCGCGCTGATGGACATCTCCGGCGACGACGTCGCCGCGATCATGAAGACGCTGCAGCTCGACGTCGGGTTCGTGCACCAGTACATGGACGTCGCCTACCGGGTCCACGACGCCCGCTCGGGTGAGTTCTGGCTGAACCACTGCGGTGCGCTGCTCGACGCCGAGCCGTTCGGCGAGGAGCGCGTGTTCGGCATGTGCCACACGATCGAGGACCCCACCTTCGACGCGACCGCGCTCGCCGTGAACCCCCGCGCCCGCATCCGCCCGGTCCACCGGCCCCCCCGCCAACCGGCCGACCGGCACCCGCACTGCCACTGGACCATCACCATCGACCCCGCGGCCGACCCGGTCGGTCCCGCCCGCCTCACCGAGGAGGTCGGCGCGCTCGCCCTCGCGTCGGTGCCGAACCCCGCGCCCGCCGACCGGGGGTCCGACGGACGCACCGACTACGCCGGCGACTTCGACCCGGCGTTCCGGCTCGCCGACCTCGCCACGCCGATGCTCGGCGCGATCCAGTCGGAGTTCGTGGCCCAGACCCACCTCCTCGCCGCCTCGGGCGAGCTGGCCCTCGCCCTGCGCTTCGGCCCCGACGACGCCCGCGAGATGCTGGCGCGCGCGTGGCAGGGAGTGGGGTGGACCGTGGCCGAGCGCCTCGCCGCCGCCCTCGGCCTCGGTCCCGCCCCCGGGGCGACCGGGGTGGCCGCCACCCTCGTCCACCAGCCGCTGCTCCCGCCCGGGTGCACCCACACGGTGGCCGTCGACGGCGACGCGGTCGAGTGGGTGTGCACCGAGGACCACCCCGGGGTGCTCGACCCCGCGTCGCCGGGCCTGGCCGGGCTGCTGGCCCGGCGGGAGGCGGGCGGCCTCACGGCCATGACCCAGGCCGTGGACGCCCGCGCCCGCCTGATGGAGCTCGACGGGGACGCGCACCGGGTGACCGCGGTGTTCACGGTGGACCCCGGGGCCGAGCCGGCCCCTCCGCCGGGCGAGGTGGCGCTCATGGACAGCATCGCCAGCCGGTGGCACTTCACCCTGGGCGCCTGATCCACACACGCCCCTGGGCGCCTGAACCTCGACCAGCCCCTGGACGCCCGGCGGGCCGCTCGCCCCGTACCCTGGCGGTCCCCCCGCCCCCAAGTCGCCCCCGATTCCCTCGTGCTCACGCCGCGCCCCGATCTCCGCAACGTCGCCATCGTCGCCCACGTCGACCACGGCAAGACCACCCTCGTCGACGCGATGCTCCGTCAGACCGGGGTGTTCCGGGTCCACCAGGAGGTCACCGACCGGGTCATGGACTCGATGGACCTCGAGCGGGAGAAGGGCATCACCATCCTGGCCAAGAACGCGGCGGTGACCGTCGGCGACGTGAAGATCAACATCGTCGACACCCCCGGTCACGCCGACTTCGGCGGTGAGGTCGAGCGGGGCCTCACCATGGTCGACGGCGTCCTGCTGCTCGTCGACGCCAGCGAGGGGCCGCTGCCGCAGACCCGCTTCGTCCTGCGCAAGGCGCTCGAGGCGCGCCTGCCGGTGGTGGTCGTGGTCAACAAGATCGACCGGGCCGACGCCCGGATCGTCGAGGTCGTGCACGAGGTGGAGGAGCTGTTCCTCGACCTCGACGCCGACGAGGACCAGATCGACTTCCCCATCGTCTACTGCAACGCCCGGACCGGGCGGTCGTCGCTCGACCCCGACGACCCGGCCCTGCGCGAGGGCGGCCCGATGTCGGCCGACGGGCTCGGGCCGTTGTTCGAGGTGCTCTGCGCCCACATCCCGCCGCCGCACCACGACCCCGACCATCCGCTGCAGGCGCTCGTCACCAACCTGGACGCGTCGCCATACCTCGGGCGGCTCGCGCTGTGCCGGGTGCGCCACGGCATGCTCGTGCGCAACCAGCCCATCGCCTGGTGCCGCACCGACGGCTCGACCACCACGGTGCGGATCTCGGAGCTGTTCGTCGCGCAAGGGCTCGAGCGGGTGCCCGCCACCGAGATCGGCCCCGGGGAGATCGGCGTGATCGCCGGGCTGGACGAGGTGACCATCGGTGAGACCCTGACCAGCGCCGACGACCCGCGGCCGCTGCCGGTGATGCACATCGACGATCCCAGCCTGTCGATGACGATCGGCATCAACACCTCGCCACTGTCGGGGCGCGGCGGCGACAAGCTCACCGCCCGGCTGGTGAAGCAGCGGCTCGACGCCGAGATGGTCGGCAACGTATCGCTGCGGGTGCTGCCGAGCGACCGCCCCGACGCGTGGGAGGTCCAGGGCCGGGGCGAGCTGCAGCTCGCGGTGCTGGTCGAGACGATGCGCCGCGAGGGCTTCGAGCTCACCGTGGGCAAGCCCGAGGTGGTCACCCGGGTCGTCGACGGCTCCGTGCACGAGCCGGTCGACCGCGTCGCCGTCGACGTCCCCGAGGAGTTCCTCGGCACGGTCACCCAGCTCCTCGCAGTGCGCAAGGGTCGCATGGAGCAGATCGTGAACCACGGCACCGGATGGGCCCGGATGGAGTTCCTCGTGCCCGCCCGGGGACTCGTCGGGTTCCGCACCGAGTTCCTCACCGAGACCCGCGGCACCGGGCTGCTCCACCACGTGTTCGAGCGCTACGAGCCCTGGCACGGGGAGCTGCGCACCCGGCGCACCGGGAGCCTGGTCGCCGACCGCAGCGGCGTGAGCACCGGCTACACGCTCATGAGCCTCCAGGAGCGCGGCGAATTGTTCGTCGGGCCCGGGGTCGACACCTACGAGGGCATGGTGATCGGGGAGAACGCCCGACCCGGCGACATGGACGTCAACCCCACCAAGGAGAAGAAGCTCACGAACCACCGGGCGGCTGCGGCCGAGGAGCTCGAGCGACTCGCCCCGCCCCGGCCGATGTCGCTCGAGCAGGCGCTCGAGTTCATCGCGTCCGACGAGTGCGTGGAGGTGACCCCGGGCCACGTGCGCATCCGCAAGGTCGTGCTCGACGGCACCCAGCGGGCCCGCACGGCCAAGCGGGCGTCGACCGGGGCCGCGCCGGTCGCCTGACCGTCCCCGGGCTCAGGCGTCCGGACCGCCGGTCATCTCCGACGGCACGATCCCGAGGTAGCGCTCCAGGTTGCGGTGGGTGTTGATCACCCGGATCTCCTCCCCCGACAACGTGAGGTGGGTGAACCCGGGCTGGTGCATCCCCCGCTGGACCGACGGGGCGATCGACACGTCGGCGTTCAGCACGACACCGAGGTCGGCGGGCGTGTCGCCGAGCGCGACGGTCATCGGCTCGCGGCGCGGGGCGTCGGCCGACGGAGCCCGGCGGAAGTTGATCGCCACCATCTCGGCATGATCGGGATCGGATCCGGGCTTGGCGCACAGGACCGACAGGAGGTCGGGGGTCACGAGCACGGTGGTGTTGGGGAACAGGTTGTACTGGTGCAGGGTGAGCATCTGGTCGGTGTCGAAGCGGGAGAGGTCGACACCCTGGGTGGCCGAGTGCTCGCGGATGCGGTCGGCGATCACGTCGCTGAGGGTCTCCCCTGCGGCCGGCACCGGCGCCGAGCCCGCGTCGCGGGTGCCCATGCGCGCACCCTGGGTGAGGACGAACGACTCCCACACCGTCTGGTCGTCGAGGCCACCCCGGAACCGGGGACTGGGCACCCCGTAGCGCTGCGACGACTTGCTCACGTGCCCCCACACGTGCTGCGGCGCATCGATGTCGTCCATCGAGGCGATCATCTCGCGGTGCAGACCCTGGATGTGATACGTCTCGCTGAACCCGTCGGCGACGACCTTCCAGTTCGCGGCGACGTCCATGGTGGCGAGCACCTCGGCCCGGAAGTCGTCGAACCCGACCCAGGCGAGATCGGCGGGCGCACCCTCGAGGTACTCCGCCAACGACATGGCGTCGGGGTCGAGGTTCACGAAGACGAGCGGCCCCCAGGTGTCGACCGCGGCGGTGAGCAACGGGAAGTCCTCGTTGCGGAGCGCGCCGAAGCCCTTGCGGGACGGGACCTCGCGCAGGCGACCCTGGAGGTCCCAGGACCACCGGTGGTACCCGCAGCGCAGCTCGGCGAGACCCTGGCCGGTGCCGGTGCACAGCGAGTTCCCCCGGTGGCGGCAGACGTTCTGGAACGCCCGGAGGTCACCGGCGTCGTCGCGCACGATAAGCACCGAGAACGGGCCGACCCGGTACTCGAAGTAGTCACCCGGCGCGCGCACGTGGTCGAGGGTGCACGCGACCTGCCAGACCTTCGGCCACAGCCGGGTGCGCTCGAGCTCGGCGAACTCGGAGGACACGTAGCGCGCCACCGGCACGAGGGTCGGCGACGCCGGACGGCCGGCGGCCGCGGTGATCGCGGTCCCGACCGGGGCGTCCTCGCTGGCGGCGTGGTCGAGCGCCTCGAGCACCATCGGTCATCGCCTCCTCGTCGGTCCCGTCGTCGCGGGCCTGCGCGTCGCGGCCCTGCGATCCTAGGTTCCGGCGCGGGACCGCCCGGTAGGTTGTCGCCCGTGCCGCTCTCCCGCGCCCCGCAGGCCTTCCTCGGCGACGGCCGCCTCACGGTGGTCAGCTTCGACATCGACGGCACCATGGAGTTCGGCGACCCGCCCGGCCCCATCCCGGTGGCGCTGGCGCAGGCCGTGGCCGACCTCGGCCACGTCATCGGCTCGGGCTCCGACCGCACCCGGGCCGACCAGAGCAACCTCTGGGCCGCCCACGGGGTCGACGTGCGCTTCGTCGGGGGCAAGCACCACCTGCCCGAGGTCCGTGAGCGCTTCCCGGCCGAGCGCTACGTGCACATCGGCGACACCGACGTCGACCAGCACTTCGCTCGGGTCGCCGACTTCGAGTTCTTCTGGTCGTACCAGTTCGACGCCGACTGACGGCGCGTCGCGGCGACGCCTCAGCGCAGGGGCCGGAAGAACGCGCGCAGATCGTCGACGAGCAGGTCGGGCTCCTCGGCCGCGGCGAAGTGCCCGCCCCGGGGCATGACCGTCCAACGGTGCAGGTTCGTATGGCGCTCGGCCACCGCCCGGGGCACGAAGATCAGGTCGTTGGGGAACACTGCGATCCCGGTGGGCGCCTCGAGCTCGGGAGAGCGCTCGTGCATGATGCGCACCGGGTTCTTCCACTGCTCCCAGTAGTAGCGCATGCTGGTGCCGATCGAACCGCCGAACCAGTAGAGCGACAGCCCGGCGAGGAGGTCGTCGCGCGAGATCGCGTCGAAGACGTCGCCGTCGTGGTCGCTCCACAGCCGTCGCCGCTCGAGGATCCACGCTGCGAGCCCGGCGGGCGAGTCGTTGAGACCGTACGCCAGGGTCTGGGGGTCGGCGGTGTGCACCGCGACGTGCGCGTTGGCGGTGGCCATGCGCCGCTGCATCCTGTCGTACCAGCCCTGCTCGTCGGGTCCGTACATCTCGGGGCCGAGGCCCGAGTAGTAGGAGACCGAGAGCAGCACCGGCAGGCTGAGGTGCGCACCGACCAGGCGGTCGGCGTACTCGTGGGCCATCTGCGCGGTCACCGACGCCCCCCAGTCGCCCCCGTGCACACCGAAGCGGCCGTACCCGAGGACGTCCTGGACCAGTTCCACCCAGCGTGCCGCGGTGGCCCGCACGTTGATGCCGGTGGTGGTGAGCGGACCCGAGAACGGGTACCCGGGGAGCGCGGGCACGATCAGGTCGAAGGCGTCGGTCGGGTCGCCGCCATGGGCGCCGGGATCGGTGAGCGGGTCGAGCACGTGCTGGAAGTCCCAGAACGTCCAGGGCCAGCCGTGGGTCAGCACCAGCGGCATCGGATCCGGTCCGGTTCCCCGCACGTGCAGGTAGTGGACGGGCACGTCGTCGAGGACGACCCGGTAGTGCTCGTAGCGGTTGACCGCGGCCTCGAGCGCGGCGAAGTCGAAGCCGTCACGCCAGTAGTCGAGCGTCTCGCGCATCCAGGCCTCGTTGGCGCCGTAGCGCCAGTCGTCGTTGCCGAAGTCCCCCGGCCACCGGGTCCGGGCCAGGCGGTCGCGCAGGTCGGCGATCGCGTCGGCACCGAATTCGATCCGGATGCGCTCGGGGGTCGGAGTGGGCATGGGACCTCCGGTCGGGGCGGACGGGTCGCCCGTAGTCAAGCCGACGCGATCAGCCAGGCGTTCATCGCGAAGAAGCAGGCGCCGGCCACGACCGTGGCGACGTGCCACCACTCGTGGTACCCGAACCAGCGGGCCGACCGGCCCGGCCACCGGCAGGCGAAGCCCACCGCCCCGATCGTGTACACGAGGCCGCCGGTCACCGCGAGGCCGAGCAGGTCGGGCCGGGCCAGCAGCTGCGGGGCGGCGACGACGGCGAGCCAGCCGAGCACCAGGTAGAGCGGCGCCGAGAGCCGGCGGTAGCGCTCCAGGCCGGCGACCTTGAGGGCGACGCCCACCGCGGCGCCGACCCACACGGCGAGGAGGAGGCTCCAGCCCCAGGTGCCGGTCAGGCCGAGGAGGCACACCGGCGTGTAGGTGCCGGCGATGAGCACGAAGATCATCGCGTGGTCGAGGCGCTGCATGACCCGGCGGACGCGGTCGCTGCGGGCGAACACGTGGTACGAGGAGCTCACGAGGTAGCAGCCAACCGCCGCGGTGCCGTAGACCGCGGCGGCGACCAGCGCCCGGGCGCCGTCGGCCAGGACCACCAGCCACACGAGCCCGCCGACCGCGGCCACGACCGCCCCGAGGTGGATCCGGCCCCGCAGGCGGGGCACGGGGAGTGCGAGGTCGCCCACGCCGCTCAGGCTACGGGCCGGTCACGCCGCCCGGAAGGTCGACCATCAGCTTCATGCGCTCGCCCCGCCGCAGGGGGGCGAAGCCCTCGTCGACGAGGCCCGACCACGGGATGTGCTCGACCCAGCCGTCGGTCGGGTAGGCCCCCCGGACCATGAGATCGATGACCGCCTCGTAGCAGCCGTCCTCGTAGCCGAGCACGCTGCGGATGTCGACCTCACCGAGCATCAGCATCGCCGGGTTGAACGCGACCGGCTGCTCGTAGACCGCGACCACCACGACCCGGGCCCGGGCGCCGGCCACCGCGACCGACTGCAGGAAGCTCGCCGACACACCGGCGCACTCGAACACGACGTCGGCCATGCGGCCCGTGGTCCGGGCCCGGACCACCCCGGCGACGTCGTCGGTGTCGGGATCGAGCACGTCGGGGGCACCGAGGTGGGCGATGGCGGCCCGCCGCGCGGCCGAGGGCTCGACCACGACGACGTCGTGCACACCGAGCGCCCGGAGCCCGAGGAACACCCCGATGCCGATGGGCCCGGCGCCGAAGATCACCGCGTGCATGCCCGGCTCGACGTCGCCGCGTCGGATCCCGTGGTACGACACCGCCATCGGCTCGACCAGCGCCCCGAGCTCGAGCGAGACCTCGGGCGGCAGCGCGAACACCTGGTCGAGCCGGGCGATGCAGTACTCGGCGAGCCCACCGCCCTCGGACGCCCCGCACCCGAGCGCCCGGGTCGGCGTGTGCAGGTGCGCGAGGCCGCGCCGGCACCGGTCGCACTCGTCGCACCGGAAGAACGGCCGCACCGCGACCGGGGTCCCGGGGGCGATCGACGTCACCCCGGGACCCACCCCGTCGACCACCCCGGAGAACTCGTGGCCCATGGGCACGGGCTCCGACCGGGCGAGCTGCCCCGAGTAGTACATGTGCAGGTCGCTGCCGCAGATGCCGTTGTGCGCGACGCGCAGGCGCACCTCCCCCGGCCCCGGCTCGGGGTCGGGGACCTCGTCGAGGCGGATGTCCTCGATGCCGTGCAGACGGCTGGCTCGCACCGTGCGCTCCTCGGACCGGTGCCTCAGGCCTTGGCGAAGTAGTCGTTGGCCCGCGGGTTGAACAGGAGGTACAGGATCACGATGCCGATCACGAGCGACAGCACGCCCATGCCGGGGCGGGTGGCGTCGTGGATCCGGAGACCCAGGAATCCACCGGCGACCTGGAACACGATCCAGACGGCGAACAGGATCCGCACGACGTTGCTCCCCCGGGCGAACGCCCCCGTCAGCAGGACCCCGATGACCCCGACGACGATCCCGACGATGCCCCACGCGACGAGCTGGTCCTGGGTGAGGCCCCAGCGGAACTGCTCACTCAGCTTGTCGGCGTCCATCAGGGTGACGATCGACATGAAGATCTGGTAGAGGAACCCGATGTAGGCGAGCACCACGATGAGGGTGAGCCCCCCCGGACGCGTCTTCTCCTGCGGTGTGGTCATGGCCCCTCCCTGGGTGCGGATCGAGTCGCTCCGCACGCTATCGGTGACCGGGGTAGCGTGCTCGGATGGCGTTCTCGGGCGCAACGCACTACCCGGTACCGGTCGAGGCGGTGGCGGCGTGCTTCGTCGACCCGGCCGTGGTCCGGGCCCGTTACGACGCCGCCGGGGACCGTGACCTCGAGGTGCTCGAGTGCGGGGCCGACGGCGAGGACCTGGTGATCCACACCCGCCGGACCGTCGACGTCGAGGGGCTGCCCGGCTTCGCGACCAAGGTGCTGCGCCCGACCAACACGATGGAGCAGGTCGACTGCTGGGACGCCCCCGACGCCGACGGCGCGCGGTCGGGCACCTTCACCATCGATGTGAAGGGGGCACCGGTGAAGATCCGGGGCACGATGCGGCTCGAGCCCGCCGGCGGCGGCACCCACCACACGGTGCGGGGCGAGTTCTCGGTGTCGGTCCCCCTCGTGGGCGGGCGGATCGCCGCCTGGGCCGAGGGGCCGGCGCAGCAGCGGCTCGAGGCCGAGTTCGCCTTCCACGCAGCCCGTCTGGCCGACTGACCCGGACCCGTCGGACCCGGCCCCGGCTCCGACGGGTCGGGGTCAGGCGCCGCGCGCGGCCGGTGACCCCGCCAGGAGATCCCCCAGGAACGCGTAGGTCCGGTCGCGCTCCTCGGCCGACCCGAAGACGCTGGCGACGAGGTCGGTGACGCCGAGCGCGCCGAGGGCGTCGAGCGCGGCCCGGGCGGTGGCCTCGTCGCCCACGATCGCGACGTCGCCCGGACCGGCCGCACCTTCACGAACGAGCATGGCCCGGTACGACGGCAGCGTGCCGTAGATCGCAAAGGTCTCGGCCGCGTTGGCGCGCGCCGCGTCGACGTCGTCGGTGATGCAGAGCGGGAAGCCCGCACCCACGATCGGGGCGGGCCGGTCGGCGGTGGCCGCCGCCTCGGCGATCGTCGGGATCACGTGGTCGCGCAGCGTGACCGGGCCGGTCATCCACGTGACCGTGCCGTCGGCGCGCGCGCCGGCGAGCTCGAGCATCTGCGGACCGAGCGCGGCGATCAAGACCCGCACGGGCGACGCTCCCCGCACGTCGAGGCCGATGCGGGCGGTGATCGTCTCGCCGCTCACGTTGACGGCACCGTCGTGCAGGAGCGGCACGAGCGCGTCGAGGTACTCGCGCATGTGCCGGAGGGGCCGCTCGAACGGGTACCCGTAGCTCCCCTCGATGATCGGGCGGTGCGAGAGCCCGATCCCGAGGGTGAGCCGACCCCCGGAGATCGACTGGGTGGTCAGCGCCTGCTGGGCCATCACGATCGGGTGGCGGGGAAAGGTCGGGACCACCGCGATGCCGAGCTCCAGGTCGGGCACCTCACGGCCCACCACCGCCAGGGCGGTCATCGCGTCCATGCCCATGGTCTGGGGGATCCAGAACGAGGCGAACCCGGATGCCGCCGCGCCGCGCGCCGCGTCGATCAGCTTGTCGATCGGGCCGCTCGAGGCGTCGCCCCGGTAGATGCCGATCCGCATGGTCACTCCTGGTCGTCGGGGCGCGGCGGTCAGCCGGGCAGGGTGGGCCGGACGTCGTGCTCGAGGAAGGCGATGACCGCGTCGGCGAACGCGTCGTTCTGGTCGCCCGCGACCATGTGCGATGCACCGCGCACGTCGACGTGCTTCGCCCCGGGGATGCGGGCGAGGAACTCCTCGGTGCCCGCCGCGGTCACGACGTCGCTCAGCTTGCCGACGACGAGCAGCGTGGGGATCCGCACGCCGTCGAGCGCCGCCTCGAACAGGGCCTGGTAGTCCTGACCGGGCACCTCGGTGCGGCCGCGGGCCATGAACGCCGGATCCCAGTGCCAGTACCAGCGGCCGTCGGGGCGCTGCCGCAGCACCTTCATCAAGCCGTTCGGGTTCATGCGCCGGGGTCGGTTGGGCGTGTACGCCGCGATGGCGTCGGCGGCGTCCTCGAGCGAGGCGAAGCCCTCGGCGCCCGAGCTCATGAAGGTCTTGATCCGCTCGATCCCGGCCGGGTTGGACCGGTGGGTGATGTCCACGATCACCAGCCCGCTCGCCACCACCCGGTCGGAGCCCCCTTCGGCGATGATCGCGGCGACCCCGCCGAGGGAGGCGCCCACCAGCACCGGCGGTCGGCCCAGGGCGTCGGCGACGGCGACGGCGTCGTCGGCGAAGGCCCGGAACGAGTAGTCGCCGTCGGGGGCCCACTCGCTGTCGCCGTGGCCGCGCAGGTCGAGCGACACCGCCCGCCATCCGTGCTCGGCGAGCGTCCGGGCCGCGGTCCCCCAGGCGTGGCGGGTCTGACCGCCCCCGTGCATGAGGAGCACCGGCCAGGCGTCGGGCTCGCCGGAGACGTCGGCGGCGAGGTCGATCCCCTCGGACCCGGCGAAGCGGGTCGGCGTCGGTTGCACCCCGGCATCCTGGCACCGCCCCGGCGGGTCCGGCACACCCCGGCCCGCCGCTCCGATCCGCCATGCCGGGGGTCGACGTGCATAGCCTCCGGTCATGGCAACGGAGCGGGACCAGACCGATCCGGACGACGAGTCCGGGACCGGGGCGCCGGACGAGGTCCGGGTCAGCACGAAGTTCCTGCGCGCCGCGCAGTGGGCCGCCGACCGGCACGCCGAGCACGCCGTGGGCCTGCCCGGGACGCCGTCGCTGGCCCAGGTGCTCGGGCTCGCCTCCCTGGTGATCGAGGACGGCGGCACCGAGCGTGAGGCCATCGCCGCGATGATCGTCGACGCGCTCGGCGACGAGATGCCCACGGCCGAGCTGCGCAACCGGCTCGGGAAGAAGGTCACCGCGCTCGTGGTGGCCACCCACCCGGACCGCGGGACCATCGCCCCCGGTCGCCTGCCGCTGCGCGCCGACGACTGGCGCACCCGCGCCGCCGCGGCGCTCGAGCGCGCCGCGACCGAAGCCGACCCCAGCGCGTTGCGGATCCGCGCCGCCGGGGTGCTCCAGGAGCTCCGGATCCTCCAGCGCGAGCTCCGGCGCAACGGCACCATCGTCTACGTGCGCAGCCCCGCGCCACCCCTGGAGCTGCTCGACCACGTGCGCGCGCTCGCGGGCACCCTGGCCCGGCGCCGACCTCGCGCCGCGACCACCGCCGAGCTGCGCACGACGGTCACCGACGTCGAGCGCCTGTCCGAGATCGAGAACGCCACCATCGCGTGGCGGGTCACCCACGCGGGCGCGGCGTAGGCGCTTCCATGGCGATGTCGGCGGCGCGGTTCAACTGCATCCAGCCCGGCCTCGAGCCCAGCGAGATGTCGGCCCGGTACCGGGCCTTCGTCGACATGGCGGCCCACGCCGAGGCGAACGGCTTCTCGATGATCACGCTCGAGGAACACCACGGGGCCGACAACGGCTGGAGCCCCTCACCCCTGATCATGGCCGGGCTCGTCTTCGGCCGGACCCAGCAGATCGGGGTCAGCATCTCCGCGCTGCTGCTCCCCCTCCACGACCCGCTGCGCGTCGCCGAGGACATCGCCGTGCTCGACCACGCGAGTGGAGGCCGCCTCACCACCATCGTCGGCCTCGGCTACCGCCCGTCGGAGTACGCCGCCCACGGCAAGGACTGGGCCGCTCGCGGCGCGCTCATGGACGAATCGGTCGACGTGCTGCTCACGGCCTGGACCGGCGAGCCGTTCGAGTACCGGGGCACCACCGTGCGGGTGACCCCCCGGCCGCTCACCCAGCCCCACCCGATGGTCCTGCTCGGGGGCACGAGCAAGCCGGCGGCGCGTCGCGCGGCCCGGCACGGGCTGCCGATGTTCGCCGCGGCGCACCTGCCGTGGCTCGAGGCCTACTACTACGAGCAGTGCGCCGAGCACGGTACCCAGGGTTTCTACATGATGCCGGGTGAGGACACCGCGATGATCCACGTGGCCGAGGACCCCGACCGGGCCTGGGCCGAGCTCGGGCGGTACTTCATGGAGGAGGCGGCGACGTACGCGTCGTGGCAGACCCCCGACATCAGCTCGGCCATGCACTCGCACGCACGCACCCCCGAGGACCTGCGGGCCGAGGGCATCTATCAGGTGTGCACGCCCGACGAACTCGTGGAGCGCCTGACCGCGCAGGGGCCCGGCGCGTTCGTCACGCTGCACCCACTCGTGGGCGGGATGCCGATCGACGAGGGGTGGAAGAGCCTGCAGCTCTACACCGATGCGGTGCTGCCCCGGCTCGGTTGAGCCCGCGGCTCAGCCGTCGACGGCGCCGTCGACGAACCGGATGCCGTCGACCAGGATCGCGGCCTTGTGCATGCGCCCACGCGCCGGCTCGATCGCGAGGATCCGGCCCACCCACATCGCGGCGAGCTGCACCAGCGCACTGCGCCGGGGTGCGTCGAGCGGCTGACCCCCCCGGGGCGCGAGGTACGCGTTGACCGTGACGCGCTGCACCAGCCGCGGGTCGACCGGCACCCCGGCGGCACGCATCCGCTGCACGACGAGCGACGCGAGCAGCTCGAGCTCGTAGGCGCCCAGGCGGAACGATCCGACGAGGTCGAGCCCGAGCTTGGCCGCGACCGCGAGGGGCACGGCCCGCCGCCCGAGCTTCAGGGTTCGTCGCGACCGGGCCGCGAGGGCCAGGAACAGCGCGCCCCCGAACGGCGCGGGGTGTCCGTCGTGCTCGAGGCGGTCGATCAGCGCGGCCGCGTCGTGGACCGGCAGTGGATCGGCGATCGCGGCGCGCACGATTCGGTCGAGCAGCACCTCGAGCGCCTCGGTCGCCGTGGCGGGCAGGCCCCGGATCCGGGCGCCCCAGCCCGCGGCCCGCCAGGCCTCGCCCACGGAGCGGGCGGCATCGTCGGCGGCGACCCGGACGTCGACGGGGAGCGGGCCCCCGGCCGCCGGCACCAGGGCGCCGGGCGGGGTCGCCGCGGGATCGACCGGGTCGACCGGATCGACCGGGTCGACCGGATCTCGGCCGTCGGGGCCCTCGGGGCCGTGGGAACGGGGGCGCAGGACGATGGGCCCAGCGTAGGCGGGACCAACGGTCGGTAGCCTGCGGCCGGTGCCGGGCTGGAGCTTCGCCGAGGTGTGGGGCGCGATCGCCCGGGAGGTCCCCGACCGCCCTGCGGTCGTGTGCGGCGACCGGACCGTGACCTGGGCTGCGTTCGACGACCGGGCCGCCCGGCTCGCCTCGCACCTCTTCGCCGTCGGCGTACGCCCCGGGGACCGGATCGCGATCGACTGCACCAACGTGCCCGAGTACCTCGAGACGCTGTTCGCCGCGTTCAAGCTCGGGGCGTACCCGGCCAACGTCAACTACCGCTACCAGGCCGACGAGGTGCGCTACGTGCTCGACAACTGCGGTGCCGCCGCCGTGGTGCACGCGCCCGCGTTCGCCGCCGTGGTGGCCGACGCGTGCGCCGGTCTCGGCACGCCCCCGGTGCTGCTCGAGACCGGGGCGCCGTACGAGGCGGCGCTGGCCGGAGCCGCGCCCCGCGGGCCGTGGGCCGAGCGGCCGCCCGACGGCGACGACCTCCTCCTGCTCTACACCGGGGGCACCACCGGCATGCCCAAGGGCGTGATGTGGCGCACCGACGACCTCTACGTGGCGCTGTGGCAGTCGAACCGTCCGGGCACGGCGCCGAAGGATCCGGTGGCGGCCGTGCGTGCGGGCAAGCGCACCGGGACCACGCTCCCCGCCTGTCCGCTCATGCACGGCACCGGCCTGTTCGTCGCGCTCTCGGCGCTGTCGGGGGGCGGCACGGTGGTGCTGATCCCCGAGACCGGCCTCGACCCCGAGCGGGTGTGGTCGGAGGTCGAGCGCAACGAGGTGGTGGTGCTCACCATCGTGGGCGACGTCTTCGCCCGGCCCCTGCTCGCCGCACTCGACGCCGACCCTGGGCGCTTCGGCCTTTCGTCGCTGCGGGCGATCACGTCGTCGGGGGTGACGTTCTCACCCGACGCGAAGACCGGGCTCATGGCCCACCTCCCCGGCGTGACGATCATCGACGCGCTGGGGTCGTCGGAGGGGATCATGACCCGGTCCGCGACCACCGACGCGACCGAGGTGGCGCCGGCCCGCTTCGCCGTGAACGAGCGGGTCGCCGTGCTCGACGAGGTCACCGGCGACCCGGTGGCCCCCGGGAGCGGGCAGGTCGGGCTCGTCGGCGTGACCGGCCCGATCCCGCTCGGGTACTGGGGCGACCCCGAGAAGAGCCGGGCCACGTTCCGCGAGCACAGAGGCCGTCGGTGGTCGATCCCCGGCGACTACGCCACGGTCGAGCCCGACGGGAGCATCACGCTGCTCGGACGCGGCAACGCCTGCATCAACACCGGGGGCGAGAAGGTCTACCCCGAGGAGGTCGAGGTGGTGCTGCGCGACCATCCCGGCGTGCACGACTGCGTGATCGTCGGGGTTCCCGACGCGCGCTTCGGCGAGGTCGTGGTGGCCGTCGTCGCCCCCCGGCCCGGGGCGACCCTCGACGTCGACGCGCTCGATGCCTTCACCCGACCCCGCCTCGCCGGGTACAAGCGACCGCGGCACTACGTGGTGCGCGACGACCTGCGTCGCAGCGCGGCGGGCAAGGCCGATCTTCGCTACCTTCGCAACCTCGCCACGACCGAACTCGGGAGGACCCCGTGAGCACGATCGAACACATCGAACCCACCGACGCCGACGGCCTCGTCGCGACCGGTGCCTACCTCCTCGACGTCCGCAACGACGACGAGTGGGTGCTCGGCCACGCCCCCGCCGCCACGCTGATCCCGCTCGGGGAGCTCGCGGCCCGGGCCGGCGAGCTGCCCACCGACCGGCGCATCGCCGTGGTCTGCCGGTCCGGAGGCCGCTCGGCCCAGGCGACCGAGGCGCTGGTCGGTGCGGGCTACGACGCCGTGAACGTGGCCGGCGGGATGCAGGCCTGGCTCGCCGCCGGCCTGCCCGTGGTCGACGACGCGGGCGGGCCCGGCACCGTCGGCTGACCCGGCGCCCCGGACGGGGCCGTGGTGACCCGACGGTACCCTCGGCCCCGTGGGCTTCGACCGCACCGTCGCACTCGGCCGTCTCGCCGACGAGACCTTCGACGTCGTGGTGGTGGGGGGTGGCATCACCGGCGCCGGGTGCGCGCTCGACGCGGTCAGTCGGGGCCTGCGCACCGCGCTCGTGGAGCGCGACGACTTCGCCTCGGGCACCTCGTCGCAGTCGTCGAAACTGCTGCACGGGGGCGTGCGCTACCTCCAGCAACGCGAGTTCGGGTTGGTCCGGGAGGCGCTCGCCGAGCGCCAGATCGCGCTGCGCAACGCGCCCCACCTGGTCGAGGTGCTGCCGTTCCTCATCCCGATCCTCACCCGCGACGGCCTGATCGACCGCCGCCTCGCCCGCCTCCTCGGGGGCGTGCTCTGGCTCTACGACCTCAGTGGCGGCCTGCGGATCAAGAAGGCCCACCGCCGCGTGACCACGGCCGAGGCCTGCGACCGCGTGCCCACGCTCGACCCCAGCCGCCTCGCCTCGGGCTACCTCTACTACGACGCCCGGGCCGACGACGCCCGCCTCACGCTGGCCGTGGCCCGCACCGCCGCCGATCTCGGCGCGGTGGTCGTCAACCACGCCGGTGCGATCGGGATCGACAAGGACCGGGCCGGACGGGTCGCCGCCGTGCGGGTCGACGCCGACGGCCGGGAGATCACGATCCGGACCCGGGTGGTGGTGAACGCGACCGGGGTGTGGGCCGACGACGTGCGCACCCTCGACGAGGGTCCCCACGCCGCGACGATGCGGCCGGCCAAGGGCGTCCACATCACCGTGCCGTGGGACCGGGTCCGCAACGAGATCGCGATGTTCGTCCCCGTCGACGACGGCCGGGCCGTGTTCGTCGTGCCGTGGGGTGACGTCACCTACATCGGCACGACCGACGACGACTACGACGGCGACCTCGACGATCCCCGGTGCACCGCGGAGGAGGTCGACTACCTGCTGGGCGCGGTGAACGCTGCGCTGGTCGACCCCCTCACCCCCGACGACGTCATCGGCACCTGGGCGGGCCTGCGCCCGCTGCTGGCGGCCGCCGACTCGGCCAAGACCGCCGACCTCTCCCGCCGCCACGGGATCCGGGTCTCGGGTGCGGGCGTCGTCACGATCGCCGGCGGCAAGCTGACCACGTACCGCGCGATGGCCCGCGACACCGTCGACCAGGTCGACCAGGTCCTCGACGGCGCGCACCGCCGGTGCCGGACCAAGGAGCTCCCCCTCACCGGGGCCCGGGGCTACCGCCCGCCCGCAGCCGACGCCCCGGCGCTCGAACAGCACCTCGCGCGGCGCTACGGCACCGAAGCCGGCGCGGTCCGGGCGCTGATCGCCGACGACCCCACGCTCGGTGAGCCGCTGGTGCCCGGCCTGCCGTACGTCCGGGCCGAGGCCGTCCACGCCGTCCGCGAGGAGATGGCGGGCGACCTCGCCGACGTGCTCGACCGGCGCACGCGGTGCCGGATGCTCGACCGGGCCGCGACGGCCGCCGCCGCCGAGTCGGTGGCCCGCCTCTGCGCGCCCGAGTGGGGCTGGGACGACGCCACGGTCGCGGCGGCCGTGGCCGCCTACCGGGCCGACCTGACTGCCGAGCGGGTGGCCGCCGGTCCCCCGCTCCCCTGACCGCCCGGCGCCCGCCCGCCCGGCGACGGTCACGGCGCCGGCGCGGCGGCGTCCCCGGGCCGCATGCCCCGACTCCACCGGATCGTCGCGCCCGTCCTGACCCTCGTCGTGCTCGGAGGGGCGCTCGGTGCGCCGGCCGCCGCCGACGTGACCTGCCCCCAGGACTGGCGACCCGCCGAGCCCGCCGCCTTCCTCGAGCGCGACGGCACACCCACCGATCCGGCGCGCCCACTCCCGCCGGCGCCCGGGCCCGGGTACCGGGCGATGCACCTGTTCTGCGCGGGGCGGTACGTGACCTCGGCGTGGATGGCCCCGGTGGAGACGCCCAACACGGTGATCACGCTCGGTCGGGCCGTGGTCGCCGGCGCGCAGTGGCCGACCGTGGTGCCGGCGGTCAACCCCGCGCTCGGGATCACCGGGCTCGCGGCCTGGTTCTGGGCCACTCCCGACGGAGGCAACCTCCGACTGCAGCGCGGCAACGGCCCCGACCTCGACGTCGAGCTCCGGGTGCAGCAGGTGCGCTGGCGCTTCGGGACCGACGTCCCCGGCGCCACCGGCTGGGGCGTCGCGTACCCGACCCCGTCGCCGGTCCGGGCCGTGTTCGAGCGCACCGGCACCGCCACGGTGACGGTCGAAGTGGTGCTCGGGGGCCGACTGCGGGGCGAGGAGCTCGACGTCGAGGTCGGCGGGAGCCACCGGGTCCTCCTGCGCTACCCGGTGGCCCAGGTCCGCAGCCTGCTGCACACCGGGTGACCCCGACGCGCGCGCCGACGCCGTGCAATAGCGTGCCCGACATGGCTGCCGACCGTCCCACGCCCGTCCGCATCGAGGACTACTCCGACCCGCAGTTCACCCCCGACGTCCAGGCGATGCTCGCAGCGATCGCGCCGCTCGCCACCGACATCGACCTCACCCCTGCGGCGCTGATGGACCAGGCCCGGGCGGAGAGTGGTCTCGACGACTTCGGGCCCCTCGACTTCGTCGAGCGGCTCGACGTGTACTGCACGGCGCTGCGCGACGAAGCCGGCCTGTCGGAGCTCGGACGGTTCAACAACCACACCCAGCTGGTGAAGGTGCTGAAGAACCGGCTCCTCGTCGAGGACCTGGTGCGTCGGCACCCGGAGATCCTTACGCTCGAGCTCACCGCCCCGATCGTCATCTGCGGGCTGCCCCGTACCGGGTCCACCCACCTGCACAACCTGATCTCGGCCGACCCCGGCCTGCGGTCGCTGCCCTACTGGGAGTCGCTGGAGCCGGTGCTCCCGGAGGCCGAGCGGCCGGGGCCCGGCGACCCCGACCCCCGCCGGGCGCGCTGCCAGGTCGGCCTCGACTTCCTCCACGCGGCGATGCCGTGGTTCGACCGGATGCACGAGATGACCGTCGACCACGTGCACGAGGAGATCCAACTGCTCCTCGTCGATGTCTCCACCATGCTGATGGAGACCTCGACGATAGTCCCGTCGTGGGCCGCCTACTACCGCGAGCACGACCAGACGTCGTCGTACCGGTACCTGCGCAAGGTGCTGCAGTGCCTGCAGTTCCTCCGGGGTGGCCACCGCTGGGTCCTGAAGTCACCCCAGCACCTCGAGCAGTTCCCCGTGCTGGCCGAGGTCTTCCCCGATGCGACCTTCGTCGTGACCCATCGCGACCCGGTCGCAGTGACCGCGTCCATGACGACGATGGTCACGTACGGCGCGCGCATGAGCGTCGCCCATCCCGATCCACACGTCTACGGCGCCTACTGGGCCGAGCGCCTGGAGCAGATGCTCACCGCGTGCGTCCGCGACCGCGACGCCCTCCCCGCCGGGCGGTCGGTCGACGTGCAGTTCGGTGACTTCATGGCCGACGAGGCCGGCACGGTCGCGCGGATCTACGACTTCGCCGGGCAGCTGCTCACCGACGACGCGCGCGCGGCGATGGCCCGCTTCGTGCGCGAGCACCCCCGGGGTCGACACGGGGCGGTGGCCTACGACATCACCCAGTTCGGCCTCGACGCCCGCGAGCGCCGGGCCGTGCTGCGCTTCTACTCCGACCGCTTCGGGGTCAGTACGGAAGCGTGATCTCGTCACCCACCGTCAGGCGACCACCGGTGACGATCTCGCAGCGCAGGCCGCCGCGGCCGAGCAGCGCCACGCGCACTCCCGGCCGGGTGAGGCGCTCGAGGTGCGTGCACGGGTCGGCGAGGTCGGTGCCCCGCAGGACGACCGGCCCGATCCGCAGCTCACGGCCGACCCCCGCGTCGAGGTCCGCCGGATCGATCCCGGCCACGACGAGGTTGCGGCGGGTCTCGGACGGATCGAGCGGGATCTGTGCCTCGGCCGCCGCGGCCGCGACCGCCTCGGCGGCGATCAGCGTCACCCCGCGCTCGTGGTCGGGACGCCGCTGCCCCGAGTAGGTCCCCACGGCGGCGCCGTAGCGGTCGCCGGTCAGCCCGCCGCCGGCGGTGGCGTCGACCGCGTCGCGGGACTCCATCGGTGCCCCGGCGGTGGGCGTGACGTAGATGGCGACGAGTCGGCCGGTGTGCACCGTCCGACGGTAGTGCGCGCCCTCACGCCGCCGGGGTCCACCAGTGCGACCAGTCGCCCGGGGCGTCGACGGCCCAGCGCGCGTGCACGGTCTGGACCTCGCCGGTGACCCGGCCCGGGATCCGGTAGCCGGGCCCGTCGGGCATCGGCACCGCGGGCCCGGTCGCCTCCCACTCCAGGTCGTAGCCCACGGCCAGGCGCTCCCCCACGAGGTCGGACCAGCGCACCCCGACCGGGGGCGGCGCGTCGAGCCGCAGGCCGAACGCCTCGAGCCCGAAGGTCCAGTGCTCGAACGGGGTCTCGCAGCACAGCGACGTCCACAGGCCGTCGGCCCGCAGGTCGAGCCCCTGACGCGGCGGTGCGACGTCCTCGTCGGCCACCACCAGCCGGCCGTCGCCGACGTCGAGGTCCACCAGCACCGCGGCCCGGCCGCCGCCGAGCACCAGGCGCACGACCCCGGGCACCGCCCCGCCGATCGCGAGCTCCCAGGCCTCGTGGACCGCACCCGGGTGGGCCGCCTCGTCGGTCGGCGTCACCGGGGCCCCCGGCGGTCGTAACCTGGGGAACCATGACCGCGGGACTGCTCGACGACCTGACCCTCGACGGACTCACCGTGCACACCCGGCGCTGGGAGCCGGCCACGGCCACCACCGACGCCGACCCGGTGCTGCTCGTGCACGGCCTCGGCGCCAACACGGTCTCGTGGACGACCGTCGGTCAGGCGATCGCCGACCGGCGCGGCACTGCGGTCACCGCCATCGACCTCGCCGGGTTCGGATACACCCGCAGCACCGGCACCGAGGCGACGGTCGAGCGCAACGCCCGGCTCGTGATCGCCGCGCTCGAGCGGTTCGGGCCGTCGGTGGTGATGGGCAACTCGATGGGCGGCGCCATCACGGTGAAGGTGGCCGGTCGGCGCGCCGACCTGGTGCGGTCGATGGTACTGGTGAACCCGGCGGTGCGGCCGGCCTGGGTCCGGTCGCCCCAGACCCGCAACGGCCTCTTCATGTTCCCGATGCTCGTCCCGCCGCTGGGTGAGCGGCTCGTGGCGGGTCGGGCCGCCCAGCTCGGTCCCGAGACCCTGGTCGACCAGACGCTGCAACTGGTGCTGGAGCAGCCCGACGCGCTGCCGGCGACCGTGCGCGACGGCCTCGTGAAGGTCGCCACCGACCGCATGGAGTTCCCCGAGGCGGCGCGGGCCTACGCCGATGCCGCCGGATCGCTGTTCTGGTACATGACCCGCAACCTCGACCGCGACCTGCGGGCCGCGTTGCCGCAGGTCCCGGGCCTGATGGTGTTCGGCGAGCGCGACCGCCTCGTCGACGTGTCGAGTGCCCGTGCGCTCGCGTCCCGTCACCCCGACCTCGACGTCGCCTACCTCGACGGGCTCGGGCACGCCCCGCACCTCGAGGCGCCGACCCGGTACGTCGACACCGTCGACACCTGGCTGTCCGGGCGCTGACCCCACCGGTCGCCGCGGCGCCACCGGGGCCCGCTACTTGATCAGGCCGAGCTTCCGGACCTCGTCGCGCTCGGCGACCAGCTCCTCGGTGGTGGTCCGGATGCGGTCCTGGGCGAACGCGTCGTGCTCGAGGCCCTCGACCACCGACCAGGTGGAGCCGTCGCTGCGGACGGGGAAGCCGAACTGCAGGCCCTCGGGCGTGCCGTACTCGCCCCGGCTGACCACGGCCAGCGAGTGCCAGTCGTCGCCCGGGGTCGGGGTGCGGATCGACTGGACCGAGTTGATGGCCGCATTGGCCGCCGACGCGGCCGACGATGCACCCCGAGCCTCGATCACCGCGGCGCCGCGCTTCTGCACCGTGGTGATGAAGTCGCCCTGCAGCCACGCCTCGTCGGTGATGACCTCGGGGACCGGCCGCCCACCGATGCGCGCGTGCGCGTAGTCGGGGAACTGGGTGGCCGAGTGGTTGCCCCAGATCGCCAGGTTCGACACGTCGCGCACGGGCGCGCCCGCCTTCTGGGCGAGCTGGGTGAGCGCGCGGTTCTCGTCGAGGCGGGTCATGGCGAACCACCGGTCGGCGGGAACGTCGGGGGCGTGCTCACGGGCAATGAGGCAGTTGGTGTTGCACGGGTTGCCCACCACCAGCACGCGCACGTCGCTCGCGGCGTGGTCGTTGATGGCCCGACCCTGCGGGCCGAAGATGCCGCCGTTCACGCTGAGCAGATCGCCGCGCTCCATGCCCGCCTTGCGGGGGATCGACCCGACCAGCAGCGCCCACGACGACCCGGTGAACGCGGTGGCGAGATCGCTGGTGGCCTCGATCCCGGCGAGGAGCGGGAAGGCGCCGTCGTCGAGCTCCATGCACACCCCGGCGAGGGCCGGGAGCGCGGGCTCGATCTCGAGCAGGCGCAGCACGACCGGCTGGTCCTCCCCGAGGAGCTGGCCGGAGGCGATGCGGAACAGCAGCGCGTAGCCGATCTGGCCGGCCGCGCCGGTGACGGTGACGTGGACGGGAGCGTTGGCCATGCGGGGAACCTATCCCGCGGGACCGGGGTCCGCCGAAGCGATGCAGTCGAGCAGCACCGACCGGGCCTCGGCGAGCTCGGCCATCCGCTCGGCCGCCCCCTGCCGGGCCCCGCCGTGGTCGGGGTGGGCCAGGCGGATGAGTCGCCGGAAGCGGGCCTGGACGTCGGTGCGATCGAGGGCGGCGTCGGACCGGAGCCCGAGCACCTCCATCGCCCAGCGCTGCTCGGTCGGCATGCCGGTCCAGGGGTCGGTCGCCGCGCCCGCCGCCGCACCGACCGGGGGCGGCCCGAGCCCAGGCACGCCGAGGGGCAGCCGCCGTACGAGGAGGCCCTCCGGCAGGGCACCCGGATGGCGCAGGGCCGCGTGCACGGCCCGGAGGGCGACGTCACGGGGCGCCCCGGGCAGGGCCGCCGCCGCCATCACCGCGCCGATGACCTGGGGATCGGGCTGGCCGTGCCGATCGAGCTCGAGCACCGTGCGGCCGCCCTCGACCACGATCCGGTGCCGGGAGTGGTCGAGCCCGTGGGTGTCGGTCTGGAGCCGGTGGCGCATCGAGATCCGGGGCACGCCGAGGCCGCCCCGGGCGTCGTCGACGAGGCGGGGCAGGAGCTCGGCCTGCTCCGGGTCGAGGTCGGGGAGGAACTCGGCCACCACCGCCCCGAGCAGCACGGCACCGTGGGCGACCCCGCCGGTGGGCAGGTAGGCCGTGCCGACGGCGACCCGCCGGATCGGCATGTGCCGCCGGGTGTGCCGGACGAGGAGCTCGGCGAGGACCACGGAAAGGTTCTACGCCCGGGCCGGGACCGGTATGCCCGGGTGGGTCAGTTGACCAGGGCGACCGCCGCCACGATGACGGCGTAGACGGCGACGAAGGCGGCCACGGTCGCGACCACGGCGGGACGGGAGAAGGCGGGGGGCCGGGGGGGCACCCCGGCGAGGTCGCACCCGCAGTCCGGGCAGCGGGCGACGACGTCGTCGACCGGTCCCCCGCAGACGGGGCACACCCCGGCGGGCAGCCCGGGGCCGGCGTCGCCCCGCGGACCCACGGGCACCGCGCTCACGCCGTCACCCCGGCCCGGCGCTCGGCGCACTCGACCGCGTTGCGGAACAGCATGGCGATCGTGGTGGGACCGACGCCCCCGACCCGGGGGGTGATCCACCCCGCCACCGCCTCGCAGGCCTCGTCGACGTCGGGGAGGAGCCGGCGGCCCTCGTAGCGGACGCCGCCCCCGACCACGACCGCGCCGGGCCGGAGATGCTCGGGCCGGAGGATCCCGGGGACGCCGGCGGCCGCGACCACGATGTCGGCGCGGCGCGTGTACTCGGGCCAGTCGGGCACCCCGGTGTGGACGACGGTCACCGCGGCGTTGCCGTGCGGTCGCTTCGCCGACATCAAGAGCGCGAGCGGGCGACCGAGCGTGATGCCCCGCCCGAGGATCACCAGGTTGCGGCCCGCCACCGGGATCTCGTAGTGGGCGAGGATCGCCTCGATCCCCGCCGGGGTGCAGGGCACCGGACCCGGGATGCCGAGGGCGAGGCGACCCATGTTCAGCGGATGCATGCCGTCGACGTCCTTGTCGGGGTCGACGCACATCAGCGCGGCGTCATAGTCGATGTGGGGCGGCGCCGGGTGCTGCACGAGGAATGCGTCGACGTCGGCGGCAGCGTTCATCTCGCGGATCGCGGCCTCGACGTCGGCCTGGGTGGCGTCGCTCCCGAGGTGTACGTGGGGCGAGGTCCAGCCGAGCTCCTGGGCCTTCTGCATCTTCATCCCGACGTAGCGCGCACTGGCGTCGTCGTCACCCACCAGGATCGTGCCGAGGCCGGGTCGGTGGCCACGGGCCAGGAGCGCGTCGACCCGCGGCGCGAGGTCGGCGAACACCGCCTCGGCCACCGGGCCCCCGGGCATCATCACCGTCGTCATCGCTCCCCCTCAGTGCACGAAGTGGCGCTCGCCGGTGAAGACCATGGCGAGGCCGAGCTCGTCGGCCCGTTCGATCACCGCGTCGTCACGCATCGCGCCTCCGGGTTGCACGACGACGGTGGCCCCGGCGCCGGCCGCGACCTCGAGCCCGTCGGGGAACGGGAAGAAGGCGTCGCTCGCGCACGCGCCGCCCTGGGCCCGGCCTGCGGCCTTCTTCGCCGCGATCTCCCCCGACTCGACCCGGTTCTGCTGCCCTGCGCCGATGCCCCACGCCACCCGGTCCTTGGCCAGCACGATCGCGTTCGACTTGACCCAGCCGCACACCCGCCAGGCGAACTCGGCATCGGCCCACTCGGCCTCGGTGGGCGCCCGCTTCGTCACGACCCGCCAGTCGGGACGGGCGGCGGCGAAGTGGTGCGGGGTCTGGACGAGGAAGCCGCCCGACACCTGGCGCACGTCGAGGGCCCACGGACCCGGGGCCGGGGCCTCGAGCAGGCGGGTGTTCTTGCGCTTGGCGACCAGGGCGTCGAGGGTGCCGGGGGCGTAGCCGGGCGCGAGCACGACGTCGGCCTGGGGGCCCTCGACCATCCGGGCGACGGTGTCGGCGTCGACGGGGCGGTTGCACGCGACGATCCCGCCGAAGGCCGAGCGCTCGTCGCACTCCAGCGCCCGCTGGTAGGCGGTGGCGAGGTCGGCGGCCACGGCCGCCCCGCACGGGTTGGCGTGCTTGATGATCGCCACCGCGGGCTGGTCGCCGAGGTCGAAGGCCAGACGCCACGCTGCGTCGGCGTCGTAGAGGTTGAGGTACGACAGGGCCACGCCGCTGTGCTGGGTGATGGCGTCGAACCAGCTCGTGGTGCCGCGCAGCCGGTAGCGGGCCGCCCGCTGGTGCGGGTTCTCGCCGTAGCGCAGGGCCTCGTCGGTGCGCTGCAGCGGGAGCACCAGGTGCCGGGGCAGCTCGTCGTCGGCCTGCAACCAGCGGACCACCGCGGCGTCGTACGACGCGGTCAGGGCGAACGCCTCGAGCGCAAGGGCACGACGGGTCTCGACCGTCGTGTTGCCGTGGGCCCGGATCTCGGCGAGGACGTCGGCGTACTGCGCCGGCGACGTGACGACGGCGACCCACGCGTGGTTCTTCGCCGCGGCCCTCGTCATCGCCGGACCGCCGATGTCGATCGTCTCGATGTCGGGCGCGTCGAGGAAGGGATAGAGGTTGCTGACCACGAGGTCGAACGCGACGATGCCGTGCTCGGCCATATCGGCGAGGTGGGACGCCTTGCCCCGGTCGGCGAGGATCCCGCCGTGCACCTTCGGGTGGAGGCTGACGACCCGGTGGTCGAGCATCTCGGGGAATCCGGTGATCGTGGCCAGGGGGACGACCGGGACCCCGGCCTCCTCGAGCGCCCGGGCGGTGCCGCCCGACGACACGATCTCCCAGCCGAGGTCGGACAGCTCCCGGGCGAACGCCACCACCCCGGTCTTGTCCCACACCGAGCACAACGCACGCCGTGTCTCCACCTGCTGGCTCACCCCTCCACCTCTCCGGCTCCGGCTCCGGCTCCGTCTCGTGATCCGACCATCAGCTCGCGCAGCACCCGTGGGTACAGGCGGCGCTCGACGTCCTTGATGCGCTCGTGCAGCGTCGCGACCGTGTCGTCGGGCAGCACGGGCACGGCCTCCTGGGCCAGGATCGGCCCCTCGTCGACCTCGAGCGTGGCGAGGTGGACGGTACAGCCGGTGACCTTGACGCCACGGGCGAGGGCGTCGTCGACCGCGTGCCAGCCCTTGAACGCGGGCAGGAGCGACGGGTGGGTGTTCACGACCGCCCCGGGGTACGCGTCGTGCACGGCACGGCCGAGGATGGTGCCGAACCCGGCCATGGCCACCAGGTCGGTGCGGTGGGCCCGCAGCGCGGCGACGACGGCTGTGGTGTAGGCGTCGCGGTCGAAGTCGGCGCCGTAGCTCCCGCGCGCCACCAGCTCGGCGGGAATGTCGGCGGCCTCGGCCCGACCCAGCGCCGGGCAGGGCCGGTCGGCGAGGACCAGCGCGACGGGGAGCCCGGCCTCGAGCAGGGCCTGGAGGATGGTGCCGCTCCCCGAGGCGAGGACCGCCAGCCGCCGCCCGCCGGGGGGATCGTCCGCCATGCCCGGAACCTAGCCGCGCCCCCGGTGCGGCCCGGCAGCCGGACCCGGCCGGTCCGGGTCCGAGGATCCTTGCGTCGCCCCCGGTTTCGTGGTGGGCTGCAGGCACTGCTGCCCCCGTCCGCGGGGCACCCCACCGACGGAGGAATCCGTGGATCTCACGAAGATCTCGACCGGCGAGAAGGTCATCGGCATCGCCGGGATCGTGCTGTTCATCGACTCGTTCCTTGGCTGGCTCGGCGCCAAGGCCGACCTCGGCCCGCTCGGCTCCAGCAGCGAGGCCGGCAGCGCCTGGGACTTCACCCTCCCGACGGTCGCCGTGCTCATCGGCATCCTGCTCGTGGTCGTGGTCGTCCTGCGGGTCTTCGGCGTGGGCGTGCCCGAGCAGCTCGGCCCGGTCGGACTCGGCTTCGCCTACCTCGTGCTCGGCGCGTTCGCCTTCTTGCTGGTCCTGATCAAGCTGATCGTGGGCCCCGACATGCCGGAGCTGGCGTCGCAGTTCGGGGTCGAGGCGACCCGCGAGATCGGGATCTTCATCGGCCTGATCTGCACCGCCGGGCTCGCGGCGGGCGGCTACCTCGTCGCCAAGGAGAAGGGCCAGCTGCAGCTACCCAAGGGCGGCGGCAGCACGCCGCCGGCGGCCTGAACGCCGCCTGACCCCACCGGGTCACGGACCGTTGCACCACGCGCAATGCCCCCCGCCGTCGAGGCGGGGGGCGTGCCGCGTCCGGACCGGGGGGCTCAGAGCCCGGCGACGATCCCGGCCATGAGCTCGCCCGCCTCGGTGGGGTTGAGGCCGACCTTCACGCCGGCCGCCCGCAGGGCGTCCATCTTGGCGTCGGCGGTGCCCTTGCCCCCCGAGATGATGGCGCCGGCGTGGCCCATCTTCTTGCCCGGAGGCGCGGTCACCCCGGCGATGTAGCTCACCACCGGCTTGGTGACGTGGGCCTGGATGAAGGCCGCCGCCTCCTCCTCGGCCGATCCGCCGATCTCGCCGAACATCATGATCGCCTTGGTCTCGGGATCGGCCTCGAAGCGCTCGAGGCAGTCGATGAAGGTGGTGCCCGGGACCGGGTCACCCCCGATGCCGACGCAGGTGGTGACCCCGATGCCCTTCTGCTGAAGCTCGTAGAGGGCCTGGTAGGTGAGGGTGCCCGACCGGCTCACGATGCCCACCGGGCCGCCCGGCTTCGCGATGTGACCGGCGGTGATGCCGATGTTGCACCTGCCCGGGCTGATGATCCCGGGGCAGTTGGGGCCGAGCAGCTGCACCCCGGGGAAGTCGCGCTTCAGGCGGTTGTAGAACCACGCCTCGTCGTGGGCGGGCACGCCCTCGGTGATCACGACGATGAACTCCACCCCGCCCTCGGCGGCGTCCATGACCGCGGCCTTCACCCCGGGCGCCGGGATGAAGATGCACGAGGCGTTGGCCCCGGTGGCGGCGACGGCGTCGCCGACGGTGGCGAAGATCGGGATGCCCTCGATGTCCTCGCCGGCCTTCTTCGGGTTGGTGCCGGCCACCACCTGGGTGCCGTACTCCCGGTTGAGCAGGCCGTAGTACCGGCCCTGGGAGCCGGTGAGGCCCTGGTAGACGACCTTGGTGTTCTCGTCGACGAAGATGCTCACTTGGTCCCCTCCGCGAGGGCGACGGCCGTACGGGCGGCCTCGATCATGGTCGGCTGCATCTGCAGCGTCTCCGACAGGTGGGGCTGGAGCAGCTCCCGGCCGAGCTCGGCGTTGGTGCCGTCGAGCCGGATCACGATGGGCGCGTCGATCTGCACCCGGCCGAGGGCGGCGATGATGCCGTTGGCGACCTCCTCGCCCTTGGTGATGCCGCCGAAGATGTTGATGAAGATCGACTGCACCTTCGGGTCGTTGTTGATCACCTCGAGCGCCCCGGCCATGACGTCGGCGTTGGCGCCGCCCCCGATGTCGAGGAAGTTCGCCGGGGTCCCACCCACCTGACTCACGATGTCGACCGTGCTCATGGCCAGGCCGGCGCCGTTGGCGATGATGCCGACCGTGCCGTCGAGGCCCACGTACTGCAGCCCCTTATCGTGGGCTGCGGTCTCGCGCTCGTCGCGGTGCTGGATCGCGTCGTACTCCTCGTAGTCGGGGTGGCGGAACACCGCGTTGGCGTCGACGGTGACCTTGGCGTCGAGCGCCTTGACCACGCCGTCGGTGGTGAGGATCAGCGGATTGATCTCGCAGAGGTCGGCATCGCCGTCGACGTAGGCCTCGTAGAGCTTGACCAGGATGTCGACCGCGCCCTGGACCGCCTCGGGGTCGAGGTTGGCGGCGGCGACCCACTCGCGGCAGCGGGCCTCGGTGAGACCCTCGACCGGGTCCACGTGGATCTTGGCGATGGCGTCGGGGTCGGTGGCGGCGACCTCCTCGATGTCGACGCCACCCTGGGCCGACAGCATCCCGAGGTGCTGCTTCGCCGAGCGGTCGAGGGTGAACGACGCGTAGTACTCGCGGGCGATGTCGCTGGCCTGCTCGATCCAGAGCCGGCCGACCACGTGACCCTTGATGTCGAGGCCGAGGATGTTGCCGGCGTGCGTGCGCACCTCGTCGACGGAGTTCGCGACCTTCACGCCCCCGGCCTTGCCCCGCCCACCGGTGAGGACCTGGGCCTTCACCACGACCGGGCAGCCCAGCCGCTCGGCGGCGGCGACGGCCTCGTCGACCGTGAAGGCGACCTCGCCGGCCGAGATCGGGATCCCGTACCGCGAGAAGAACAGCTTGCCCTGATACTCGAAGAGGTCCATCGCACTCCTGGGACTCGCCGACGGTGGCGACCGGTGGCGGGCGCCACCGGGGCGCCCTGTGCACCGGGCGGCACGTTAGCCAGCCCGGGGCCGGACGTGCCGGGTCGGACCGGGGCCGGTCGAGCCGGATCGGACCGGGGCCGGTCGAGCCGGATCGGACCGGGGCCGGTGGCCTGAGCACCCTGGCCGCCGACCACAATGGGGGTGTGGCCATGACCCGGTCGGACCGGAAGCTGATCCTCGTCACCACCGCGGCCCTGATCGCGGCCGGGCTGTTCTTCGCCGGGGTGCTCGTCTTCGCCACCCGGACCACGTCCCCCACCGCCAACGGCCCCGTGGCCCTCTACATCGGGCCCCAGGACGCGATCCAGGAGAAGCTCGACGAGGGCAGCCCCCTCTACTTCGCCAACCCGTTCGGGGGACGAGGCTTCTGGGTCGACCGGGAGAACGGGGTCCTGGTCGCCTACGACGTGGGTCGCTACGACGACCCCGAGTGCTCGGTGCGGTGGCGGGGCCGGGTGAACTCCTACATGGACTGCGAGGGCGGGCTCCTCACCCAGGCCGAGCTCGGGCGGCGGCCCCTGACCATCCTGGAGACCGGGCCCCGGGCCGGCAGCGTGCTCGTCGACGTCGACACCCTCGAGCCGCCGACCGGCGCCACCGGCTGAGTCCGGCGGCGGGTCCCCCGGGACGGCTCAGCCGCCCAGGCGCGTGAGCGGGGCCCAGGCCAGCAGCAGGCGCTTCTCGCCGGCGTCGCGGAAGTGGACCACGGCCTCGGCGGCGTCGCCGGCACCCGCGAGATCGAGGATCACCCCTTCGCCGAAGACCTCGTGGACGACGTCGTCGCCGACCCGCAGTCCGATCGCCTCGGCCCCGCGCGCGCCCGACGTGACCGGTGGGCGGGGCGGGTCGTCGGCCGCGCCCCCGCGCGCCGCGGCCGCGACGACGTCGTCGCGGTGCTCGTCGCGGCCGCGCCGGGACTGGCGCTCCCCCACCGTGCGGACGAGCTCCTCGGGGATCTCGTTGAGGAACCGGCTCGGCGGGTAGTAGTCGGTCGCGCCGAAGAGGGTCCGGCTCCAGGCGAGGCACAGGTAGAGCCGCTCCATGGCCCGGGTGATGCCCACGTAGCAGAGCCGGCGCTCCTCCTCGAGCTCGTCGGGGTCACCGAGGCTGCGCACGTGCGGGAAGATCCCGTCCTCGAGCCCGGTGAGGAAGACCACGGGGAACTCGAGGCCCTTGGCCGCGTGGAGGGTCATCAGGGTGACGGCCCGCACCTCCTCGCCCTCGACCTGGTCGAGGTCGGTCACGAGGGCCACGCTCTCGAGGAACGCCTGCACGCGCCGCAGCCCTTCGGGGATCTCGATCTCGGCGCCGTCGCCGAGGTCGGCGAGGGCGGCCAGCACCGACGCGTTGCCGCCGTCGAGCGCGGCGTCGAACTCCTGGCACACGCCGACCAGCTCGCGGAGGTTCTCGATGCGACCCACCGCCTCGATCGTGCGCTCGGCCTCGAGCTCGGCGAGGTAGCCGGTGCGGTGCAGCACCGCCTCGACCGTGGCGGTCACCCCTTCGGGGGCGACCTGCTCGAACTCCTCCATGAGCGCCAGGAGGTCGCGGATCCCGCCCAGGGCCTTGCCGGTGACCCCGGCGGCCGCGCCCTCGCGCAGCGCCTCCCGGAAGGTCAGCTCCTGCGCCTGGGCGTAGCGGTCGACCCGGGCGAGCGAGGTGTCGCCCACCCCTCGCCGGGGCACGTTGACGATGCGCTTCCAGCTCACCTCGTCGTCGGGGTTGACGAGCGCCCGGAGGTAGGCCAGCGCATCCTTGACCTCGCGCCGGTCGTAGAACTTGACCCCGCCCACCACCCGGTACGGGAGGTTGGCCCGCACGAGGGCCTCCTCCAGCACGCGGCTCTGGGCGTTGGTGCGGTAGAAGACGGCGCAGTCCTGGAAGCGCACGCCCTCGGAGTCGGAGAGCCGGACGATCTCGCCGGCCACGAACGCGGCCTCGTCGTGCTCGTCCTCGGCCTGGTAGCGGGTGCACAGCTCGCCGCCGACCTGCTCGGTCCAGAGGTGCTTCGGGCGCCGAGCGGCGTTGTTAGCGATGACCGCGTTGGCGGCGTCGAGGATGCGCTGGGTGGAGCGGTAGTTCTGGTCCAGGACGATGATCGAGGCGTCGGGGAACTCCTCCTCGAACCGCAGCAGGTTGCGGTAGTCGGCCCCCCGGAAGCGGTAGATCGACTGGTCGGTGTCGCCCACGACGAGCAGGTTGCGGTGGCCCTCGGCCAGCCGCTGCACGAGCTCCCACTGCGCGACGTTGGTGTCCTGGAACTCGTCGACGAGCACGTGGGCGAAGCGCTGCTGCCAGCGGGCGAGCACGTCGGGGTGCTCCCGGAAGAGGCGGACCGTGAGCACGAGGAGATCGTCGAAGTCGACCGCGTTGGCGTCGAGGAGACGCCGCTGGTACTCCGCGTAGACCTGGGCCAGCACCTTCTCGTGCGGGGTCGTGGCCGAGGCCGCGTAGGCGTCGGGCAGGACCAACTCGTTCTTGGCCGCCGAGATGCGGGAGTGGAGCTGGCGGGGCGGGAACCGCTTCGGGTCGAGGTCGAGGTCACGGCGGACGAAGTCGACGAGCCGGACGGCGTCGGTCTGGTCGTAGATGGTGAACGCCGACTTCATGCCGAGGTGCTCGGCCTCGCGGCGGAGGATCCGCGAGCACGCCGAGTGGAAGGTGGCGACCCACATGCGCCGGGCCATCGGGCCGACGAGGCCGGCGACCCGCTCCTTCATCTCGCCCGCGGCCTTGTTGGTGAAGGTGATCGCGAGGATCTGGAAGGGCGACGCCCGACGCTCGGCGATGAGGTGGGCGATACGGTGCGTGAGGACCCGGGTCTTGCCCGACCCGGCGCCGGCCACGACGAGGAGGGGCCCGTCGGCCGCGGTGACGGCTTCGCGCTGCACCGGGTTGAGGCCCGCGAGCACGGCGTCGGGCGGACCGGGCGGCATCGGCGCAGCGTACAGGTGTTCGGTCGCGGCGCCGGGGCCGGTGCGCAGCACCCCGACGGGTCGCGGTCAGACTGGCGCGGTGCGGGTGGGGGTCGACGCCGGAGGGACGTTCACCGACCTCGTGGCCGACGACGGCCGCGTGGCGAAGGTGCCGTCGACCCCCGACGACCCGGCCCGGGCCGTCGCCACGGCGATCGCCACCCTCGGATCCGGCACCCCCACCGTCCTCGCGCACGGGACCACCGTCGCGACGAACGCGCTGCTCGAGCGCGCGGGCGCCCCGGTCGCGCTCGTCACGAACCAGGGCTTCGCCGACGTGATCGAGATCGCGCGCCAGGCGCGGCCCTCGCTCTACGACGCCGGGCGGGACCGGCCACCGCCACCGGTGCCGCGGGAGTGGCGACTCGAGGTCGGCGGCCGGCTCGACGCGCACGGACGCGAGATCACGCCGGTGGACCCGGCGACGGTCCCCGCACTGCCTGCGGGCGTCACCGCGGCGGCGGTGTGCCTGCTCCACGCCGACCTGAACCCCGCCCACGAGCAGGCGATCGCGGCGGTGCTGCGGGCCCGGGGGGTGACGGTCACGTGCTCGCACGAGGTGTCACCCGAGGCCCGTGAGTACGAGCGCTTCGTCACCACCGTGCTCGACGCCCGCCTGGCGCCCCACTGCCGGGCCTACCTGGAGGCCCTCGCCACGCTGGCCGAGACGGTGCTCGTCATGACCTCGGCCGGAGGCCTCGTGCCCGTCGCCACCGCGGCCGCGCGCCCGGCCGACCTGCTGCTCTCGGGTCCTGCGGGCGGGGTGCGGGCCGCCGCCGCAGTGGCCGCGGCCTGCGGGTTCCCCGACGCGGTGAGCTTCGACATGGGCGGGACGAGCACCGACGTGTGCCTCGTGCGGGGCGGGGTGCCCGAACCCGCCCCGACCCGGACGATCGGGGGGTACCCGATCCGGCGGCCGGCGCTCGACGTGCACACGATCGGGGCGGGCGGGGGGTCGATCGCCCGGATCGACGCCGGGGGCGCCCTCGTGGTCGGTCCGGAGAGCGCGGGGGCCGACCCCGGACCGGCGTGCTACGGCCGGGGCGGCACCCGGCCCACCGTCACCGACGCCGATCTCGTGGCCGGGCACCTCCCGGCCGGGCACGCCCTCCCCGGGATCGGGGTGCTCGACCGGGACGCCGCGGTGGCCGCCCTCGCCGCGGCGGGGGTCGACGCCGAGGGCGTGCTTGCGGTGGTCGACGCCGCGATGGAGGAGGCCGTGCGCGCGGTCACCGTGGCCCGCGGGATCGACCCGCGCGAGGTCGCGCTCGTGGCGTTCGGCGGGGCGGGTCCGATGCACGCGTGCGCCATCGCCGATGCCCTCGGGATGCCGGCCGTGATCGTCCCGCCGCGCGCCGGGGTGGGGTCGGCGGTCGGTCTGCTCGAGGCACCCGAGCAGCAGGAGGTCGTGCAGTCGTGGTCGGATCCCGACCCGGCGGCCACCGCCGGGGCCCTGACCGCGCTCGCGACCCGGGCCCGGGAGCAGGTCGGCGCGGACGCGACCGTGACCACCGCGCTCGACTGCCGGTACGCGGGACAGGGCCACGAGATCACCGTGCCCACCGTCGCCGACTTCCCCGCCGCCCACGCCCGGCGCAACGGGCACGTCCGGTCCGGGGCACCGGTCGAGGTGGTGGCGCTGCGGGCCCGCGCCACGCGACCGGCCCCCCTGGCCGCGCACGACCTCCCGGTCCCGGCCCGGGACCCGGTGACCGGTCCCGCCGTCGTCGCCGAGGCCGACTGCACGATCGTGGTGCCCGCCGGGTGGCGGGGCGAGCCCGGTCCCCTCGGGGCCCTGATCCTCCGGCGCGACCCGTGACCGGCGACCCGGACGCGACCGCGGCCGCGGCCGCGCCCGCGCTCCTGGATCCGGCGGCGCTGCAGGTGCTCGTCGCGCGGTGCGCCGGCATCGCCGAGGAGATGGGTGCGGTGCTGGTGCGCAGCGGCTTCAGCCCCAACATCAAGGAGCGGGCCGACTGCTCCACGGCGCTGTTCACCGCCGCGGGCGAGGTGCTGGCCCAGGCCGAGCACATCCCGGTGCACCTCGGATCGATGCCGGCGGCCGTGGCGGCCGCGATCGCCGCGTGGGGCGACGCCGTGCGGCCCGGCGACCAGATCATCGCCAACGACCCCTACGCCGGCGGCACCCACCTCAACGACGTCACGCTCGTGGCCCCGGTCTTCCTGGGTGGAACGATCGTCGGCTGGGCCGCCAATCGGGCCCACCACGCCGACGTCGGCGGGACCGCACCCGGATCGATGCCCGCCGACGCCCGCACGATCGACGAGGAGGGCATCCGCCTCGCCCCGGTGCTGCTCGACCGCGCGGTCGAGGAGCGCTTCGTCGCCGCGTCGCGCACACCCGACGAGCGCCGCGGCGATCTCGCCGCCCAGGTCGGCGCGAACGCGATCGGGTGCGCCCGCCTCGCCGAGCTCGTGGACCGCATCGGCGGGACCCAGCCGCTCGAGGAGGTCGTCGACTACGGGGAGCGCCGGATGCAGGCCGCGCTCCGGGCGCTGCCCGACGGCGAGTACGTCTTCTCCGACGTGATCGACTCGCTCGGCCCCCGGGTCACGCAGCGGCTGCCGGTGGCGATCGTCGTGACCGTGACCATCGCCGACGGTCGGGCGACGTTCGACTTCACCGGGACCGCGGCGCAGCGGCCGGGCAACATGAACGCGGTCGAGGCGGTGACCGTCAGCGCGGTGGCGTTCGCGCTCCGCTGCGCGACCGACCCCACGATCCCCGCGAACGGTGGGGCCATGCGTCCGGTCCGGGTCGTCGCCCCGCCGGGCACGCTCGTGACGGCGCAGCCACCCGTCGCGGTGGGGGCGGGCAACGTGGAGGTCAGCCAGCGCATCGCCGACGTGTGCCTCGGTGCGCTGGCCCAGGCCGCGCCCGACCGCGTGGGCGCCGCCGGGCAGGGAACGATGAACAACGTGCTCATCGGCCGCGCGGACGGGTCCACCGGTCCGCCGTGGGTGTACTACGAGACCGTGGGGGGCGGGCA
>VGBI01000008.1 GCA_016870595.1 Actinomycetota bacterium
GCGCAGGATGTGCCAGGGCACCACGTTGGCGTGGTGCTCGAGGTGACTGAGGACGATGGCGTCGCCGGGCTGCAGGTTGGCCCGGGCCCATGAGTAGGCGACGAGGTTGATGGCCTCGGTGGCGTTGCGGGTGAAGACGATCTCGCGTGACTCCCGGGCGCCCACGAAGCGTGCGACCTTGGTGCGGGCCGCCTCGAACAGCGTGGTCGCCTCCTCGGCGATCGTGTAGGCGCCCCGGTGCACGTTGGCGTACGACTCGCGGTAGACGCGGTCCATGGCGTCGAGCACGGCCTGGGGCTTCTGGGCCGACGAGGCCGAGTCGAGGTAGACCAGGCGCTTGCCCCGCACCTCGCGGCGCAGGATCGGGAAGTCGGCCTGGATGCGGGCGACGTCGAGGGCGGTCGTGCTCACGCCGACACCTCGGTCCGGAATGCGTCGAAGCCGTCACGCTCGACCCGGGCCGCGACCTCGGGCCCACCGCTGACGGCGATCCGGCCGTCGAGGAGCACGTGCACGCGGTCGGGGGCGAGGTGGTCGAGGATCCGCTGGTAGTGGGTGATCACGAGGAGGGCCAGCGCGGGCCGGTCGGCCCGGATCTCCTGGATGCTGCGGGCGACGTCGACGAGGGCGTCGATGTCGAGGCCGGAGTCGGGCTCGTCGAGCACGGCGAGGTCGGGCTCCATCAGCGCCATCTGCAGGATCTCGTTCTTCTTGCGCTCCCCGCCCGAGAACCCCTCGTTGAGGTAGCGGGAGACGAAGCGGTCGTCCATGCCGAGCCGCCCGGACCACGCCAGCACCGCCATGCGCACCTCGAGGACCGAGAAGTCGGCGATCCCCTTGCGGTTGGCCAGTGCCTGGCGCAGGAAGTTCAAGACGCTGACCCCGGGGATCGCCTCGGGGTGCTGGAAGCCGAGGAACATGCCCCGGGCCGCCCGGCCGTCGGGTCCGAGGTCGGTGACGTCCTCGCCCCGGAAGCGGATCCGGCCCGCGGTCACCGTGTACCCAGGGTCGGCGAGGAGGGTCTTGGCCAGCGTGGACTTGCCGGAGCCGTTGGGGCCCATGAGCGCGTGCACCTCGCCCTCGGGCACGGCCAGCGACACGCCCCGGAGGATCTCGTGGTCGCCGACGGCGACATGGAGGTCGTCGAGCTCGAGGACGGGAGCCATGCCCGTAGTGTAATTCCCACTACCGCCGTAGTGGAAAAGTCCGGGAGCGCCCGTGCCGCCGTCAGCGTCGGCCGGCGGCGGCCCGGGTGAGCTCGTCGGCGATGCGCCCGGGCGGATCCGGGGCCCGCAGGGGCGGCCGGCGGCGGCGGCGCTCGGCCGACGTGGGCCCGGTGGTCCCGAGCCGGTCGGCGAGCGCGGTGGCGAGGGCGGCGGCGTCGCCGACCCGGACCAGGTCGGCCGCGCCCGGGGCGGCCGCCGCGGCGATCTCCCGGGGCCCGCCCGCGTCGGACATCACCACCGGGGTCCCGCAGGCCAGGGCCTCCACCGCCACGAGGCCGTAGGGCTCGGGCTCGGTCGACGGCACGGCGAGCACGTCGAGGTCGGCGAGCAGCTCGGCGACGTCGGTGCGGGGACCGAGCCAATGGGTGCGGGGCAGGGTGGCGGCGAGGACGTGCAGCGCCTCGGCGTAGGCCTCCTTGCCGCGCACCGGCGCGCCCGCCACCACGAGGTGCGCGTCGGGGACCCGGGCCCGCACGAGCGGCAGCGCGTCGAGCAGCACCTCGACGCCCTTCCACGTGTCGATCCGCCCGGCCATCCCGATCACCGGTACGTCGTCGGGGATCCCGGCCCCGGCCCGGAACGTCCCGGCGCGCGCGGGGGAGAACTCGGCGGGGTCGGCCGTCTCGTGGACGACGACGACGTCGGCACCTGGGAGCTGGTCGGCGACCGCCTGCGACACCGCGAGCACCCGCGTCGCGAAGTGCCGGGTGAGCACCTGCTCGACCCGCAGTGCCGCCGTCGATTGCACGGTGATCTCGCGGGCGTGCCACACGTGGGGCCGCCGGGTCAGGGCCGCGGCGGCCCAGCCGTACCACGAGTGCAGCGAGTTCGAGTGCACGACGTCGATGTCGAGGGCGCGGATCAGCCGGGTGATCCGACCCACGGCGACCGGCCAGCCGGCCCCGTAGCGCGCCCAGTCCGCGGATCCGTGCGACGTCGAGATGCGGGCCATGGGCACGACGTGCACCGCGGCGCCCGCCGCCTCGAGCCCCGGCCGCAGCGGCGGATCGGCCGGGACGACGACGTGGCACTCGAACGCCGCGGGTGGCAGGCTGCGCAGCATCCTGACCAGGGCCTGATCCGAGCCGCCGCGCTCGGCGACGGGTTGGATCGTGAGCAGCCGGACCATGCGCGTCGCCCTCAACCTCGAGCAGCTCCTCCAGCCGACTCCGGGCGGGATCGGCCGGTACGCCGCGGAGTTGGCGAGGGTACTGCCCACTCTCCCAGCGTCCGACGACCCGGGCGCGGGCGCAGCCGACGACCCGGGCGCGGCCGTCGACGCGGGCGCGGTCGAGGTCGTCCCGTTCGTCGCCCGCCACCCCGGCCCGGTGGTGGACGCGACGATGCGGGCGGCCGGGCTCGGCCCCGCCACCGTCCTCCCGTGGCCGCGCCCGCTGCTCTACGAGCTCTGGAACCGGTGGGGCCGGGCCGATCCGCTCCGCCGTCTGCCCGCCGGGGCGGTCGACGTCGTGCACGCACCCTCGGTGGCGGTCCCGCCGCGGCGCCGGACGCCGCTGGTGGTCACCGTGCACGACGCCGCCCCGATGCGGTTCCCCGACACCTATCCGCCCCGGGGCCGGCGCTTCCACGAACAGGGGGTGCGGGCGGCGGCGGCGCGGGCCGACGCGGTCGTGGCCCCGACCGCGGTGGCCGCCGACGAGGTCGCCGAGTTCACCGCGATCCCCCGGGACCGGATCGTCCCCATCCACCACGGGGTGGACCACACGCCGGCCACCGACGCCGAGGTCGCGGCGGCCCGGGCCGACCTCGGGCTCGGCGATCGTCCGTACGTGTGCTGGGTCGGGACGCTCGAGCCCCGCAAGGACGTCGGGGTGCTGATCGACGCGTTCGCCCGGCTCGTCGATCGGGACGACCCCCCGCACCGACTCGTGCTCGTGGGTCCGAGCGGATGGCTCGACGGCGCCGGGGCCGCCGTGACGCGGGCTGCGACCCTCGGCGACCGGGTCCGCTTCACCGGAGCCGTCCCGGCCGACCGTCTGCGCGCGCTCTACGGCGGTGCCGACTGCTTCGCGCTGCCGAGTCGTCACGAGGGCTTCGGGCTCCCCGTGCTCGAGGCCGCGGCGCAGGGCACGGCGGTGTTGGCGTCCGACCTCCCGGTGCTGCGGGAGATCGCGGGCACGGCGGCGCGCTTCGTCCCCGTCGGGGACGTGGAGGCGTGGACCCACGCGCTCGGCGACCTCCTCCGAGACGACGCCGCGCGCGCCGCCCTGGGCGCAGCCGGTCGGGCGCGGGCCGCCGAGTTCACCTGGGCGCGCAGCGCGCGCGCCCACCTCGCCGTCTACCGGTCCGTCTGCTGAGGCCGGTCCGTCTGCTGAGCCCGGTCCGTCTGCTGAGCCCGGTCCGTGGTGATCCCCGCTCCGGCGCGGTGCGGGGCGATCACCAGCCCCGGTCGGCCCACTCCTGGAGGTACGGACGCTCGTGGGCGAGCGTGGTGTCGAGGCCGTGTCCGGGCATGACCAGCAGGTCGCCCGCCAAGGCGAACAGCCGACGGTCGATGGACTCGAGGATGCGGGGGAAGTCGCCCTCGGGCGACCGGGTGTTGCCCGGTCCCCCGGGGAACAGGGTGTCGCCGGTGAACAGCACCGGGTGCCCCTCGATCCGGAACGAGGTCGAGCCCGGGGTGTGCCCGGGGTTGTGGATCGTGCGGAGGCGCAGGCGACCCACCTCGATCACCTCGTCGTCGGGCAGCACGAAGTCGTAGCCCGGGAGCATCGCGGCGTCGGCCTCGGCGATCCCGACGTCGATCCCGGCGTCGCGCAGGGCCGTCACCGCCTGGATGTGGTCCCAGTGGCCGTGGGTCGTGAGGACCCGCCGGACCCCGCTGGCCCGGGCCACCTCGAGCAGCAGGTCGTGCTCGTTGGCCGCGTCGACGATCACGGCGTCGCCGGAGGTCGTGCACCGGACCACGTACACGTTGTTCTCGAACGGGCCGACCACCAGCTTGTCGACCCGGACGCCGGTGGCCTCGTAGTGGGGACGCCGGGGCATGGGTCGAGGGTAACGGTCCCCGGCCGCGGGGCCGGGCCGGGGGCGGTGACGGACGGTGTAGGTTGCCACCGGCCCGGGTCCCGCCCGACCGGTCCCGGCCCGCGAACCGCACCGTCAGCCGGATCGGCATCGACCGCCCGACCGGCACGACCAGGAGGACCCGTCATGAACTTCGCCTTCTCGGAGGAGCAGGAGCAACTCCGCGACGCCGTCCGGCGGTTCATGGAGACCAAGTCGGCGTCCGAGGACGTCCGGCGGCTGATGGAGACCACCGACGGCTACGACCCGGCCGTGTGGGCCCAGATGGCCAACGAGCTCGGGCTCCAGAGCCTCGCCATCCCCGAGGAGTTCGGGGGGCAGGGCTTCACCTTCGTCGAGCTCGGCATCGTGCTCGAGGAGATGGGCCGGGTGCTGCTGTGCGCCCCCTACTTCTCCTCGGTGGTGCTCGCGGCCAACGCGATCCTCAACGCCGGGACCGACGCGCAGAAGGCCGAGCTCCTGCCCGGCATCGCGGCGGGCGAGACCATCGCGGCGCTCGCGTTCACCGAGCCGAACGGCAAGTGGGACGCCGACGGGATCACCATGGAGGCGGTCGGCGGTGGCGACGCCTACACCCTGACCGGCACCAAGCACTTCGTCATCGACGGGCACACCGCCGACACCATCGTGGTGGTGGCGCGTCAGGCGGGGACCACCGGCGAGGACGGCATCGGGTTCTTCGTCGTCGCGGGTGACGCCGCCGGCCTCACCCGCACCCCGCTCGCCACCATGGACCAGACCCGCAAGCAGGCCCGGCTCGACTTCGCCGGGGTGGCGGCCACGCCGCTCGGCACCGTGGGCGCGGGCTGGCCGGCCCTGTCCAAGACGCTCGACCAGGCTGCGGTCGCGATGGCCAACGAGAGCATCGGCGGCGCGCAGAAGTGCCTCGAGATGGCGGTCGAGTACGCCAAGGTGCGCGTGCAGTTCGGCCGTCCGATCGGATCGTTCCAGGCCATCAAGCACAAGTGCGCCGACATGCTGCTCGAGGTGGAGTCGGGCAAGTCGGCGGCCTACTACGCCGCCTGGGCGGCCGGCGAGGACAACGAGGAGCTCCCCGTGGTGGCGAGCCTGGCCAAGGCCTACGTCTCCGACGCCTACTTCCACGCCGCGGCCGAGAACATCCAGATCCACGGCGGGATCGGGTTCACCTGGGAGCACGACGCCCACCTGTACTTCAAGCGGGCCAAGAGCTCCGAGATCCTCCTTGGCGATGCCACCTATCACCGCGAGCTCCTCGCCCAGCGCATCGGCATCTGACCGGTCCGCGCCCACGGACCGCGGGCGGCGGCCCTGAGCGAGCTCGCCGCCCTGGTCTACGGCGCGGCGGCGCTGCTCCTCCTCGTCGGCGGGGCGCTGAAGCTCGTCGATCCGTCGGGCTCGGTCGGCGCGCTGCGCGTCCTCGGGATCCCGGTCGCACCGGGAACGGTGCGGGGGATCGCCGCCGCCGAGGTCGCGCTCGGGGCCGTCGCGCTCGCCGTGTCGGTGCCCGTGGTCGCGATCGCGGTGGGGGTGTCGTACGCGACGTTCTTCGGGGTCACGGCCGTCGCGCTGGCCCGGCGGCTCCCGATCGACTCGTGCGGGTGCCTGGGGCGGCTCGAGACGCCACCCGGGGTCCGCCATCTCGTCGTGCTCGGCATCGGCGTGCTCGCCGCGTTCGCCGAGGTGGTCGACCCGACCCCGGCCGCCCTCGAGCGCCTCGGGGAGCGGGGCGGGGCCGGCGTGCTGTTCGGCCTCGGGGTCGCCCTGTGCACCGGCGTCGCGGTGGTCGCCTTCCGGGCGGGCCGACGGCCTGCGACCCCCCGGTAGCGTTCGCGCCGTGGACACCCTCGTCGTGCTGCTGCTCGTCGTCGGACTCGTGGTCGCGATCGCGGCGGTGCTCGTGGTCCGGGAGGCCATCCGTCTCGCCACGGCGCCGCCCCCCGTGGTCTTCGCGTTGGACGAGGCCTACGAGTGGGTGGTGGAGCGTCTCCCCGACGAGGTCGCCGCGACCCTCACCCCCGCCGACGTGCAGCGGATCCTGCGGTACCAGGTGGATCTCTTCGACCGGTCGGGGGTGACCGGCAGCGGCACCAACGGCTCCACCCCGCACGCCCCGTCGGTCGTGGGGACCGCGGAGCTGGTCGACGAGATCGTGCGGCGGTCCGAGGCCGATGCCGACCCGTTCATCCCCGAGCAGGTGTACCCGGTGGTCGAGATCCTGCTCGAGTACCTGGCTGCGACCGGGGCCGTGAGCGCGCCGGCCGACCCGGAGCCCCCCGACCCGACCTGACCCGGCGCGCCGTGCGATCGTGTCGGAAATACTGGGCGTCGGGGGGTGACGCGTGCTACAAACGCGTCACCAGGGAAAGGAGGTGGTCCAACACATGCATGATCAACATGGGACCCTGGAGGTGCGCGGCCGCTAGGCGTTCACGCCGGCCACACACTCAGCCGGACCGCCAGGCGGAATCCCTCCGCCGCACCGGCACCGACTCGGCGGGATCTGGTCCCACCCGCACCCGACCGCCCATCGCAACTCCGCGGTGGCGCAGTCCTCAACGAGCGGTGTGCTCCACGAACACTCGGTCCTCGTGATCGACGGAGACAGTGGCCGGGGTCATCGACCCCGGCCACTTCCGTTGCGTGCGCGTGTTGCCCGGGTGGGCGCGGCCCGGCGGTCGGGGGAGTAGGTTTCGGTCCATGCCGAGGCCCACCGCGTTCGAGCACCACCGCTACGTCGGCGACAAGCGGACCCAGCGCGTCTACGACCTCGATCTCGTCGACGTCGACGAGGACGTGGCCCGGGCGGTCGCCGACATCATGGCGGCCGAGAGCTTCCTCGCCTTCGCGCCCGACACGTTGGCCGAGGCCCGCAACCGCGGCTACCGGCCCGACCGGGCCACCCGCGCCGCCGCCGACTGACGCCGGCTGCTACGGCGGATCAGCGCAGCGCCATCACCTTCGGCGCGTCCTTCACCGGGCCACCGTCATCTCGCGGTTGCGCTGCCGGTGCGTCCGGGCCGACGTCGACCGGGCGCACCCGGACCGCGTCGGGGACCCCGTCGTGGTCGAGGTCGAGGTACTCGACCATCACGGTGACCGGTCGGCCACCGGGGTCGGGGATCCGGAGCAGCTCGAACGAGTCCATCGTGTGCCTCCGCCCGAGGACGGTCGGCCACGACCCCGTTGTCGTGGGGCTCCGCCCTCTCCCCGCACGATGCCCGCAGGAGGTGGCCAACGGGTGCTCGGCGGATTGCCGGTGGGCGACGATCGGATGACGACACGGTGTCGGTGGGGCCACCGGTGGTTCTCTCGGACGGGCCGGACCGTGAGCCCGGTCGGGCCGGATCAGCCGACGGTCGGCTCGGCGAACCCGTCGGGCAGGTCGTTGGCGGCGAAGCCGAGCCGGGCGGTGAACGCCTCGTCGGTCAGGGCCGGCTCCGACGCCAAGACGCCGGGGTCGTCGGGGAGCTCGGTGAGGTCGACCCACGAGGTGCAGCCGCCGTACCCGTCGCGGAACGGCACCGTGATCGGCTCGGCGAGTCGGTGGGCCCGGAGGGCGAGCACCCAGAGCGCGTCGCGGGCCTTCCACCGCAGGCGGGAGGCGGCGTAGGCGCCGGTCCAGACGAACTTGCCCTCGATCCGGGCCAGGTGCTCGGGGTCGGTGATCCGGGCGACGCCCACGATGTCGGCCCAGCCCTCGACCCGGATCGCGCGGTCGGGAGGAGCCTCGCGCTCGGCGTCGTCGATCCAGCGGCGGTAGGCGGGCCGCACCAGGTCGGGCGCCTGGTGCTCGATCGTCGGGTAGAGCCAGACCCGGGTGGACCGGAGCGCGAACCGCCGCCCCTCCTCACGGATCCCGCCCTTGCGCAGGTCGAGGATCTGCTCGCCGGCGAGCAGCGCCCGCACCACGACCGCCCACTCCTTGAGGGCGACCGCCCGTCCCGGGTCGGGTTCGATGGCGGGCGGGGTCACGGCGTGGAGGATACTGGCGGGTCTGGACGTGTCGATCTCCTCCGACGGGCTCCGCCTCGCCGCGTACCTCGCCGCGCCGGCCGGGGCCGGGGCCGCGCCTGCGGTGGTGCTGTGCCACGGGTTCCCGACCGGGCCGCGCGGCGCGGCTGCGTCGTCGGCGACGTTCCCGGAGCTCGCCGACCGGATCGCGCGCGAGTGCGGATGGTGGGCGCTCGCCGTCAACTTCCGCGGCACCGGCGGATCGGCGGGGGACTTCTCGGTCGCCGGGTGGCTCGCCGACATCCGCGCGGCCGTGGGCTTCCTGGACCGCCGCTCCGAGACGCGGGGGGTCTGGCTCACCGGGGTCGCCGAGGGGGGGACGCTGGCGGTGATGGCGATGGCGGCGGATCCGCGGGTCCGCGGCTGCGCGACGCTCGCGGCGCCGGTGAACCTGCGGGACTGGGGCCGTGACCCCGCCCGGCTGCTCGAGTACGCCCGTCGGGTCGGGATGATCCGCACCCCGGGCTTCCCGGCCTCGGTGTCGGCGTGGGCGCGCAGCGTGGCCGGGGTCGATGCCGTGGCCGCAGCGGCGAAGCTGGCGCCCCGTCCACTGCTCGTCTGCGTCGGCACGGCCGACGCGGTGGTCCGGATCGACGACGCGCGGGCCTTGGTCGCGGCGGCCGGGGCCACCGGCGAGCTGCGCATCGTCGGCGGGGCGGGTCACGAGCTCCGCCACGACCCCCGGGCCGTCGCCTCCCTGCTCGGCTGGCTCGACCGCCAGGTCAGCGAGTGAGCACGAGCGTGCGGTAGGTCGACACCAGCGCATCGGTCGTCGCCGTCCACGAGTAGCGCGCGACCTGCGCGGTACCGGCGCGGCGAAGGCGGTCGGCCGTTTCGGGATCGTCGAGGACCTGCGCCAGTGTCGTGGCGAGGTCGGGCACCGAGGTGGGGTCGGCGAAGGCCGCCGCGTCCCCGAGCACCTCGGGGAGCGCGCCGGCCACGGCTGCGACCACCGGGACCCCGGCGCGCATGGCCTCGAGCGGCGGGTGGCCGAAGCCCTCGTCGAGCGACGGGTAGGCGAGCGCGGCGGCGCCGGCGAGGAGGTCGCGGCGGTCGCCGTCGCTGACGTAGCCGAGCCGGACGACCCGGTCGCCGTGCGTCGCGGCGCGGATCGCGTCACCCAGCGCAGCGTCGCCCCACCCGGGGGCACCGGCGATCACGAGGTGGAGCCCGGGTCGGGTCGCCGCGACCCGGTCGAACGCCGCGACGAGACGGGGATAGTTCTTCCGGGGCTCGACCGTTCCCACCGCGAGGACGTACGTCGCCGCGCCCGCTCGCCGGCGTCCCCGCTCGGGGTCGCCGGCCGCGGTCTCAACGATGCCCGGATGGATGCGCACGACGCGCTCGGGCGGGCAGCCCAGCCGCGCGCGGACCGCGTCGCCGACGGTGTCGCTGAAGACCTGCACCGTTGCGCCCCGCCGGACGGCCGCGCGCAGCAGGCCTGCGTACCGGCGCGACGCCGGCGTCACGAGATCGGGCGCGGTCGCGAACACCATGTCGTGCACGGTGACGAGCGCGGCCGCGACGGTCGGCGGCACCACGAAGTTGGTGCCGTGGACGACGTCGACGGGGCCGGTCCACCGGTCGATCCGGGGGTGCCCCAGCCAGCGCCAGGCGTCGAACAGCGCCCGGGCCGGGACCCCCGTGACCCGCAGCGGGGTCCCGGCCGGGAGGGCCAGGTCGCGGGTGCCCGGTCGGGTGCGGCTCACGGCGTACGCGACCAGGCGCACGTCGGGCCGGGCGGCGAGGTGCTCGACCATCGCCGCGGTCACGTGACCCACCCCGGTCCGGGGGCCCACGAGCGGCGTGACGTCGATCGCGACGCGGATCGGTGCGGTGGGTGCGTGGGGCACCGGGTTCGTCGCGCTGATGGGTTCTAGGCTACGTCGTCTCATGGCGTCGCAGACCCGATCGGGCCGGCTCGCGTTCGTGCCCGTGCGCTTCGGCGACGACCTCGTCGGTGGGGCCGAGATGCTCGTGCGCGAGACCGCCGACGGGCTCGCGGCCCGGGGTTGGTCGGTCGACGTGCTCACCGGCTGCGCCCGGGACCACTTCCGCGAGCCGCACCACTACGCGCCGGGTGTCACCGAGCGCCCGGGGGCGGCCCGGCTGGTGCGCTTCCCGAGCGTGGTGTCTTCGCACCGGGCCGATCGGGTGCTCGGGAACCGGGCCCTGGCGGCCGGTCGCCCGCTCACCGTCGCCGAGCAGTACCGCTGGTGCAACGACGACGTCCGGGTCCCGGGCCTGTTCGACCACCTCCTGGCGCACGGCCACGAGTACCGAGCCGTCGTCTTCGCCCCGTACCTCTACTGGACCACCGTGGCCGGCGTGCAGGCGGTGCCCGACCGATCGGCGCTGATCCCGTGCCTGCACGACGAGCCCACCGCCGCGCTCGACGTGGTGGCGGCCCCGTTCCGATCCGCGCGCGACGTGTGGTTCTGCACCGAGCCCGAGGCCGACCTGGCCCGTCGGCGGCATCCCGACCTCGCGCCGCACGCCGTGCTCGGCACCGGGGTCACCGAGCCGGGACCCGCGGATCCCGAACGGTTCCGGGCCCGCTTCGGGATCGACGGGCCGTTCGCCCTCTACGCGGGACGGCGCGAGGTGGGCAAGGGCTTCGATGCGCTCCTCGCCGACTTCGTGGCCGCAGTCGAACACGTGCCCGAGCCCGTCCGGCTCGTGTGCATCGGCCCGGGCCCGGCGCGCCTCCCGGAGCGGGCCCGGCGCGTGGTGGTCGACCTCGGCCAGGTCGACGCGTCCGCCCGTGACGACGCCATGGCCGCGGCCACTGCGGTGCTGCAGCCGTCGCCGTGGGAGAGCTTCTCCCGCACGATGATGGAGGCGTGGCTCGCGGGCGCGTTCGTGATCGCGAACCGGGCCTGCGCCGTGAGCGCCTGGCACTGCGCGCGTGCCGGCGCGGGTGCCACCTACGCCGACCCGGACGACCTCGCTGCGGCGCTCCGCCGGGCCCTCGGGCCGGATGCCGCAGCAGACGGTGGGCGTGGGCGCGAGTACGTGCGGCGCGAGTACACGTGGTCCGCGGTGCTCGACCGGATCGAGGCCCGGCTCGACGCGCGCTTCCCGGTGGCGTCGTGAACCGGGTGGTGGTGGTGGTGGGTCCGTACCCGCCCGCGGCCGATCCGATCGCGACGGAGGTGCTCGACGCGGTGCGGACGCTGCGCCGCGACGGGGTGACCGTGCTCGTGGTATCGCCGCAGCCGTCGGCGGCCCCGGTGACTGCCGATCTGACGACCCGGCTCGGTGTGGCGCGCTTGGCCACTCTGCTTGTCGGGGTCGAACGGGTGGTGTGGTTCGCGCCCCCGGGTGCCCGACCTTCGCGACGCCTGGCCAGGCTCTCGACGAGGGGATTGACACTGGAGATCCGTCCAGGTGCCGCAGCGTCTCCGCCCCGGCCCGGCCCGGGCACCCGAATCCGCCGCCTGTGGGTGGGTGCGCCGACGTGGGTCCGCACGCGCCGTCCGCGATCCTGGGGAGCCGGTGCGCGTCCCGGTCAGCCCCCGAACGAGCGCATCAGCGGTGCGAGCCGGCGAACACCGAGACGGCCGCCGATCGGGGAATAGGCGACGATGCAGAAGATCGCCCGCACGCCGTCGCGCCACCCGATCTTCTTGCCCTCGTCGTAGGTGCGCCCGGAGTACGAGATCCCCACCTCGAAGATACGCAAGTTGCCCGCAGCGAGCTTGGCGGTGACCTCGGGCTCGAATCCGAAGCGGTCCTCCTCGATGGTGATGCCCTGGATCACCTCACGCCGGAACGCCTTGTAGCAGGTCTCCATGTCGGTCAGGTTCAGGTTGGTGAACATGTTGGAGACCGTGGTGAGGAACTTGTTGCCGAGGTAGTGCCAGAAGTAGAGGACCCGGTGAGGTCGCCCCGACAGGAAGCGAGATCCGAACACGACATCGGCCTTGCCGTCGAGGATCGGGGTGACGAGTTGGGAGAACTCAGCCGGGTCGTACTCGAGGTCCGCGTCCTGGACGATCACGATCGGCTGTGTGGCGTGGATGAATCCCTCGCGCAAGGCGGCGCCCTTGCCTCGGTTCCCGGGCTGGAAGATCACGCGGACCCGGGGGTCGGTGAGCGCAGCCAGGACGTCACGGCTCCCGTCGGTGGAGCCGTCGTCGACGATGACCACCTCACCGGTGAACGGCGAGGCAAGAACGGCCTCGACGACGGTGGCGATGGTCTGCCGCTCGTTGAAGCAGGGCACGACGACCGTCAGGCATGGTGTCGGTGTACTCACTTCGATCCCCTCAGATCTCGAGTTGCTCGTGCTCGATCTGCTCGACGAAGTTCACCAGGGCCTGCTCGGGGATCCCACCCCGGATGCGCGCCACGAGGAACAGCGCCATGGCCAGCGCCGCGATGCCCGACCCGGCCACGAAGCCGAGCTCCACGCGCAGGAAGAGATCCTGGGCGGCGGCGATCGCGACGACCCAGAAGGCGATGTTGCCCACGATCCAGGCGTAGGTGGCGCGCGAGTGCCCCATCACCGCGATGAGGGCCTGGGCGAGGGTGAGGGTGAGGATGAACAGCCCACTGCCCGCTGCGAGCAGCGCGAGGTCGCGTGCTCCCAGCGTGAACTTGCTCCCGAACAGGATCTCGCCCGCGGTGGGACCGACGACGTACGCAGCGATCACGCCGAGGAGGCCGATCGCGATCACGATGCCGAGGAGCTTGCGCAGTCCGGCCCGGAACTCGTCGTGCTGGCCGGACCCCACGAGGCCGGCCAGCTTGGGGAGGAGCGCGGCCTGGACCGCCTGGAAGAGCAGGATCGGGATGCGGGCCAGGAAGAAGCCGACGATGAAGTCGGCGGCGACGTCGCGCTGCCCGGGGTCGGCGAGCACGAGGATCCCCATGACCGGCGCGTACGAGAGCAACTGGGCGAACACCGAGCCACCGAAGAGCCAGCCCAGGTTGACCGAGAGCTCGGACCACGGTGCCTCGGGCCCCGGTTCCAGCAAGCCCCGTTGCCGCAGCAGCGCCGTGGCGCTCGCGAACACCGGTGGCAGCGCGAAGACGAGCCCGTACAGCAGGAGGTTGTCGACCCCGAACATGTACAGCAGCAGCGCGGGGACGATCCGGAACAGTCCCTCGGCGGCGAGGATCATCCCGTAGGGCCCGAAGCGACCGTTGCCCGACAGGGTGCCGCGGGTGAGGTGCTGCACGGCGTAGGTGACGAGCGCGATCAGCAGGCAGGGCAGGAGCACCGCCTTGCTGTGGAACATCACGTCGGAGAGCCCGCGCCCGGCGACCAGGTGGATGGCGACCTCGGCGAGCAGCACGAGCGCGATGAGCGCACCGCACAGCAGCGCCCCGGCCGCAGCCGCCCGGCGGACGACCGGGCCGCCCCCGACGTCCTGGGAGCGCCGGTGCGCGATGGCCCGGCCCACCTCCTGCTCGAGCGGCAGGAAGAAGCCCGGGGCGAGGACGAACGCGATCACCCAGAGTCCGTTGAGGGCGGCGTACTCCGCCTTGGGCAGCGCCCGGAACGCGAGGATCTGGAACCCGTAGGCGGTGAGCCCCGACACCACGAGGCCGAGCCCGACGGTGTAAGTGCCCTCGGGCACCGATCTGCGGGCCGCCTCGAGCAGGCGGTTGGTGCGGCTGGCCATGGACGGTAGGGACTCCGGCTCCCTGGAGGGGTGGACGGCGGCGAGCAGGCTGCGAGCAGGTGGGTTCGTCCGCCTTCCGACCATAATGGAAGCCGCCATGAGCACGCGCATGCTGGTCCTGTTGGCCGCCGGCTGTGCGGTGGCCATCCTCGCCGCCTCGGCGGTGCAGATCCTCCTCGCCCGCTAGGCGGCGGCCCCGGGGTCCCGGTCGCCCTGCGAGAATGATGGCGACGAGGACGACCGGGTGGACGGCGGCGATGGTGCAGACGGAACGGTTCGACGTGGTGGTGCTCGGGGGCGGCCCCGGGGGCTATGCCGCGGCCCTGTACGGCGCGGCGGCCGGGTTGTCGGTGGCCGTGGTCGAGGAGCGCCGTCTCGGGGGCACCTGCCTGCACCAGGGCTGCGTCCCGGCCAAGGAGCTGCTCCAGACCGCCGAGGTGCTGCGGACGGTCCGGCGTGCCGCCGAGTTCGGCGTGGGCGCGGCCGAGCCCGACGCCACGCTCGACCTCGTGGTGAGCCAGGCCCGCAAGCAGTCGGTGGTCGAGAAGCTGGCCAAGGGTGTCGAAGGGTTGTGCAAGGCCCGGCGGGTCCGGGTCGTCGCGGCCCGGGGGACGCTGGTCGACGGTCCCGGTCACGTCGTGCGGGCCGGTGACGTGGAACTCGTCGGGGACGCGGTCGTCCTGGCCACCGGCTCCGTGCCGCGGGCCCTCCCCGGGATCGGGTTCGACGGTGTGCGCATCCTGTCGTCCGACCACGTGCTCGCGATGGAGCAGGTCCCCGGCCGGGTCGCGATCGTGGGCGGCGGGGCCATCGGCTGCGAGTTCGCGTCGATGCTCGACGACTTCGGGGCTGCGGTCACGGTGGTCGAGGCGGCGCCGCGGCTGCTGCCCGGTGTCGACGCGCAGGCCGCCGAGTTCCTCTCCCGTCGGTTCCGGGCCCGTGGGATCGCCGTGCTCCCCGACACCCGCACCACCGGCGTCGACGACGCGCCCGACGGCGCGCTCGAGCTGCGCTACGAAGGGCCCGACGGCGCCGGGTCCGTGACCGTCGACCAGGTCGTCGTCAGCGTGGGGCGCGCGCCGCGCACCGACGGGTTCGCCGCCGCCGGGGTCGAGCTGCTGGCGTCGGGCCACGTCCGGACCGACGCGACGATGCAGACCGCGGTCCCCGGCGTCTACGCCGTGGGCGACATCGTCGATACCCCGCAGCTCGCCCACGTGGGGTTCGCCGAGGCGATCGTGGCGGTGCAGGCGATCCTCGGCGAGGATCCCGACCCGGTCGACTACGACACCGTGCCGTGGGGGATCTACTGCCACCCGGAGGTCGCGTGGGCCGGGCTGACCGAGGCGGCCGCCCGGGACCGAGGCCTCGACGTGGTCACGACGTTGCACCGGTTCGGGGGGAACAGTCGGGCGCTGATCATGGGCGAGCCCGACGGGTTCGTGAAGCTCGTCGCCGACGCCGCCACCCACACCCTGCTCGGCGTGCACGTCGTGGGACCGTGGGCGACCGAGCTGGTGGCCGAGGGCTACCTCGCGGTGAACTGGGAGGCGACCACCGACGACATCGGGCGCTTGATCCACGCCCACCCCACCCTGTCGGAGCTCTTCGGCGAGTCCGCGCTGGCCCTCGGTGGGCGCGGCCTCCACGCGTGAAGGGGACGATCATGGACGTGCAGATGCCCCAGCTCGGCGAGACAGTCACCGAGGGCACGATCACCCGTTGGTGCAAGCGGGTGGGCGACCCGGTCCGGGCCGACGAGCCGCTGTTCGAGGTGTCGACCGACAAGGTGGACTCCGAGGTGCCGGCGCCCGCGGCGGGCGTGCTCACCGAGATCCGCGTCGCCGAGGGCGACACGGTCGCGGTGGGCACCGTCCTCGCGGTGATCGACGGTGCCGCCGCTCCGGTCGCGCCCTCCGGGCCGCCGGTGGTGGTGGCGTCCACCCCGGTGGGGGCCGATGCCGTGCCTGCGGCCGCGGTCCCGGGGGCTACCGCCGTGCCTGTGACCCCGGCCGACGCCCGCTTCACGTCCCCGGTGGTGCGGCGTCTGGTGGCCGAGCACGGCCTCGACCCCGCCGCCATCACCGGCTCGGGGATCGGGGGCCGGGTCACCCGCGCCGACGTGCTCGAGGCGGTGGCCCGCCGGGGGCCGGCGCCGTCGTCACCGCCTCCCGCCCCGGCCCCGGTTCCGGGTGCGGGTATGGGTCCGGGCGGTGGACTCCGGCGGGAGGCGGCCCGGGTCCCGCTCTCGGTCATGCGCGTGCGCATCGCCGAGCACATGATCCGCTCGCACCACACGAGCGCGCACGCCTACACCTCGGTGGAGGTCGACTTCGAGCGGGTGGCCCGGGTCCGGGCGGCCCAGGCCGAGGCGTGGAAGTACCGCGAGGGCTTCTCCCTCACCTACCTGCCGTTCGTCGCCCGGGCGGTCAGCGACGCCATCGACGACTATCCCGTGGTCAACGCGAGCATCGACGGCGACGATCTCGTCCTGCACCCGGCACTCGATCTCGCCGTCGCCGTCGACCTCGCGTTCGAGGGGCTCATCGCGCCGGTGGTGCGGGGGGCCGACGGCAAGCGCCTGCGCCAGATCGCCCGTGAGGTCTCGGACCTCGCCACCCGGGCCCGGGCCAAGCAACTCAGTCCCGACGAGGTGCAGGGCGGCACCTTCACGATCACCAACCCGGGGCCGTATGGCTCGTACCAGACGCTGGCGATCATCAACCAGCCCCAGGTGGCGATCCTGGCCACCGACGGCATCGCCAAGCGGGTGACCGTCCGTCCGGGGCCCGACGGTGACGACGTGATCGCCGTCCGCCACACCGGTCTCCTCACGCTCGGATGGGACCACCGTGCGTTCGACGGTGCCTACGCCGCGGCGTTCCTCAACGCGGTGCGCGACGTGCTCGAGCACCGCGACTGGGAGACCGAGCTCGAGTGACCACGCTGCAGGCGCGCTGGCTCGGGCGAGTGCCGTACGCGGAGGCGATGGACCTCCAGCGCGCGCTCCACGCCGAGCGTGCCGACGACTACCTCCTCCTGCTCGAGCACCCGTCGGTCTTCACCCTGGGCACTCGGGCCGACCCGACCGAGGTGCTCGTGACGCCCGCGTCGGTGGGTGCCGAGCTGGCCGTGGCCGACCGGGGTGGCGCAGTCACGTACCACGGGCCCGGGCAGCTGGTCGCGTACCCGGTCGTCACGCTCCCCGAATGGCACGACGGCCGGCCCGACGTGGTCGCCTACGTGCGGGCGCTCGAGCGCGTCCTGCTCGGGGTGCTCGCCGACTTCGGCGTCACCGGGCGCACCCGGTCCGACGCCACCGGGGTGTGGGTGGGCGACGCCAAGATCGCCGCGATCGGGGTGAAGGTCGCGGCCGGCCGGACCCGGCACGGGTTCGCCTGCAACGTCGATCCCGACCTCGCCATGTTCGACCACATCGTCGCCTGCGGGGTGCCCGGGGCCCCGGTGACGTCGCTGGCCCGTCTGCTCGGGACTCCGCCACCGATGGCCGAGGTGGTCGCGCGCGTCGTCGCCCGGACCGCGACCGAGCTCGGCCACCCCGACGTCGTGCTGGAGTCCGTCGCCCGCGTCGCCCCGTCCCCAGCCCCGTCCCCGCCCGGCGCCCCGCCCGGCGCCCCGCCCGGCGCCCCGTCCCCCGAGCATGTGACGCTGGGCCACGTATTTCGTGGCCCAGCGTCACATGCTCCTGGAGGGGCGGGGGAGCGGGCGGGGGAGCCGGTGCGGCTGCTCGGGCGGCTGGCGGCGGCGGGGGTCGCACCCGACGCCGGGGTCGGTCGGCGACCGGAGTGGATGCGGGTCCGAGCCGACCTCGGTCCCGACTACCGCGCCACCAAGCGCCTCATGCGCAGCCTGTCGTTGACCACGGTCTGCGAGGAGGCGGGCTGCCCGAACATCTACGAGTGCTGGGGTGACCGCACCGCCACGTTCATGATCCTGGGCGAGCGCTGCACGCGCGCCTGCGGCTTCTGCCTGGTCGACACCCGGCTCCCGCTCGCGCCCGACCCCGACGAGCCCGCCCGGGTCGCCGATGCCGTCGCGACCCTCGGGCTCGCCCACGCCGTGGTCACCAGCGTCGCCCGCGACGACCTGCCCGATGGGGGGGCTGCGCATTTCGCGGCGACGATCGCCGCGATTCGCGACCGGTCCCCCGCCACGACGGTCGAGGTGCTGATCCCCGACTGCAAGGGCGACGCCGCTGCGCTCGGGGTGATCTTCGACGCCGCTCCCGACGTCGTGAACCACAACCTCGAGACCGTGGCCCGACTCCAGCGCGCGGTCCGGCCCAACGCGGGCTACGCGCGCTCGCTCACCGTCCTGGCCCGGGCCCACGCCGCCGGGCGGGTGGCCAAGTCCGGCCTCATCGCCGGCCTGGGTGAGACCACCGACGAGATACGCGCCGCGATCACCGACCTGCGCAACGTCGGCGTCCGGGTCCTCACCGTCGGGCAGTACCTCCAGCCGTCGCCGCGCCACGCGCCGGTCGCACGGTGGTGGACCCCCGAGGAGTTCGACGAGTTGCGCGCCTTCGCCGAGGGGCTCGGGTTCGTCCACGTCGAGTGCGGCCCGCTCGTGCGGTCGAGCTACCACGCGAAGCGCGCGGTCGAGACGACGGTCCCGGTGCCCCGGTGACGCCGGGGCCCGAGCGCTTCGCGCGTGCCCGCGCCCGGATGGAGGAGACCGGCGTCGACGCGCTCCTCCTCTCGGTCGGCCCCGACCTGCCGTACCTCACCGGCTACGAGGCCATGCCGCTCGAGCGGCTCACGATGTTCGTGTTGCGCCCGACCGGCGACCCGGTGCTCCTCGTGCCCCGGCTCGAGGCGCCCCGGGTGGCGGACCGCGGCCACTTCACGATCGAGACCTGGGACGAGACCGACGACCCGGTGGCCCGGGTCGCGGCCATGGTCGGGGCGCCCCGACGCGTCGCGATCGGCGACCACACCTGGGCCCGGTTCGTCCTCGCGTTGCAGCACGCCCTGCCCGGCACCGAGTTCGGTCCGGCCAACGCGGTGCTCGCGCCGATGCGGGCGGTCAAGGATGCCGAAGAGATCGCCGCCCTGGAGCGGGCGGGCGCCGCGGTCGACGCGATCGCAGCCGGGCTCCGCGCCACGGCGTTCGCGGGTCGGCGCGAGATCGACGTCCACCGTGACCTGGTGGAGCGCATGCTCGCGGCCGGTCACGAGCGGGCGAACTTCGCGATCGTGGCCGCAGGCCCGAACGCTGCCAGTCCGCACCACGAGCCCGGGGACCGCGTGATCGCCGACGGCGACCTGGTGCTGTGCGACTTCGGCGGGACCATGGACGGGTACTGCTCCGACATCACCCGCATGTTCTGCGTCGGCGAGCCCACCACCGAGGTCCGGGACGCCTACGCCGTGCTCGCCGAGGCCCAGGAGGCGGGGGTGCGGGCGGCCACCGTCGGCACGCCCTGCGAAGCCGTCGATGCCGCGACCCGGGCCGTGATCGACGCTGCGGGCTACGGCGACTTCTTCGTGCACCGGACCGGGCACGGCATCGGCACCGAGGCCCACGAGGATCCCTACGTGGTGTCCGGGAACGCCACCCCGTTGGTCGCCGGACACGCGTTCAGCATCGAGCCCGGCATCTACCTGCCCGGGCGGTGGGGGATGCGGCTCGAGGACATCGTGGTCGCCACCGAGGCCGGACCGCACCGCTGCAACCACGCACCGCGGGATATCGCGGTGGTGGCCTGACCGGTGCGCCTCGACCTCGCCACCGTCCTCGTCCAGTGGGCGGCGGGCGGCCTGGCCTTTGGGTGGCTGACCACCCGGCACCGGGTCGTCGGCATCGGCTACGGCTGGCTGCTGCGATCGACGTTCGCGGTGCTCGCGGTCGGGGGCGTGGTCGCCGGTGTCGCCGACGACGATGCGGGGGTCGCGCCTGCGCTGCGGGACGGCTTCGGTGCGGCCATGGCCGTCGCCGCGGTGGCAGCGCTGGTCGTGTCGGTCGTGGTCCGCCGCCGCGGCACGACCGGTCCGGGGTCGTTCCCACCCGCACTCGACCTCGTCGCCCCGGTGCTCGGTGCGGTCGCGGTGGTGGCGGCCGCGGTGGCGGTGGGGGGCTCCGATCTCCTGGCGGTCGCCCGACTCGTCGCCGGCGCGGCCCTCCTCGGCGTGGTGACCGACGCCATGCTGCTCGGTCACTGGTACCTCGTGCAGCCGGGGCTCGCCCGCGACCCGATCGTCGAACTGGTCCGGTGGGCGGGCTGGATCACCCCGGTGCTGGTCGTGCTCATGCTCCTGCCGCCGGGCATGGTCTCCGTGCTCACCGGGTCGGTCGACGACGGCTGGGGTGGGCTGCTCGGCTGGATGTGGGTGTGCTCGGCCCTGGCGACGGTGGGGCTCCTCCTCGCCGCCCGGGCGGCGCTGCGGGAGCCGTACTACTCGGCGGTCATGGCCACCACCGGCCTGCTGTACCTCGCGATCCTCACCGCCTTCGGCACCGACGTCATGGCCCGGGCGGTGCTCGCTCCCTGATCGGGGCCCCGTCCCCTCCCTACAATCCTCCCATGGCCGGTGGCGGGTTCTCGACGAGCGCGCGCGCCACCAACCTGGAGCTCCTGCGGGCCCTGGTCGTCCGGACCGACATCGAGGTGTGCTCGCTCGACGTGTTCGACACCCTCCTGCTGCGGCGGGTGGCCCGCCCGGTCGACGTGTTCGCCGTGCTCGGCCGCCGACTGGTCGACGCCGGTCGTCTGCCCCGGGGGGTGACGGCGTCGACCTTCGCCGTGCTCCGGCGGGAGGCCGAGCTGCGGGCCCGGGCCCGGTCGGTGGCGGCCGGTCGGGGACCCGAGGTCGGACTGCGGGCGGTCTACGCGGAGCTCCCGCCCGCCTACGGCGTCGCCGACGAGCTCGTGCGCGAGGAGCTGCGGTGCGAGCGGGCGCTGGTGTTCCCCGACCCCGAGATCGTCGACCTCGTGGCCCGGGCCCGGGCCCACGGGACCCGGGTGGTGTGCACCTCCGACACCTACTTCTCGGCCGCCCACCTCGAGTACCTGCTCGACGGCTGCCTCGGCGAGCCGCCCGAGCGCATCTTCACGTCGAGCGACCACGGCACCGGCAAGGGGGAGGACCTCTTCGACGTCGTGCTCGACCACCTCGACGTCGAGGCGCACCGCGTGGTGCACGCGGGTGACCACGACGTCGTCGACGTGCAACGACCCCGCGCGCTCGGGCTGCAGGTCGTCCACCTCCCCCGTGAGGACCCCGAGGTCGAGCGCCTGGTCCGGGCCGAGGGCGTCGTGCTCGACGAGGCGCTCGACCAGGCCGCCGCCCCCCGCACCTTCGACTGGGTCGCCGGCGACCATGGGCTCACCGCGGTCCGGCTGCGCGCCGCCAGCGCGGTCGAGGGTGACGACCCGCTCGGGCCCTACCGCCGCCTGGGCGCGCTCGTGCTCGGACCGGTGTTCACCGGCTTCGCCGAGTGGGTGGTGGCGGAGGCGCAGGCGCTCGGGGCTGAGCGCGTGTACTGCCTGATGCGGGAAGGGGCCTTCCTCGCCCCGCTGATCCGGTCGGTGGCGCAGTCGATGGGGGTCGCGCTCGAGGCGCGTCCGCTGTGGCTCTCGCGCCACGTCGCCGCGCGTGCAGCCGTCACCGAGATCGACGAGCCCACGATCCGCTCGTTCCTCGTGCGTCGGCACACCCCGACCCCACGCGTGCTCGCCGAGGCCCTCGGGGTGCCCGCCCGCCTGCTCGCACCCCGCCGCCTGCTCGACGTCCCGCTCGACGACGTGATGCTCGCCAACCGGGTCGTGCTGCGCATCGTCCACGACGCCGAGGTGTCCGCCGCCGCCGCCGCCGCTGCGTCGGCCGCCCGTGAGCGCCTCCGGCGCTACCTCGACGGGGCGCTGCACCCCGACGACCGCGAGCTGCTCCTGGTGGACCTGGGCTGGAACGCGACCATCCAGGCCGGGTTCGCCGCCGCGCTCGACGCGCTCCCCGGGGGGCGCACCACCCGGGGCCGGTACCTCGCCACGACCCGGCCGGTCGCGTCCCGCCTGCTCGACGGGCTCGACGCCCGGGGCTTCCTCGTCGACACCGGGAGCCCCCTCGGCGACGCGCAGGCGCTCGTGCGCAGCCCCGAGGTGCTCGAGATGGTGACGCTGCCCGCGGTCGGCTCCCTGCGCGACTACACCGATGCCGGTGAGCCCGTGCTCGACGCCCGCGGTGTGCCGGCCGAGCAGCTCGACCAGGAGGCCGCCGTCCGGGAGGGGATCGAGGCCTTCGCCGCGTTGTGGGGACGCTGCCGTCCGGCCGACGCGCACCTCGGGCTCGTGCACGCGAACCTCGCCCTGCGCATGATCGCCCGGCGGTTCGTGGCCCGACCGACCCCGTCCGAGTTCGCCCGGCTCGCGGGCTGGCGTCACGAGGACAACTTCGGCAGCACGGCCACCGACCGGCTCGACCACGTCGACCCCGGCCTCGACCTCCGCTACTCGGCCGCCACCGAGCTGTACCGCTTCCCGAACGAGACCGTGTACTGGCCCGCCGGGGTGCTCGCGGCCTCGGGCCCGCGTCTGGCGGTGGGCGCCGACCTCGCGCTCGACGGGTTCGCCCCCGAGGTGGTGGGGGACCGGCCGGTGCGCCGGGGGGTGGTGGAGCTCGAGCTCGACTCCCCGCACGTCAAGAGCCCGGCCTGGGCCGACGCGGCCCGGCTCATCGCCAACCCCGAGACCCGCTGCCTGGCCCGGCTCGTGACCATCATCCCCGCGCCGACCGCGATCCGCTGCCGGATCCGGGGGGAGGTCCCGGCGGTGCTGGTGGACCGCATCCGCCTCGTGCTGACCCGGCGGGACGGGCCGCCGACCGTCCTCGACTCCACGGATCCGGCCCGGGACTGGCCCGCCGAGCGGGGCCGGTGGGCCGGCGGCGAGCTGACGCTCGACCGCGGGGAGGCGGTCGTCGCCGTGGCCCCGGGCGCCCTGGGCGACAGCAGCGACGTCTACCGGATCGAGGTGGCGCTGTATCTTCGCCTCGTCGACGACGAGGTGCCCACCCGATGACTGCCGCCGACCCGGCCTCCGGGGCGCCCGACGGGGAGATCCTGCTCCACTCCCTCGCCCTGCTCGCCCCGTGCATCGTCCCGGCGCTCGAGCTCGCCGGGGTGCGCTCCGTCGTCGAGGTGGGCGTCGAGGGCGCCAGCATGACGGCGGTCCTGCGCGACTACCTCGACCGGGTGGACGGGTGCGCGACCGGCATCGACCCGCACCCGAGCCCGGCGGCCCGCGCGGCCTACGCGGCCGACCGGCGGCTCGAGCTGATCGAGGCGCACAGCCCGGGCGCGCTCACCGTCGTCGGCCGGGCCGACGCCTACCTGCTCGACGGCGACCACAACCACTGGACGGTGCTCGGCGAGATGCGCGCGATCGCGGCGGCCGCGCCCGACGGGCACCCGCTCGTCTTCGTCCACGACGCGGGCTGGCCGGCCGGTCGGCGCGACCAGTACTACGACCCCGCCGCATTGCCGGCCGAGGCCGTGCACCCGCACACGTTCGCCCAGGGCGTGCGCCCGGGCATGACGGCCACCGGCGACGGCGGCTTCCGGGGCGAAGGCGCGTTCGCCTGGGCGATCGACGAGGGCGGGCCCGCCAACGGGGTGCGGACCGCGGTGGAGGACTTCGTGGCCGAGGCCCCCCGGTTCCGGTGGGCGTTCGTGCCGTCGCTGTTCGGCCTGGCGGTGGTCTGGGCCGCCGACGCGCCCTACGCCGACGCGTTGGCGCAGCACCTCGCGGTCTGGGCGGACAGCCCGCTCCTCGGCGCGCTCGAGGCCAACCGCATCGACCTGTACCTCCGGGTGCTCGACCTCCAGGACGCCCTGGCCCACGCCGGGGTCGGGGCCGGGACGCGCCTGCGTGACGAGAACGCCCGCCTGCGAGCCCGGGTCGCCGACCTCGAGGCCCGCCTCGACGAGGTCCGGACCGACGCCGACGCGATGGGGTACCTGAAGGCCCTGCGGGCCGTCGACGCGGTCGAGAAGGTGGCGCGGCGTCGCCGTCCGGGTGCGACCCTGCGCCAGCGGATCGGCGCGCTGGCCGACGCCGCGGCCGTCCCGGAGCGGATCGACCCCGGAGCCGCCGGGTGACCAGCCTCGCCGAGTACCGGCGCAACCGGGAGCTCGCGGCCAACCTCGTCCTGCGCGAGCTGCGGAGCCGGTACAAGCGCACCGCGCTCGGCTACGGCTGGTCGCTGCTCAACCCCCTCGCCGCCGTCGCCATCTACGGCGTCGTCTTCTCGGTGTTCCTGAAGGTGGCGCCGCCGGTGGGGGACCCGAGCGGCCTCGACAGCTTCGTGCTGTTCCTCGTGTGCGGTCTGCTCCCGTGGAACTACTTCGCCAACGTGACCAACGCGTCGCTCGACGTGCTGCTCGCCAACGCCAACCTCATCCGCAAGGTCTACTTCCCGCGTGAGCTGCTGGTGGCGTCGGTCACCGGCGCACTGCTGGTGACCTACCTGGTCGAGCTCGTCGTGCTCGTGGTGATCCTGGTATCGGTCGGGTCCATGGTGTTGCCCTGGATCCCCGTATTGCTCCTGCTGGTCGTGATCCAGACCCTCCTGGTCCTCGGGGTCGGCCTCGCCCTGAGCGTGTGCAACGTGTACTTCCGCGACGTGAAGCACTTCATGGCGCTGGTGCTGATGGCGCTCTTCTACTCGGTGCCGGTCGTGTACCCGGTCTCGCTGGTGCCGAAGGAACGGACCGTGCTCGGGGTCGAGGTGCCCGTCCGCTTCCTCTACGAGCTGAACCCGCTCGTGCGCATGGTCGAGTGCTTCCGGGCCGTCCTCTACGACCTCCGCTTCCCGCCGCTGGGGACCTTCGCCTACTTCACGGTGTCGGCGCTGGTGTGCTTCGCCGGGGGCCTCGCCCTCTTCCGTCGCCTCGACCGTCGCCTCGCGGAGGAAGTGTGAGCCGTCCGGCGGTCGTGGTCGACGGGGTGTCGAAGCGCTACCGCCTCTACCACGAGCGCAACCAGTCCCTGAAGGCGACGGTGCTGCGCCGCCGCCGGGCCCGCTACGAGGAGTTCTGGGCGCTGTCGGACGTCTCGTTCGAGATCGCACCGGGCCGGACCTTCGGGCTCATCGGTGAGAACGGGTCGGGAAAGAGCACGCTGCTGAAGTGCCTCGCGCGCATCCTGCGACCCGAGCGCGGCACCGTGACCGTCGACGGGCGTCTCTCGGCGCTGCTCGAGCTCGGGGCCGGCTTCCACCCGGAGCTCTCGGGGCGCGAGAACGTGTACCTGAACGGCGCGATCCTCGGGCTCTCGCGGCGGGACCTCGATGCCCGCTTCGACGACATCGTCGCCTTCAGCGGCCTGGAGCACTTCATCGACACGCCGGTCAAGGGGTACTCGAGCGGCATGTACGTGCGCCTCGGGTTCGCGGTCGCGATCAACGTCGAGCCCGAGGTTCTCCTGGTCGACGAGGTGCTCGCGGTGGGTGACGCCGAGTTCCAGCAGCGCTGCGCCGAGAAGTTCGACGAGCTGCGCCGCGCCGGTCGCACCATCGTGATCGTCACGCACGCCATGGACTCCATCCGCAACCTCTGCGACGAGGTGGCCCTGCTCGAGCACGGCACGTTGCGGGCCCTCGGCCCGGCGGCGACGGTGATCAACGACTACGAGGACTCGGTGCACGCGAACCGACGGGCCGACGGCGTCGGCTGGCGCTGGGGCACGGGCGAGGCCGAGATCGAGCGGGTGGAGTTCCTCGACGCCACCGGGCGGGCCGTCACCCACGTTCGCACCGGCGACCCGTTGGTGGTCCGGGTGCACCTCGCCGCCGCCGAGCCGATCGAGCAGCCCGTCCTCGGCCTGGGCGTGCACACCCTCGACGGGGTGCAGGTGACGGGACCCAACCTGCGCGAGGCCGGTCTCGTCCCCGACCGCTTCGTCGGGCGTGGCCACATCGACCACCGGATCCCCCGGGTGCCGCTGCTCCCCGGCACCTACGACTTCAGCGCCCTGCTCTACGACTACACGATCACCCGCGCGGTCGACGCCCGCATCCGGGCCTTCCGCTTCGACGTCATCCACGGTGATCCCGCCGAGGAGCACGGCGTCGTCACCCTCGGGGGCACCTGGGATCTCGCCGGGCTGGCGGACGGCCGGTGAGCCCCGCCGGCCACCGGCGGGCCCGGCCGGTCCGGATCGGCGCCGTCAGCATCGTGGTCGGCGAGATCGACGGGATCGGCACGGCCACCGACGAGATCGCCGACCTCGACCTCCCGGGGTCGGGTCACGAGGTGGTGGTGCCGGTGCGCGGCCCGGGGCGCGCCCCGCGCCGCATCGGGGGCCTGGCCGTGCGCGAGGTGCGGGTCGACGACCGGATGACCGCCTCGGCGGTCCGCAACGCGGCCGCCGCGGCGGCCCGGGGCGAGTACCTCGGCTTCCTCGCCCCCGGGGCCCGACCCGCGCCCGGGTGGCTGCGGTCGGCGCTGGCCGCGTTCCGGGCCGACGCCCGGGTCGCCGCGGTCGTGGCCCGGGACCCCGACGACCCCGACGACCGGCCCACGGTCGCGGTGCTGGGAGCGCCCGCCGCCGGAGTGGTGGTGGAGACCCGCGCGTTCCAGTGGGTCGACGGCGGTCCGGTCGACGCCGGGCCGGTGGCCGCGGCCGCCGAGCTGGGCTGGCGCCTGCGGCGGGCGGGGATGACGGTGGTCTCGGTCGCGGGGTCCTGCGTGGCCGGGCCCGTCCCCGGGCCCCCGGGCCGTACGGACGGGGCCGAGGGTCCCGATGCCGTCGTCGACCGGGTGCGGCTGCTGTGGGCCACGGCCGACACCGAGCCCGCCCACCGGGCCGTCGTGCGGGCCCGGGAGGTGCTCCCCTTCGCCGGGATCGATCCCGAGGCGCCGCGCGTGCTGGTGGTGACCCCCGACGTGCTCGCCCCGCGCATGGCCGGCCCGGCGATCCGGGCCTTCGAGCTGGCCCACGCGCTCGCCGCCGCCCCGGAGATCGGTGGGGTCGAGCTCGTCTCGATCGTCCGCTGCGACCTGGCGTCCGGGGCCGTGCCGGTCCGGGCCGTCGACGAGACGGCCCTGCGGGCCGCAGTGGCGCGCGCCGACGCGGTCGTCGTGCAGGGGCACGTCCTCGACCACCACCCGTGGCTCGCCGACACCGACCGCGTCCTGATCGTCGATGCGTACGACCCGATCCAGCTCGAGGTGCTCGAGCAGTCGCGCGAGCTGCCGATCCCGCAGCGCCGGACCCTGGTCCGCCTGACCGGCGGCACGATCGACCGGCTGCTCGCGCGCGGGGACCGGTTCCTCGTGGCCAGTGCGAAGCAGCGTGATCTCCTCATCGGACAGCTCCTGGCCTCCGGGCGCCTGAACGCCTCGGTCTACGACGCCGACCCCGGACTGCACGACCTGATCGGCGTCGTGCCCTTCGGCGTCCCCGACGCCGACCCCGTCGCGAACGGCCCGGCGCTGCGCGGGGTGGTGCCGGGGATCGGCCCCGACGACCCGCTGATCCTGTGGGGCGGTGGGGTCTACAACTGGTTCGATCCGCTCACGCTCCTGCACGCGGTCGCCCGGCTCCGAGCCCGGGTCCCGGGGGTTCGGTGCTTCTTCATGGGGATGCACCATCCCCACCCCGAGGTCCCGGAGATGGAGATGGCCCGCCGCACCCGTGCCCTCGCCCGTCACCTCGACCTCGTGGGCACGCACGTCTTCTTCAACGACGGCTGGATCCCCTACGACGAGCGTGCCGGCTACCTGCTCGAGGCCGACGTGGGGGTCAGCACCCACCTCGACCACGTCGAGACCGCGTTCTCGTTCCGGACCCGCATCCTCGACTACCTGTGGGCGGCGCTCCCCGTGGTGGCTACGGCGGGCGACGCCCTGGGTGACCTCGTCGCGGCGCGCGGGTTCGGCGTCGCCGTGGCGCCGGGCGACGCCGATGCGCTGGCCGACGCGCTGCACGGGCTCCTGACCGATCCGGTGGCGAACCGGGCCCGTCGCGACGCGATCACCGCGGCGCGCCCCGAGCTGGCGTGGTCCCGGGCGGCGGCGCCGCTCGTCGCGATGGCGGCACGGCCGCAGCGCGCCGCCGACCTGGTGGATCCGCGCGAGCGGGCGGTGCGGGGCGACCGGGCCGCGGCGGCGGTGTGGGGCGTCGGCTGGGAGGCCAGCGCCCGGGGGGCCTGGGCGTCGCTGCGGCGCGGGGAGTGGGACGACCTGGCCGGCAAGGTGCAACGTCGGTGGGCGGAGCGCCCGTGACGGACCGGGGTCGATCCGACGCGGCGCGGGCTGACGAACCGCACGCTGCCCCCGGGAGCGCCGGGTGGCGCACCCTCGTCCCGGCGCCGGACGAGCGCGCCGCGGCCCGCGTCCGGCTGCTGCCCTGGGCCGGGGCCCCCGGCTGGTGGCGGGCGCCGCTGGGCCTGGTTGCCGGCCTCGCCGCGGTCCGGTTGCTGGTCGGTGTCCTGAGCCCCGGGGTGTGGTTCATGAACGACTCGGCCGAGTACGTGCAGCTCGTCGGCGATCTCTTCGTGCCCCGGACCCGGCCCCCGGGCGTCGCGCTGTTCTGGCGGGGCGTCCTCGGCGTCTGGACGTCGTTCGACGCCATCGTGGTCGCCCACGGACTGCTGGGGGTCCTCGGCGGTTTGGTCCTCTTCTGCATCGCCCGGGAGGTCGGGCTGCGGACCCGGCCTGCGCTGGCGGCGGCGGTGCTGGGGTCGTGCACCCCCACCGTGTTGTTCTTCGAGCGGGTGGTCCTCACCGAGACCCTGGCGCTGTTCCTGTTGCTGATGACCACCTGGCTCGTGCTACTCGCGGTGCGGACCCGGTCCACGACTGCGTGGGCGCTGGCCGGGCTGGTCGGGGCGCTGAGCGGCGTGGTGCGGACGGTGGCCGTCATCGCCCTGCCCGTGATCGCGGTGATTGCGCTGCTCGCGACCCGCGGCTCGTTGCTCCCTCGACTCGCAGCGGTCGTCGCCTTCGCGCTTGCGGCGGTCGTGCCGCTGGCGGGCTATGCGTTCGCGGTGTACTTGGACTCCCGTGCGGTGACCGGCGATGGACGCTTCGGGCTCCAGTTCACCGACGGGTACGCATACTTCGCCGCCACCGCGCCGCTCACCGACTGCACGGAACCCGACCGGCCCCCTGCGATCCGGGCGCGCATCTGCGCCGTCCCGGGCTATCTCGACCAGGACCCCGACACCATCGTCTGGTCGGGGGGGCCGGTCAACGACGCGTTGCGGAGCATCCGGTACATCCAGCGCAACGACGATCTCCGCGCCCTCGCGTTCGAGAGCATCCGGCGGGACCCGGTCGGGTTCCTCGGCACCGTCGGTGGCCGGACGGTGCGCATGCTCAGCACATACGACAACGTCTACTTCACCGACGCGAGCGGTGTGGTTGCGCCGTACCTCGGATCGGTGGGGCTGCCGACCGAGCAGGACCCCGACCGGTTCGAGGCGGCGTGGCCCTTCGTGCTCGATGTCTGGGTCGTGGCTCGTCTCGCCATGTGGGTGGGGCTCGCGTCGGCGCTGGCGTGGGCGCCGCGGCGCTGGACTCGCGGTGGTCGGGAACTGGTGATCGTCGCCGCGGTGCCGGTGGTCTCGTTCCTCTGGCTGTGCGTCACCGTTACGGCCGTGGCCCGCTACCTCGTGGTCTACGAACCGGTGGCGTGGCTGGCGGTCCTGTGGTTGGCCCAGACGGTGCGGGACGACACCCGGGCCCGCCGGGCGGAGGCGGTACGAGCGTGACGCGCCGCCGCCAGCCGGGTGCCGCGAGTCTCCTGTGGGTCAGCCTCGCCGCGTTCACGGTCGCCTTCCTCGGTACGTCGGCCCTGGGCCTGGGCCCTGACGAGCCGGCGCACTACACCAAGGCCGCGGCGGCGGCACGCGGGGACCTGCTCGGGACCCGGGTCACCGCTGCCGACGTCCGGCGCGAGTACCCCCTCGCCCGCCCGGTCGACGACACCCGAGCCGAGCGGACCCGGGCCCGGCTCACCGCCCGCAGCGGCGTGTACGCCGGCCGGTACTTCTCGCTCCCCCCGGACGTCGCGGTGGGCGGACTGTTCCCCTGCTTCGCCCAGCAGCGGTCGGTGTCGGCGGCCTGCCAGGGCGCGCCGCCGGCGGCACGGGACCCCGAGCGGGTCTACTCCTACGTCGGGGGCTACCCGCCGGTGCCGTACCTCGTGGCCGGGGCGGGAACGCTGGTGCCGGGGAGTCGGGCCGAGAAGTGGTTCGGCGCCCGGCTGATCGGCGCCGCGGTGGCGCTCGCCCTGCTCGCGGTCGCGGTGGCCCTCGCCGCCGGCGGGCGTCGCCCGGCCTGGCGGATCGCGGGGGTCGCGGTCGCCGTGGTGCCCACCGCCGTCTTCCTGCTCGCCGTGGTGAACGCATCGGCCTGGGAGATCGCCGGTGGCCTCGTCGTCGCGGCCGCAGTGGTCCGGCTCGGCCGGGACCCCGACCCGACCGCGCGCGAATGGGCGGGCATCGCGGTCGGCGCGGTGGCGCTGAGCGTGGCCCGGCCGCTCGGGCCGTTCTGGCTGGTGCCGTTCGCCGTGCTGCTCGTCGCGCGGATCGGTCCGGCCCGGGTGCGGGCGCTGTGGCGGTCGGGCCGGGCGCCCAAGGTGACGACCGGCGTCGTCGCGCTGGCCGCCGGGTCGACCCTGGTCTGGGTCCGGGCCACCGACGCCAACCTCCCGGTCCTCGGCGACCGGATCCCCGAGGCGTTCCGGCTCGCGGTGAGCGACCTCTGGCTCGTGGTCCTCCAGATCCCGGCGATCTTCGGGTGGAACGACACGCCCGTCGCGGTGCCCTGGTCCTGGATCTACGGGCTCGGCCTCGTCGCACTGGTCACCGTGGCCCTGGTCTTCGCCTCCGCCCGGGAGCGGTGGACGCTCGTCCTCGCGATCGCCGGCACCCTCGCGGCCGCGATCTTCATCGCGGCGATCCCGTTCGAGATGTACCGGCAGCGCTACGCGATGCAGGCCCGCTACGTCCTGCCCTTCGCGGTCGTGATCCCGCTGCTGGTCGGTGACCTCCTCGCCCGGGCCGCCGACCGTGCGCCGCGGTCCCGGGCGGCTGACGGCCCCTGGTACCCGTCCGGGACCCTCCTCCCGGCCCTCCTGATCGCGGGCATGACGGTGCTCCAGCTCGTGGGCTGGTGGACCAACGCCGTGCGCAACGCAGCGGGCTTCGGCGGGTTCGCGTTCTGGGGCGGCGAGTGGTCGCCCCGGTTCGGCTGGATCCCGTGGGTGCTCGTCGCGACGGTCGGGGTGGGGTGTGGGCTGGGGGCGGCCGTCGCCGTGGCCCGGTCTGACCCCGACGCGGTCAGCGTCCGGACGCCGGTTCCGGACCGGCCGGGTGCCGACGCAACGCCGGGCGTCTGACCACGGCCCCCCCGAGGGCCCGCAGGCGACGGGCCACGAGGACGGGCCGGGGGCGCCGACCGTGCGCGAGCGGTGTCGCGACGTCGCGACGCGCGTAGCTGGCCGTGACCGCGAGGTGTCGGGCTGCGCTCCGCCACCACGCGCCGGGTCCGACCTGCGTGCCGTGGACCAGCAGACGGTTGCGCTCGTTGTAGTACGCGGAGAGGGCCGAGCCCTCGACGCTGGTCGCCGAGTGCACGTGGCGCACGACCGAAGCGGGCGCGGTCCGGTAGCGCCAGCCCCGGCGGGCACCCCGGAGCGAGAGATCGACGTCCTCGTAGTACAGGAACAGCCGCTCGTCGAACAGCCCGACGTCGTCGAGATACTCGCGTCGGAGCAGCACGGCGGCGCCACACCACGCCCCGACCTCGACCGGGGTGTCGTACTGCCCGGTGTCGACCTCGAGCCACCCGCGGTCGGCGCCGTACCCGTCGGGGGCGACGACCGAGCCGACGTTGTTGCACACCTCGACCGGTACGGCGTCGCTCGGCACCGGGTACCAGGCCGGGGTCCGCCCGACCGTGACCGTGCTGGAGACGGTGCCCGACCGCAGCGTCACCGGCGTGGGTGCGTCGGCCGCGAGGCGGAGGGCGAGATCGCCGCCGGTGCCGGTCGGGATCCGCAGGACCGCGTGCCCGTGGGTCCACTGGCCCCCGGGCTCGTCGTCGGGCATCGGCTCGTCCCCCCAGAACCCCGCGACGTGCTGGAGGCGGCGCCCCTGGTCGGCCGGACCGACCCGGGCGCCGCTGACCCGGACCCCGAGGTCCCGGGCGTCGCCCCGGCCCCGGCGGTGGGTGGGCGCCTCGAGGTGGATCTCGACCGCGGGCTCGGCGAGCAGGATCTTGGGGCAGGCGGCGCCGACCCGGGGATCGGCGGCGCAGGTCGCGACCAGGGGGCCGAGCCATCCGGGGGTGACGAACGCGTCGTTGTTGACCAGGGCCACGTAGTCGGCGTCGCCCCGGGTCCGCATCCCGAGGTTGGCGCCCCCCGCGAAGCCCCGGTTCGTCGGGCTCTCGACCACGGTGACGCCGGGCAGGTCCCGGCGCACGACCTCGGTGACCGGCAGCCGCGAGCCGTTCTCGACGAGGACGATGCGCAGGTGCTCGGCGGGCCAGTCGGTGGCGACGAGGTGCCGCAGGCACTCGAGCGTGAGATCACCGCCGTCGTGGTCCACCACGACCACGTGGACGAGCGGCGGCGCGCTCACCGGTTCACCGGGTGAGCGCAGCGACGACGCGGTCCAGCGACTCGCGGTAGTGGGGGAGGGGCTCCAGGCCCGAGAGGCGGAGCGCGACGTCGTCGAGCACGGAGTTCGCCGGGCGGGGCGCCGGTCGGGGCGGGACGAGGTCGGCGGTCGCGATCGCCTCGACCCGACCGGGGTCGTGGCCGGCCGACTCCATCACCGCCCGGGCGAACTCGAACCACGAGACCTCGCCCTGGTTGGTGGCGTGGAACAGACCGGGGCGGCGGTCGGCGACGATCCGGCGCACGAAGGCGGCGGCGTCGGCGGCCGCAGTGGGCCGGCCCCGCTGGTCGTCGACGAACCGCAGCGTGGGCTGGTCGGCGGCCGCGCGGAGGATCGTCTTGACGACGTTGCCGCCGTGCTCGCCGAAGACCCAGGCGATGCGCACAACGGTGACGTCGGGCCGCCCGGCCAGCTCCCGCTCGCCCGCCTGCTTGCTGCGGCCGTAGACCGATCGGGGATTGGGCACGTCCCACTCGTCGTAGGGCGTGGGCTTGGTCCCGTCGAACACGTAGTCGGTGGAGAGGTGGACGAGGTGCGCGCCGACCCGGTCGGCGGCCTCGGCGACGTGGCGGACGGCCAGCGCGTTGACCGTGTACGCGCGGTCGGCTTCGGTCTCGCACGCGTCGACCGCCGTGTAGGCCGCAGCGTTGACGATCGCGTCGGGGCGCCACCCCGCCACCGCGGCGAGGACGGCCGCGCGGTCGGTGGTGTCGAGGGTCGCCCGGTCGGCGGCGACCACGTCGTGATCGGCGAACGCGGTGACCAGCTCGCGGCCGACCTGGCCGGCGGCTCCGGTGATCAGGACCCGCACCGTCGGCGTCCCCTCAGCGACCGGGCGCCCGCAGCGGGCGCCACCACCACGAGTTGTCCCGGTACCAGGCCACGGTGGCCGCGAGGGCCTCGCGCAGCTCGCGGGCCGGGCGCCATCCGAGCGCCTCCACCTTGGTGGTGTCGATGGAGTAGCGCCGGTCGTGACCGAGGCGGTCCTCGACGTAGTCGATCATCTCGTCGCCGTGGCCGAGCAGTCCCAGGATCGCGTCGGTGAGCTCGCGGTTGGTGATCTCGTTGCCGGCCCCGATGTTGTAGATCTCGCCGACCTCACCCCGGCGCAGCACGAGATCGACCGCAGCACAGTTGTCCATCACGTAGCACCAGTCGCGCACGTTGAGGCCGTCGCCGTAGAGCGGCACCTTCCGGCCGTCGAGCAGGTTGGTCACGAACAGCGGGATGACCTTCTCGGGGAACTGGTACGGGCCGAAGTTGTTCGACGACCGGGTCACGAGGACGGGGAGGCCGTAGGTCGTGCGGTACGACATCGCGATCAGGTCCGAGCCCGCCTTCGACGCCGAGTACGGCGAGCGCGGCTCGAGCCGGTCGGCCTCGGTGAACGAGCCCTCCTCGATGGAGCCGTAGACCTCGTCGGTCGAGATGTGCAGGAAGCGGTCGACCCCGACCCGTCGGGCCACGTCGCACATCACGTTGGTGCCGTCGCAGTTCGTGTGCACGAACTCGTCGGGCGAGGCGATCGACCGGTCGACGTGGCTCTCGGCCGCGAAGTGCACCACGGCGTCGTGCCCGTCCATGACCGCGGTCACGGCGGCGCGATCGGTGATGTCGCCCTGGACGAAGGTGAGGCGGGGGTTGCCGTCCAGGTCCTCGAGGTTCGCGAGGTTGCCTGCGTAGGTGAGCGCGTCGAACACGGTGACCGAGTCGTCGGAGTGCTCCAGGACGTGGTGCACGTAGTTCGAGCCGATGAAGCCGGCGCCGCCGGTGACGAGGAGTCGCACGGTCAGTACCGCAGCCCGAAGCGGGGCCGCAGCGCCGGATCGATGTCGGCCCGGCGCGGGTTCGTGCGGTCACGGTCGGAGAGGATCGGCTCGGCGACGCCCCAGTCGGCGGTCACCGCCGGGTCGTCCCAGGCGACCCCGAGCTCGTCGGCCGGGTTGTAGTAGCCGTCGACGAGGTAGGTGATGGTCATGTCGGTGAGGGCGGCGAAGCCGTGCGCCACTCCCGGCGGGATGAAGATCCCGCGGTGGTCGTGTCCACCGTCGGCGGTGGCCCCGAGATCGAGGGCCAGGGTCGCACCGTCGGTCGGGGAGCCATCGCGCAGATCGTGCAGGACGACCCGGGCCGTGCCGATGGGCACGTACCAGTAGTCGGCCTGGTGCAGGTGGTAGTGGAGGCCGACGATGCAGCCGGCCTGGCGGTCGGCCCGGTTGGCCTGGATCATCTCCCGGCCCCCCTGGGGGATCCACTCGCGTCGGTACGTCTCGACGAACACGCCGCGCTCGTCGCCGAAGACGCGGGGCTCCACGACGCACACCCCGGTGATCGCGGCCGATTCGGTGACCGTGGTCATCGCTACCATCAGCTCCCGGCTATTCGAGGTCGATCTTCGAGTGGTCGCCGAGCATCAGACGCAGGGCGCGGGGTCGGCTCCCCGAGCGGGTGACCTCGACGTCGCGCCCGACGAGGGAGTCGGCGATGCCGGCGACGCCGACGATACGGGCCCGGTCGAGCACGACCGAGTGGTCGAGCTCGGCGTCGGTGATCGTGCAGTCGGCCCCGATCGAGGTGAAGGGACCGACGTAGCTGTTGGTCACGACGGTGCCCGGACCCACGATCGACGGGCCGCGCACCCGGGAGTTGGTGATGACCGCACCGGGCTGGATGACGACCCGGCCCTCGATGCTGGAGGCGTCGTCGACGGTGCCGTGGTTCTCGGGCTCGAGCGTCTCCAGGATGTACCGGTTGCTCTCGAGCAGCGGGTCCTTCTTCCCGGTGTCGATCCACCAGCCCTGGAGCACCTCGTGGACGACCCGGTGACCGTGGTCGAGCAGCCACTGGATCGCGTCGGTGATCTCGAGCTCACCGCGGGGCGACGGCTGGATCGCCCGCACCGCCTCGTGGATGGTCGGGTCGAACAGGTAGACACCCACCAGCGCGAGGTCGGAGGGCGGGTGCTCGGGCTTCTCCACCAGCCGCACCACCTCGCCCGAGCCCGTCACCTCGGCCACGCCGAACTGGCGGGGGTCCTCGACCTTGGCGAGCAGGATCTGCGCCGCCGGGGCCCGGTCGCCCTCGGCGGCCCGGGTGGCGGTGAACCGGTCGACGAACTCGACCAGGCCCTGCTGGAGCATGTTGTCGCCCAGGTACATGACGAAGTCGTCGTCGCCGAGGAACTCGTGGGCGATCAGCACGCAGTGGGCCAGGCCCAGCGGGGCCTCCTGGGGGAGGTAGGTGACCCGGACCCCGAAGCGGGCCCCGTCGCCGACGGCGGCCCGGATCTCGTCGGCGGTGTCGCCGACGATGATCCCGATCTCACGGATGCCGGCCGCGGCCATGTCCTCGATCCCGTAGTAGAGGATCGGCTTGTTGGCCACCGGGACGAGCTGCTTGGCGCTCGTGTGGGTGATCGGCCGGAGCCGCGTGCCGGCTCCCCCGGCGAGGATCAGACCCTTCATCCCGGGCGGATCCTAGTGGTGGGGCCCCGCGCCGGCTCGGGTGGCGCTCCCGGGCAAGCGCGGCGCCCGCCGCTAGGCTCCCTCGACCCCGCTGCCGCCACCGGACCGAGTCCAGGGCGGCCCGGACGCCCGGACCGATCGCATGCCCGACGCCACCACCGATCCCGTCCCGGCAGTCCCGTCCGCCGATCCGTCGTCGGCGCCGTCGTCGCCGGCACTGGAGTGCAGCGTCGTCCTGCCCTGCCTGAACGAGGCCGAGACCCTCGCCGTGTGCGTGCGCAAGGCCCGGGGCTGCCTCGACGCCGACAACGGCAGCACCGACGGCTCGCAGGCCATCGCCCGGGCCGAGGGCGCTCGGGTCGTCGACGTGCCCGTCGCCGGGTACGGCGCCGCGCTCATGGGCGGCATCGAAGCGGCCCGGGGGCGGTTCGTGATCATGGCCGACGCCGACGACAGCTACGACCTCGCCGCTCTCGGGCCCTTCGTCGAGGCCCTCCGGGGCGGCGCCGACCTGGTGATGGGCAACCGGTTCGCCGGGGGGATCGCCCCGGGGGCGATGCCGCCGCTGCACCGGTACCTGGGCAACCCGGTCCTCAGCTTCATCGGGCGACTGTTCTTCCGCAGCCGCATCGGCGACTTCCACTGCGGGATGCGGGGCTTCCGGCGCGCCGCCGTCCTCGGCCTCGGCCTGCGGACCACCGGGATGGAGTTCGCGAGCGAGATGGTCGTCAAGGCCACGCTGGCCGGCTTGGCCATCGCCGAGGTGCCGACGACCCTGTCGCCCGACGGGCGCAGCCGACCGCCCCACCTGCGCACCTGGCGTGACGGGTGGCGCCACCTCCGCTTCCTCCTGCTCTACAGCCCCCGGTGGTTGTTCCTGTATCCCGGTGTGCTCCTCATGACGCTCGGGTTGATCCTCGGGGTCGCGCTCCTCCCGGGGCCGATCGAGTTCGGGGACCGTGCCCTCGACGTCACGGCGCTGCTGTACGCGATGGCGATGGTCCTGGTCGGGTTCCAGGCGATCATGTTCGCGGTCTTCGCGCGTGCCTTCGCCATGAATGAAGGGCTCCTGCCGGTGTCGCGGGGGCTCGAGCGCGCGTTTCGCGTCGTCACCCTCGAACGGGGTCTCGTGCTCGGGGTCCTCGCCCTCGTCGCCGGGCTCGCGGTCGCCGTCTACAGCCTCGTCAACTGGGGCTCGAACGACTTCGGTGCGCTCGACACCCGCGACGCGATCCGGGTCGCGGTGCCGGCGGCGACCCTGATCGTCCTGGGGGTCCAGACGGTGATGGCCAGCTTCTTCCTCAGCGTCCTCGGCCTGGCCCGTCGATGACGGGCGGGCCGCGGGTCACCGCCGTGGTGCTCGCGTACCGGCCCGAGCCGTGGCTGGAGCGCAGCGTCGAGGCGTTGCTCGCCTCCGTCGACGTCGATGTCGACGTGGTGCTCGTGGACAACGGCGGGACCGAGGGGGCCGTCGACCGGTTGCGGGGACGGCCGGGACTCACCGTGGTCGGCGACGGGGTGAACCTCGGCTTCTCCGGGGGGTGCAACCTCGGGGCGGCCCACGCCACCGGTGAGTACCTCGCGCTGGTCAACGGCGACCTCGTGGTGGATCCGGACGCGCTGGCCCGACTGGTCGCCGTCGCCGGGCAGCCCGACGTGGGGGTGGCCGCCGGGAGCGTGCGGCTCGGCGACGACCGGGAGCGCTGCAACTCGACCGGCAACGAGATCCACTTCCTCGGCTTCTCGTGGGTCGGGGGCTTCGGCCGCCCGGCGACGGAGGCGGCCGTCGACCGCGACGTCGCCGGGGGCATGGGTGCGCTCGTGTGCCTGCGGCGGTCCGTGTGGGACGACCTCGGTGGCTTCGCCGCGGAGTACTTCGCGTTCCACGAGGACGCCGAGCTGAGCTGGCGGTGCTGGCAACGGGGGCTGCGGGTCCGCTACGTCGCCGACGCGATCGGCGTGCACCGGTACGAGTTCGACCGTGAGCCGACCAAGCTCTACCTCGCCGAGCGCAACCGCCTGATGTTCGTCCTGACCTGCTGGGACGGCCGCACCCTCGCACTGCTCGCTCCGCTGTTCGTCGCCATGGAGGCCGCGGTGGCGCTGATGGCCTGGCGGGGCGGCTGGCTCGGCGACAAGGTCCGGGGCTGGCGCTGGCTGTGGGCGCACCGGGCGTCGCTGCGGACCCGCCGCGCCACGGTCCAGGCCGCCCGCACGGTGGGGGACCGCCGCCTGGCCCCCCGGCTGGCCGACCGGATGGACGCCCGCAACTTCCCCCTGCCCGACGCGCTCCGCCCCCTCGACGCCGCGTTGGCGCAGTACTGGCGGATCGTGCGACGGTTCCTGCGGTGAACGAGCCGTTGACACCCGCGACGGACGCGGTCGACGAGCCGGACGCCCCCCACGAGCCGGACGCGCCCGACGAGCCCCACGAGCCGGACGCGCCGGACCCCGGGCGTCGGGTCACCGGATGGTGGCGACGGGCCTGGCCCTACCTGGTCGTCGTCGCGGTCGCGCTCGTAGGGAGCGCCCTCCACACCGCCCGCTACACGGTGCTCTCACCCTTCGACGAGAGCCGCCATCTCGACTACATGGCCCGGATCTACGAGGACGGCTACGTGGTGAAGCTCGGCGACAAGCTCGCCGACACCGCGATGCGGCTCGAGGCGTGCCGCGGCGTCGACGTTCCCGACTACGTCCCGCCCCCGTGCGCCACCCGCCGGTTCGACCCGGTCGCGTTCCGCGACGAGGGCTACAACAACGCGGTCAACAACCCGCCGCTCTACTACCTCGTCACCGGCGGGGTCGCCTACGGCGCCGAGGGGGTCGGTCTGTCCGACAGCGTCCTCGACCCCGCCCGGCTCATGGGCGGAGTCTGGCTCGCGGCCGGCCTCGCGCTCGTGGTGCTCGCCGGCGACCGCCTTCGGGTCCGGCGGATCCCGCTCGTCGCCGCCGCAGTGATCTTCGCCCTCGCGCCCGAGCCGTTGTTCATGGCCGCCACGGTCAACGCCGACTCCGCGGCGATCTTCGCCGGGGCCCTCACGCTCGTGGCGGCGCTCGCCTGGGAGCGTCGTCGCCTCCCGATCGGGTGGCTCGCCGCCGTGGGCGTGCTGGTGGCGGCGCTCAAGATGACCAACCTCATCGGGGTGGGCATCGTCGCGCTCTGGTTCGCGACGCAGGCGCTCCGGGTGCGCGGCCGTGACCCCGAGGGCGGCCGCACGCCGCGTGAGTACCTCTGGGCGATCGCGCTGCTCGTGGGTGGCGCAGTGGGCATGACGCTGCTGTGGATTGCGATCGCCGGGGCCCGGGCCACGGTCGACGCCCTCGCCCTCCCGTCGAACCAGCAGTTCTACGAGCCCGGCTTCCCGTGGCAGGCCTTCGCGCTGCGCCAGAACGTCTTCTCCCTGTTCCCGCCGCTGGGGGGCCTCCGTCCGCCGGTGCTCGCGACCCGCATGAACGACACCGTGGCCTATGCGTCCGGGTGGCTGGCCGGGGCCGTGGTGATCACCGCGGCGCTGCGCTTCGACGCCCGCCGTCGGCTGGTGACCCTCGGGGCGTGGACCGGGGCGGTGCTGCTCCTCGCCGGTCCCGGCTTCATCATGTCGACGTGGGTGGTCAACCGGGTGATCTTCCAGCCGGTCGCCCGCTACGGCCTGAGCGCGATCCCGATGCTGGTCCTGGCCACGGCCGTGACCGTCCGGGGCCGGGTCGGCACGGTGCTGATCGCCGCGTTCGCACTGCTCGCGGCCGGGACCGTGCTCGGTACCCTGACGTTCGGATGAGCGCCGGACCGCCGCACGACCCGCATGACCCGCACGACCCGCACGACCCGGCGCTCGCGCCCACGGCCCGGGCCGAGTACGCCGACCGCCTGCGCACCCTGCAGGGTCGGCGCTGGAAGCAGTGGGGCGACGTCCAGGCGCCCTACCGGTGGTTCCTGCGCCGCCTCCGGCTCGGCCGGACCCTCGACGTCGGGTGCGGGATCGGCCGGAACCTCGCCAACCTCGGTGGCGATGTGGTGGGGGTCGACCACAACGCCGAGGCCGTGGCCCGGTGCCGAGCCGACGGCTTCGTCGCCCACACCACGGCCGGGTTCGCGGACTCACCCGACGCGGTGCCCGGGGGCTACGACGCGCTGCTGTTCTCGCACGTGCTCGAGCACATGGCCCGCGCCGATGCGGTCGCCCTGGTCGCGGTCTACCGGCCCTACCTCCGGCCCGGCGGCCGGGTGGTGATGATCACGCCCCAGGAGCGGGGCTACGCGACCGACGCCACCCACGTGGAGTTCCACGACCTCGACGGGCTGCGGGGCATGGCGGGCGACCTCGGCCTCACCGTGGAGCGGGCCCGCTCGTTCCCGTTCCCCCGACCGGTGGGACGGATCTTCCCCTACAACGAGTTCGTGGTGGTCGCCCGCGCCGACTGAGCCGGGCGCCGCCTCAGGCGATGAAGTACTTCGCCTCGGGGTGGGGCACGACGATGGCCGAGGTGCTCTGCTCGGGGTCGAGCTGGAACTCCTCGGTGAGTTGCACGCCGATGCTCGACAGGTCGAGCAGCGCGTCGAGCTTCACCTGCTCCTCGAGGTCCGGGCACGCGGGGTAGCCCCACGAGTACCGCGACCCGCGGTACTGCTGACGGAACAGCCCGGCCAGCGTGGGACCGTCTTCGTCGGCGTACCCCCACTCCTCCCGGATGCGCCGGTGCCAGTACTCGGCCAGGGCCTCGGTCATCTCGACCGACAGTCCGTGGCACAGGAGGTAGTCCTGGTAGCGGTCGGCCGCGAACAGCTCGCGCTCGCGCTCGGTCGCCCGGGTCCCCATCGTCACGACGTGGAAGCCCGCGTAGTCGGCGTCCCCCGACTCCACCGGGCGGAAGAAGTCGCTGATGCAGAGGTACCGGTCCTTGCGCTGACGGGGGAAGCGGAACCGCAGCCGCTCGGTGCGGCGGTCGTCGTCGGTCCACACGACCAGGTCGTCGCCCTCGGCATTGACCGGGAAGTAGCCCCACGCGACGGCCGGGACGAGCAGGCCCTCGGCCTGGGCCCGGGCCAGCTGCTCGCGCAAGATCGGCCGGATCCGGGCCTTGAACTCGTCGTCGGACTCCGGGGTGCCACCGTGACGCTCGGGGCGGAACTGCCACTGGTTGCGGAACAGGGCCGTCTCGTTGATGTAGGTGGCGATCTCGTCGAGTGCGATCCCCTTGGCGACCCGGGCACCGAGGAACGGTGGGCGGAACACCGGCACGTCGGTCGCGACGTCGGACCGGGCCGGGAGCGCAGCGTCGTCGACGCGTGCGTCGCTCGTGCGCCGGGCCGGGAGGTCGCGCCCACCCGGCGCCCGACCGAACTCGGGGTCGAGCGATCCGGTGCGCTTGCCCTCCATGAGGACGTCCATCGTGTGGAGACCCTCGAACGCGTCCTTCCCGTAGAACACGCGGCCCTCGTAGACCTCTCGGAGGTCGCGTTCGACGTAGCTGCGGGTGAGCGCGGCCCCACCGAGGAGCACCGGGGTCTCGGCCAGGCCCAGCGTGTTCATCTCCTCGAGGTACTCGCGCATGATGAGGGTGCTCTTCACCAGCAGGCCGCTCATGCCGATCGCGTCGGCACCGACCTCGCGCGCCTTGTCGACGAACGACTGCAACGGCGCCTTGATCCCGATGTTGTGGACCTCGTAGCCGTTGTTGGTGAGGATGATGTCGACGAGGTTCTTGCCGATGTCGTGGACGTCGCCCTTGACCGTGCCGAGGACCACGATGCCCTTGCCGCCTGCGTCGCTGCGCTCCATGTGGGGTTCGAGGTGCGCGACCGCCGTCTTCATCGTCTCGGCGCTCTGGAGGACGAAGGGCAGCTGCATCTCGCCGCTGGCGAAGAGGTCGCCCACGACCTTCATGCCGCCGAGCAGCACGTCGTTGACGACCGCGAGGGCGGGCAGCGTCTGGAGCTGCTCGTCGAGTTCGGCCTCGATGCCGTCGCGGTCGCCGTCGATGATCCGGTGCTTGAGCCGCTCCTCCACCGGCCACCCCGAGCGGTCCTCCTGCTCGACCGCGGTGGCGGCGACGTCGGCGAACGCGTTGAGGAGCTCGGTGAGCGGGTCGTAGCCGTCGCGGCGCCGGTCGTACACGAGGTCGAGGGCGAGGGCCCGGACGTGCTCGTCGATCTTGTGCATCGGCATGATCCGGGCCGCGTGCACGATGGCGGCGTCGAGGCCGGCCTCGGTGCACTCGTGGAGGAACACGCTGTTGAGCACGTGGCGCAGGGCGGGGGAGAGCCCGAAGCTGACGTTCGAGACCCCGAGCACCGTGGAGACGCCGGGGAGCTCGGCCTTGACCCGGCGGATGGCCTCGATCGTCTCGATCCCGTCACGGCGCAGGTCCTCGGAGCCGGCGCCGAGCGGGAACGTGAGGCAGTCGAAGATGAGGTCGCTCGGCTCCATCCCGTACCGCTCGACCGCGAGGTCGTGGATGCGCCGGCACACCTCGAACTTCCAGTCCGCGGTGCGGGCCTGGCCCTCCTCGTCGATGGCGAGGCAGATGACCGCGGCGCCGTATTCACGGGCCAGCGTCATGACCCGGTCGAAGCGGGAGCCGGGACCGTCGCCGTCCTCGAGGTTGGCCGAGTTCAGGATCGCCTTGCCGCCCGAGTGGCGCAGGCCCGCCTCCATGACCTCGGGTTCGGTCGAGTCGAGCACCAGGGGCAGCGGCACCTGGGTCGCGATCCGTGCGGCGAGCTCGTCCATGTCGACCGCGCCGTCGCGCCCCACGTAGTCGACGCAGAGGTCGAGGACGTGGGCGCCCTCACGCACCTGCTCCCGGGCCATCTGGACGCAGGTGTCGAGGTCGCCCTCGAGCATGGCGTCGCGGAACTTCTTCGAGCCGTTCGCGTTGGTGCGCTCGCCGATGACCAGGAACGACCGGTCCTGGTCGAACGGCACGTGCGAGTACACCGACGAGCATCCCGGCTCGTGGAGCGGGGCCCGGACCGCGGGGGTGAGGCTCCCGACCCGCTCGACCAGGGCGGCGAGGTGCGCCGGGGTCGTCCCGCAGCACCCGCCGACGATGTTCATGCCGAACTCGGTCACGAACCGCTCGTGGGCGTCGGCGAGCTCCGCGGGAGTGAGGTCGTAGTGGGTGTGGCCGTCGACGATCGACGGCAGCCCGGCGTTGGGCAGGCACGACAGGAAGGTGCGCGAGTGCTGGGCGAGGTACCGGAGGTGCTCGGTCATCTCGGTCGGGCCGGTGGCGCAGTTCAGCCCGATGACGTCGGGGCGCAGCGCGTCGAGTGCCGTGAGCGCCGCGCCGATCTCCGACCCGATGAGCAGGCGACCGGTCGTCTCGACCGTGACCTGGATCATCAGGGGGACTCGGCGACCCGATCGGGCCATCGCCCGCCGGCAGGCCGCGATGGCGGCCTTGCCCTGCAGGAGGTCCTGCACGGTCTCGATCAGGAGCACGTCGGTGCCCCCGTCGAGGAGCCCGTCGACCATGACCTCGTAGGCGTCGCGCAGCTCCACGAACGGGATGGCGCCGAGCGAGGGCAGCTTGGTCCCGGGACCGATCGACCCGATGACGAAGCGGGGCCGGCCGTCGGTGGCGTGGTCGTCGGCCACCCGGCGGGCGATGGCGGCTCCGGCCCGGGCCAGCTCGTAGGCCCGCTCGGGGATCGCGTACTCGACCAGCACGGTGGAGAACGCACCGAAGGTGTTGGTCTCCACGGCGTCGCAGCCCACGGCCAGGAACGAGTCGTGCAGCCCGGCGACGACGTCAGGCCGGGTCACGTTGAGCATCTCGTTGCAGCCCTCGAGGTCCGGCCCCCCGAAGTCGTCGGCGGTGAGCCCGGCCAGCTGCAGGTTGGTCCCGGCGGCGCCGTCGAAGACGAGCACGCGCTCGCGCAGGGCGTCGAGGAAGGTGCTCATCGGCGCTGAGGCTACCGGGGCTCCCGGGGAGACCCGGTGCCCGGGCACCCACCGCTGCGGCGCGCGGGCGCGCGGTGGGGACTCAGCGCACCGGGGGGGCGTCGCGGGGCAGGCGGCCGCTGCGGTCGACCAGGCACGGGTGGTCGGCGCGGGCGAGCAGCTCGCGGTCGCCGGTGCTGTCGCCGTAGGCCCACACCCGGGCCGGGGCGCCGGCGAGCCACGCGTCGAGGCGGGTCGCCTTCTCGGGCCCCCGGACGTTGGGGACGGCCAGCTCCCCGGTCAGGCGGCCGTCGGGTCCGACCGCGAGGTCGGTGGCGAGCACCGTGGGCACGCCGAGCCCGGCGGCGGCGGGCTCGAGGTAGCAGGTCAACGAGGCCGAGACGATCACGAGCTCGTGGCCCGCCCGGCGGTGCTCCTCGAGCCGCCCGGCGATCTCGGGGTGCAGGTGGTCGGCCACGACGGTGCGGGCGAAGCGGGCGCCGAGGTCGCGTACGGCGGCCGCCGACCGCCCCCGCATCGTGGCCCTGAGCACGACCGCCTTGGCGACGTCGCGCTGGGTGGGGTCCCGCCGGGAGGCGAGTGCAGCGGGGACCGCGGCGGCCAGTGCCCGCGCGGTGGTCGCGGTTCCCGCGGTCAGGCGGACGAAGCGCAGGAAGTTGTCGCGCGACGACAGGGTGCCGTCGAAGTCGAACGCAGCGACCGTGCGCACGGCGGCTACCGGACCCGCAGGCGCCGGGCCAGGTCGGACTGCAGCACCCCGTCGGGGTCGACCCGCGCGCACAGCGCCCGGAACTCGTCGAGCCGTGGGTACATGGCCGCCAGGTGGGCGCCGTCGAGCCGGGAGTCCTTGGCGAGGTAGACGCGGCCACCGGCTTCGAGCACGAGCCGGTCCAGTCGGTCGAGCAGTGGGTCGAGGCCGGCGGTGCCGGCGGGGAGGTCGACGGCCAGGGTCCAGCCCGGCATCGGGAACGACAGGGGTCCCGGGTCGGCGGGCCCGAACCGCTTGAGCACGGCGAGGAACGACGCGGCCCCGGCCCGGCTGAGCTCCTCGAGCGAGGCTCGGACGGTCGCGGTGGCGGCGTCGGGCACCACGTACTGGTACTGCAGGAACCCCCGACGTCCGTAGAGCCGGTTCCAGTCGCGGAGGCCGTCGAGGGGATGGAAGAACGCGCCGATCGGGGTCAGGTGTTGGGCCCGGAGGCGCGGTGCGGCACGGAACCAGGCTTCGTTGAACGCCTGCACGCTCCACCGGTTGAGGAGCCCGGTGGGGGCCCAGGGCGGTGCGGCGAGCCGGGCCTTCGGGTCGTACCGCAGGGGCTGGTCGCGCTGGCGGGGCGGGAGCGCCGCGCGCGGCGCGTGGTCGCCACGGGTGAGCACGGACCGGCCGAGCCGGGCTCCGCGCGCGAGGCAGTCGATCCACGCCACCGAGTAGCGGTACCGGTGGTCACCCTCCACCATCCTGTTCATGACGTCGTCGAGGTCGGTGGCCCGCTCGGTGTCGACCAGCAGTTGGGACGACTCGATCGGGATCAGGCGCAGCGTGGCCTCGGTGACGACCCCGGTCAGGCCCATGCCGCCGGCGGTGCCCCAGAACAGTGCGGGGTCCGAATCCGGCGTCACCGTCGTCACACCGGTGGGCCCGCGCAGGGTGAACTCGGCGACGTGGCGGGTGAAGGCGCCGTCGAGGTGGTGGTTCTTGCCGTGGATGTCGGCGGCGATCGCGCCACCGACGGTCACCTGCCGGGTCCCCGGGGTGACGGCGACGAACCACCCGGCCGGCACCGTGTGGCGCAGGAGGGTGTCGAGGCTCACGCCGGCGTCGACCCGGACGGTGCCGGCCGTGCGGTCGAACGCGCGGATCCCGGCCAGCCCGGTGCAGTCGACCACCGTGCCCCCCTCGTTCTGGGCGGCGTCGCCGTAGCTGCGGCCGAGGCCGCGGGCGATCACGCCCCGGGGCGGGGCGACCGGCCACACGTCGTCGACCGCCGCGGGCCGGGTGGGCGTGCACACGGTCGCGGTCGACGGCGCGGTGCGGCCCCACCCGGTGAGGGTCCGGACGGTGCCGGGCTCAGGCATAGACGCCGATCGCGAAGCACGCGGCCCAGAGGAGCCCGAGCACCTGCAGCACGTGGTCGTGGAAGACCACCTCCTCGGGGGCGCCGCCCCGACCCTGCTCGATGACGTGGGCGTAGCGGAGGATCCCGAGCACGAACGGCACGATCGACATCTCGAACCACACCGGCTCCCCGATCCCGGCTGCGGTGTCGAACGCCCACAGGCAGTAGGCGGTGATCGTCACCCCCGACGCCACGGCGCGGACGTAGCTGAGGTAGTTGCGGGTGTAGGCGGTGAGGGTCGCGCGGTGGGCGCCGCTGGCGTCGCCCATCTCGATCTGCTCGGAGTAGCGCTTGCCCGTCACCACGAACAGCGACGCGCCGCCGGCCACGATCAGGAACCAGTCGGAGATCTCGACCCCGGTCGCCACGCCGCCGGCGATGGCCCGGATCACGAATCCGGCCGCGACCACGCCGAGGTCGACCACCGGCTCGTGCTTGAGCCAGGCGCTGTAGGTGAAGGTGATGGCGACGTAGGCGGCCACCACGATCGCGAGGCGTCCGTTCTGCACCGGGGCGGCCACTCCGAGCGCGAGCACGACGAGCACGACTGCGATCACCTTGGCCGCGGGCTCGCTCACGTGTCCGGCCGCGACCGGCCGGCGCTGCTTCACCGGGTGCTGGCGGTCGGCGTGGGCGTCGAGGGCGTCGTTGAAGAAGTACGTCCCGCTTGCGGCGAGGCAGAAGGCCACGAAGGCGACGAGGGTCTGCGACAGCGGCCCCCACTGGTCGAGCACCCCCGCTGCGCCCGGTGCGGCGAAGACGAGGACGTTCTTCGTCCACTGCTTGGGCCGGGCGGTCCGCACGAGGGACCGCCACCGGGCCGGACGCGCATCGCCGACGGCGGGGACCTCGGTGCCGTCGGTCACGGGATCAGGCTACCGGCGCAGCGGAGGGCCCGACCGGGCCGAGCCTCCGGGTGGCCCCCGTAGACTCCCGCCGTGTCCACACCGCGCAAGGTCTACACCCGTACCGGCGACGACGGCACCACCGGCCTGCTCTTCGGGGGCCGCACCGCCAAGGACGGGCCCGGTCCCACCGCCTACGGCACCTCCGACGAGGCGGTGTCGGCCCTCGGCCTGGCCCGGGCCGAGACCGAGCGGGGTGACGAGCTCGACGGGATCCTCATCCGGCTCCAGCGTGAGCTTTTCGTCGTCGGAGCCGAGCTCGCGACCGAGCCCGAGCAGCGTCACCGGCTCCAGGACGGCACCACGCGGGTCACCGCGGACATGGTGGCGGCGCTCGAGCCCCTGATCGACGACGTCACCGCCCGCTACGAGCCGCCCCAGGAGTTCGTGCTCCCCGGCGAGACCCGGGTCGCCGCCGCGCTCGACGTCGCCCGGACGGTCGTGCGCCGGGCCGAGCGCAAGTCGGTGGCGGCCACCCACGCCGGATGGCTGGAGCCCGAGAGTCAGGTCGTGCCCTATCTCAACCGCCTCGCCGATCTCGTGTACACGCTCGCCCGCTGGCAGGAGGGTGCGTTCCGCCCCGCCCGCCCCCGCTGGCCGCCCCGGAGGTCCCCGTGCCCGTCACCCTCACCACCAGTGCGCAGCGCCCCGACGTCGTCCGGGCCGATCTGCTGGTCGTCCCGGCCGGGCCCGACGGTCCGCTCGGGACCGCGGCCCGGGCCCTGCGCCCGCTCGGCCCGACGCTGCGGGCGGTCGTGACGGCGACCGGGTTCGAGGGGAAGCGGGGGCAGACCGCGTTGGTGCCGGCGGGCGACGCGCTCGGCGTCCCGGCCGTGCTCCTCGTCGGGGTCGGGGATCCCGCGGCGGTCACCGTCGACGGCCTCCGCCGGGCCGGCGCGACCGTGGCCCGGGCCGCCGGCAAGGTCCGGACCGTGGCGACGACCCTGCTCGACGCCGCGCCGCGCGGTACGGCCGAGGCCGCGGCGCAGGCGCTGGCCGAGGGCGTGCTCCTCGGCGGCTACCAGTTCCTCGAGTTCAAGTCGCAGGCGACGCCGTCGGCGCTCCGGCGGGTGTCGGTGCTCGACGGCCGGGCCGAGGTCCGGCGCGGGCTGGCCCGGGGGTCGGCGGTCGGCGGCGCCACGGTGTGGGCGCGCGACCGTGTCAACGAGCCCCCCGACACCCAGTCGCCCGCCCAGTTCGTGGCCGCGGCCCGACGCCGCCTGGCCGGGACCGGGGTCCGGGTCGAGGTCCTCACCGAGCGCCAGATCCTGGCCCAGCGTCTCGGCGGCGTGGCCGGGGTGGGCCAGGGCTCGGCCCGCCCGCCCCGGTTCCTGAAATGCACCTACGAGCCGACCCGCCGCGCTCCCGGGCACCTGGCCCTGGTCGGCAAGGGCGTGGTGTTCGACTCGGGCGGGCTCTCGCTGAAGACCGCGGCGGGCATGGAGACCATGAAGACCGACATGTCGGGCGCGGCGGCGGTCGTGGCCGCGATGTCGGTGCTCGGGAAGGTCGGCGTGCGTCACCGCGTGACCGGCTACGTGCCGCTGGTCGAGAACATGCCCAGTGGCACTGCAATCCGGCCCGGCGACGTGCTGCGGATCCGCAACGGCACGACGGTGGAGGTGCTCAACACCGACGCCGAGGGGCGTCTCATCCTCGCCGACGCCCTGTCGCTCGCGGTCGAGAACCGCGTCGACGCCATCGTGGACCTCGCCACGCTGACCGGCGCCTGCGTGGTCGCGCTCGGTGACAAGATCGCCGGCCTGATGGGCAACCACGACGGGTGGCGCGACCAGGTCCAGGGCGCGGCCGACCGGGCCGGTGAGCCGGTGTGGCCGCTGCCGCTGCCGACCGACTACCGCAGGCTCCTCGACAGCGAGGTCGCCGACCTGAAGAACGTGAGTGCCGGCGGCTACGGCGGCGCGCTCACCGCCGGGATCTTCCTGCAGCAGTTCGTGGGCGACCGCCCCTGGGTGCACCTCGACATCGCCGGCCCCTCCCGGGCGTCGGGCGACGACGGCTACCTCGTCAAGGGTGGCACCGGCTTCGGCGTGCGCACCCTGGTCGAGCTGGTCAGCGGGTTCACCGTGCCGGAGGGCACGGTGACGGGCGCAAACGGCGCGTCCGGGAAGCCCCGCGCGGCCCGTACCGTTGCAAATCGGGCCGGAGCCGCCGCGAAGTCCACCAAGAAGCCGACGGCCCGCAAGTCCCTGACCCCCAAGCCCCGTCCCCCGAGGTCACGATGACGTTCCGCCTGATCCGCCCCCTCGCCGCTGCGGTCGCCGCCGGAGTCGTCGCGGCCACCCTGGCCGCAACCGTCCCCGGTCCGGCCGGGGCGCAGACGTCGACCACCACGACCACCACGCCCGCAGGCACGTCGTCGTCTTCGTCGTCGACGCGGGTCCGGGTGGAGGTGGGCGACAACTTCTACAAGCCGGAGCGCATCGTCGTTCCGGTGGGGACCCGGGTCACCTGGAAGAACGAGGGCAAGATCCTCCACAATGTCGTCCCCGTGAAGGGCAAGGCGTGGGGCATCCGGTCGTTGGTCACCGGCAAGTCCTATTCGTACCGGTTCAAGAAGCCCGGCACCTACGCCTACTACTGCACGTTCCACGGATCGCCGACGAGCGGTCAGGTCGGCTCGGTGGTCGTCACCGCGGCGGCGTCGGGCGCCACCACGACCACGACGGCGCGCTGAACGAGTCAGCGCATCCGGGAGTGGGTGCGCCGACGAGGGTGCCGCCCGGCCTCAGTGCCCGGTGGTGGTGCCGTCGGCGAGCACGGCGTGCGGGAGGCAGTGCTCGTCGTACTCGGCGATGACGATCGGGGCGGCGTCGTCGCTGCAGGTCGGGCAGCGCGGGTCGCGCCGCACCCTGAAGGTGCGGAAGCTCTGCTCGAGGGCGTCGTAGGCGAGGAGCCGACCCCGCAGCGGGTCGCCGAGGTCGAGCAGGAGCTTGATCGTCTCGAGCGCCTGGATCGACCCGACGATGCCGGGGAGCACGCCGAGCACGCCGGCCTCGGCGCAGCTCGGGGCGAGCTCGGGCGGCGGCGGCTCGGGCAGCATGCACCGGTAGCACGGGCCCCGGAACGGGTCGAACACCGTGACCTGGCCCTCGAATCGGAAGATCGACCCGTGCACCACCGGCACCCGGTTGAGCACCGAGGCGTCGTTGAGCAGGTACCGGGTGGGGAAGTTGTCGGTGCCGTCGACCACGACGTCGTAGCCGCTGATGATGTCGAGCACGTTGTCGGCGCCGAAGCGCACGTCGTAGGTGACGACGTTGACGTCGGGGTTCAGCAGCGTGAGCGTCTTCTTCGCCGAATCGACCTTGCGGTCCCCGACCCGGTCGACGTTGTGCAGCACCTGGCGCTGGAGGTTCGAGGAGTCGACGACGTCCATGTCGACGATGCCGAGCGTCCCGACCCCGGCGGCCGCGAGGTAGAGCGCGGCGGGGGAGCCGAGGCCCCCGGCGCCGAGGAGCAGGACCTTCGACTCGAGCAGGCGCTGCTGGCCCGCCTCGCCGACCTCGGGCAGCAGCACGTGGCGGTGGTACCGGGTGCGCTGCTCGGGGTTGAGCACCACCGGCGTGATCCAGTCCCGGCCCTCGTTCTTCCAGCGGCCGAACCCGCCGGCCATGCTCACGACGTCGGTGTAGCCGAGTTGGGTGAGGGTGTCGGCAGCGAATGCCGACCGGGTGCCTCCGGCGCAGTACACGACCACCGGCGCGGCCTTGTCGGGGATCTTGTTCTCGATCTGGCCCTCGAGGTGGCCGCGGGGCACGAACACCGCACCCGGGATCATCCCCTGCTCGTACTCGTCGAGCTCGCGGACGTCGAGGAAGGTCGCCGAGCCGAGCCGGGTCTCGGCGTCGGCCGGGTCGATCTCGGTGATGCGTGTCTTGGTGGCGGCGAGGAGCTCTCGGAAGGTGGCCATCGCACCGTGCCCTTTCTCGGCGACCCGGGTTCCTGCGGTCCCCTGGAGGAGCCCCGGACGGGGAGAAAGCCTACCGGGGGAGTCGGGTATTCCCCCAGGGCCGCCCGCCCGGGTCAGACCCGGGCCACGAGGTCGGGGAGCACGGTGCCGAGGGGGCCGCGGCCGACGGCGTCGGCGTGGCCGTCGAGCGGGGTGGCCTGGGCGTTCACGATCACCAGCCGGGCCCGGTTGGCCAGGGCGAACTCGGGGAGCGCGGCGACCGGGTACACGGTGAGCGAGGTCCCGAGCGCGAGGAAGACGTCGGCCCCGGCTGCCGCCTGCTGGGCCCGGTCGAGGTCGGCGGCGACGAGGTTCTCGCCGAAGGAGATGGTCGCCGACTTGAGGATGCCGCCGCAGCGCTCGCAGCGGGGGTCGGCCTCCCCGGCCCGGACCCGCTCGAGGGTCGGGCCCATCGGACCCCGCCACGGGCACGACAGGCACTTCACCTCACGGACGTTGCCGTGGATCTCGACGATGCGCTCCGGGGAGCTCCCGGCCGCGTGGTGGAGGCCGTCGACGTTCTGGGTCACGAGCGTGTGCAGCGAGGCCCGGCCCTCGAGGTCGGCGAGCGCGCGGTGGGCGTCGTTGGGCTCGGCGTCCCACATGCCGCTGGTGAGTCGGTTGCGCCAGGCCTGGGCCCGCACCTCGTCGTCCTCGACGTAGTGCTGCAGGGTGGCGGTCTTCTCGGCGCCGGGGTTCTTGGTCCAGAGGCCCTGCGGGCCGCGGAAGTCGGGGATCCCCGACTCGGTGGAGATGCCGGCACCGGTCAGCACCACGATCCGGTCGGCGCTGCGCAGCCATGCCGCGACCTCGTCGAGGTCGAGGTCGAGGTCCGGATCAGGATCCGTGAAGTCGTCGTGCATGGGTCGAGGCTAGGACCCCCCGGGGACATCGCCGTGGGTTCGGCCGATTCGCTCGTGCGTCCACGTTGCTCCCGTCCCCGGGGTTGTTGCACGCTGACGCCGCGAGCGTGCCGGGCACCGGGTTCGGCAGACGGCAGGGGGAGGACCGACCGTGGGCACTGCGTACGTCGTCGTCGCGGGGTTCACCGCCGTCATGCTGGCGACGTCGGCCGGCATGAAGTTGCGCCGACACCGGATCTGCGTGGAGACGCTCGAGACCTGCCGGGTGCCGGTGCGCTGGTTGCCGGGGCTGGCGATGCTCGAGGGAGCGGCTGCGGTCGGGATCGTGGTTGGGCTGTGGTGGGCGCCGCTCGGGATCGCGGCGGCTGCGGGGGCCGTGGGGTACTTCGTCGGTGCGGTCGTCGCCCACGTGCGCGTCGGCGACTGGAAGGGCATCGGCGCGCCGGCGTTCCCGCTCGTGTGCTCGGTGGCGTCGCTGGTGCTGCGGATCGTCACGGCCTGACCCGGGGACGGATCCGACCCGGGCGTGGCCCGGTCGGTTCCGGACGGTGCCGGTCCCGACCGGGCCACGGGCGCGCGGGGGCCGGTTCAGGGGGCTGGGAGCACACCGGCTTCCCGCGCGGCCTCGCAGTGGCGGTCCCACGCCCAGCGCGTGGCGTCGTGGCAGACCGCCGGGTGGAACCCGCAGGAGAACAGCGCGTGCTCGACCCCGTCGAGCGTCTCGCCCTGCTCCAGCAGGGTGAGCGCGAGGCGCCGGGCCCGGCGGCGGGCGGTGACCGCCGGCGGCTCGTCGAGGTCGACGTCGCCCCAGTCGGCGTGCTCGGCCTGCAGCGCCGCCGGGAGGCGGCGGACGTGGCGCCGTTGGACCGGGGGCAGGCTGCGGCGGACCGCCACCGTGCTGCGCCCGTCGCTGCAGGCGAGGTCGACTGCTCGAGCCGGGCCAGGGGTGCGGACGATGGGCGAGCTGGTGCCGTCACGCTGGCCGAGCCCGAGCGCCTGTGACGTCGCGGCGACGGGGAGCTCGATCGAGCCGGGGTTGCGGTCGAAGCGCCCGGCGAGGTGACGCAGGAGCAGGAGTGCGGTGGGGCCGAGGGTGGGCAACCAGAACGTCTCGGCGTACCGGGATCTCGGATCGAAGCCCACGGTGTCGAGCACCGGGTCGGGCCACGGGGTGATCGTGAGCAGGTCGGGCACGGTCCCTCCGGAGCGGTCGGCGGCGGGACCCTCCGGACCATCCCGGCGCGTCCGTGTGACGTCCGGCCGGCCGGGGCGAGTCGCCGCAGGACCCGCCTGTGGCCGTCACCGCTCCCGAACCTTCGGTGGATGGTCGGCTCGTCGCCCCGTCCTGCGGCCCGGATCCAGAGGGCACGTAACGACTTCTGGCGTGCGTTCGGCTACCACCACGGACGGCTGCGGCTGCGGAACCAACCGGCACTGCTTGCGGTGGAGTCGACCAACCACTGCAACCTGCGCTGCGTGATGTGCCCACGCGCTGAGCCCGACGTCATGGAGCGCTCGCTCGGCACGATGTCCGACGCGGTGTTCGACCGTGTGCTCGACGAGGTCCGGTTCTTCGAGGAGCCGTGCTGGTTCCACCGGTTCGGTGAGCCGCTCATGCA
>VGBI01000009.1 GCA_016870595.1 Actinomycetota bacterium
CAGCCACCACGTCGACGCGCGCGGGGGAATCCACTCGGTCGACCGAGATCGCTGGCTGGAGGCCCAGCACTGCGAACACCGCCATTGGTTCGGCAACGAGGCGAACACTGCCGACGACCACAACTTCGAGAACGCGCGCTGGTTCACCGGATTCGAGAGCATCCGGAATCGGCATTTCCCCCGTGCCATCGAGCTCGGGTGCGGACCGTTCACGAATCTCCGGATCGTGGCGCGCACGTGCACCATCGACTCATACGATCTGCTCGATCCGCTGATCGACCAGTACCTCGGGCACCGGAACGCCTTCTACTCGAAGGATCGCCTCAGCGTGCTGGCCGGCTCCACTCCGCTCTACGTCGCCTCCACAAGCGTCTCCCGCCATTCGTCACCAGACTGGCAAGTCGCGTCGGACCCTCGGTTCCGGTCCGACGAACGATCGCGAGCGGGATCGAGGACTTCGAGGTGGAGCCTGGGACCTACGACCTCGTCGTCCTGATCAATGTCCTCGAGCACTGCTGGGACGCCGACGCGGTGTTGCGCAACATCGACCTCATGATGCGCTCCGGTGGCACGTTGGTCTTCGCCGAAGTGGCATTCGACCGTGATGATCTGGGCGCAGTCTCGAACCGTCAGCGGGACGCCGCGCATCCACTCAGAGTGCTCGAATCGACAGTCACGGAATTCCTGGCGCGTTATCGGCCGTCATTCCATTCCAGAGTGGCGACGTCGGCAGGCCTCTACCGCAACTGCACCATGCACTACTTCATCGGGGAGAAGCTCTGATTCACGAGCCCGAAGACCGCGAGGCGGCCCCGATCCCGGCGCCGGGGCACCAACGGGACCGAGGTGTCTCCCCGACGTAGGCGACGGTCGGGCCGTCATCGGTGGGCGACGACGGCGACCTCACTGAACAAGCCGGGACGGAGTGCAGCGAGTCTCGTCGCGACGCCGACGGGCAGGCGATCACCGTCGGCGTACGGCACGCGGTCCACGCGGCCGAAGCCACACGAGTCCGGGAGCATCCGCTCCAGCGACCCGAAGGTGAAGTAGTGGAGGTGCCCTTCGTCGTGGAGGTCCACGGGACCGCCCTCGTAGGTGACCAGGCCTTCGCCCACCGACGCGGTCGATGGAAATCTCCCGAACGCCAACTTCACGCGACGCGTCCCCTTCGCGATGTTCGGTGTGTCGAGGTAGCAGATTCCTCCGGGCGCCAGACCGTCACGGATCCGGCGTAGCGCACGGATCGGATCGACGAGATGCTCCACGAGTGCGATCATGGCGATCGCGTCCACCGAACCGGCATCGAGCTCAGGCTGCTCGGCATCGCAGTGCCGGACGGTGATCCGTGGATCGATGGCCCGGAGGCTCCCGAGCCGGCCGACGCGAGTCTCGGCCACGTCCGTCAGCGCGTACCCGACGAGGTCCTGGCGCTCCCGGAGCAATGCGAGCCCGACCCGCCCGTCCCCGCTGCGGGCTCGAGCACCCGTGCCCCGTGGGGAAGCACGCCCGCGAGGGTCCGGACGGCGGCCTCGAATCGATCCCGGGGTCGATCCGTGTGGACGACCGTCGGTGGCGTTCCCTCGGCGTCGCGATACTTGTCCTCGTAGTGGCGCCGGAGCCCCGGGTCGGTCACCCGGTCAGGCCCCGGTGCCGTACCCGCGCAGCACTGCGGTCGTCGCCTGCTGCGCGACGAACCACTCGTAGGTGGTGCGGATCCCGGTGTCGAGGTCGATCGAGGGTGACCAGCCGAGGTCGTGCAGGCGCCGCACGTCGAGCAGCTTGCGGGGGGTGCCGTCGGGCTTGGAGGTGTCGAAGCGCAACTCGGCCTCGGGGTACACGACGGCGCGGATCCTCTCGGCCAGCTCCCGGATCGGCAGGTCGACCCCGGTGCCCACGTTGATGTGCTCGTCGGCGCTGTAGTGCTCCATCAAGAACAGGCAGGCGTCGGCCAGGTCGTCGACGTGGAGGAACTCCCGCTTGGGGCTGCCGGTCCCCCAGATCTCGACCTCGGGAGTTCCGGTCAGCTTCGCATCGTGGAACTTGCGGATCAATGCCGGCAGCACGTGGCTGGAGTCGAGGTCGAAGTTGTCGTCGGGGCCGTAGAGGTTGGTGGGCATGGCCGACACGAAGTCGCACCCGTACTGGCGCCGGTAGGCCTGACAGAGCTTGATCCCGGCGATCTTGGCGATCGCGTACCACTCGTTGGTGGGCTCGAGCGGACCGGTGAGCAGCTGGTCCTCGGTGATGGGCTGGGTGGCCTGGCGGGGGTAGATGCACGACGAACCGAGGTACAGCAACTTCTTCGTGGCGTACTCATGGGCGGCGTACACCACGGTGCCGTGGATCATCAGGTTGTCGTAGATGAACTCGGCCGGACGGGTGCTGTTGGCCAGGATCCCCCCGACCGTGCCCGCGACCAGGAACACGTACTCGGGCCGGTTGGCCTTGAACCAGTGGGAGACCTCGGACTGGTCACGCAGGTCGAGTTGCGCGCGGGTGGCGGTGAGGATGTTCGTGAACCCGGCCCGCTCGAGCCGACGCACCACCGCCGAGCCCACGAGCCCGGCGTGCCCGGCCACGTAGATGCGGGCGTCGGGGCCGATCTCGGTCTGCACTGGCCCCCACCTCCTGCCCAAGCTCGGCCTCGGGTCCGGATACACGCCGGAGCCTACCCCGGTCCGTCCGGAACCCCGGGGTACGATCCGTTCGGATCCAGCGGGAGAACCAGAACGGGGCGCACAGTGGGGACCTCTACGACCGGTGACGCGGCGACGTTCGCCGTCGGGGGTGTGCGCATCGACGCGCTGGCGTTGCCCACCGCCGTCGCCCGCCTGGTCGAGGAGACCGGACCCCGGGCCGTGCATCTCTGCAACGCGTACACGGTCGCCCTCGCCGACCGCGACCCGGCCCTGCGCGCCATGCTCAACGCCGACGACCTCGTCCTGCCCGACGGGATGCCCATCGTGTGGGTCGGCCGCCGGCGGGGTGCTCCCGGGCTCCCCGGGCGGGTCTACGGTCCCGACCTCATGGCCGGCGCCCTCGACCGGGGCCGGGCCCACGGGATCCGTCACCACCTCTACGGCAGCACCCCCGACGTGCTCGACCACCTTCGGCGCGTGATCGGCCAACGGTGGCCGGGCGCCGAGATCGTGGGGGCCGAGTCGCCCCCGTTCCGCGACCTCACCGACGCCGACCTGCGCGCCGCCACCGAGCGCATGGCCGCAGCGGGTGCCGACCTCGTGTGGGTGGGGCTCGGGACCCCTAAGCAGGACGACGCCGTGCACCGCCTCGCCCGGCTCGGCCCGGCGACCTACGTCGCCGTGGGCGCTGCGTTCGACTTCCTCGCCGGTACGAAGCGCCAGGCCCCGGTCTGGATGCAGCGCCGGGGGCTCGAGTGGTGCTTCCGACTCGCGACCGAGCCGCGACGGCTGTGGCGCCGCTACCTCATCGGCAACCTGCGGTTCGTCCGGGCGGTGCTCCGGCGCGACCGTGGCTCGCTCACCGCCCCGGCCTGATGCGGGTCCTGGTCGTCCACAACCGCTACCGCAGCCACCTTCCGTCGGGGGAGAACCGAATCGTCGACGACGAGGTGGCGGCGTTGCGGGACGCCGGCGTGGACGTGGTGACCTTCATCCGATCGAGCGACGAGCTCGCGACTCTGCCGCCCCGCGCCCGGATCCGGGCGGCGCTCGGGCCGATCGCCGGCGGCCCGTCCCGTGCGGCCCTGCGCGCCCGCCTACGGGAGGTGCGACCCCAGGTCGTGCACCTCCACAACCCGTACCCGCTGATCTCCCCGACCGTGATCACCGACGCCGTGGCGACGGGGATCCCCGTGGTGGCCACGATCCACAACTTCCGGCTGCGGTGCATGAACGGTCTCTTGTTCCGCGACGGAGCGGTGTGCACCGAGTGCGAGGACCGGGTGATCCCGTGGCCGGGGGTACGCCACGGCTGCTACCGGGACTCCACCACGCAATCGGTGGTCATGGCCACCGCCCTGGCCCGGCACGGCCCGGCGTGGTCGCGCGTCGCCCGCTTCCTCGCTGTGAGCGACTTCGTCGCCCGGCGCCTCACGGCGTGGGGTCTGCCCCCCGAGCGGATCCGGGTCAAGCCGAATCCCGTGGTGGACCCCGGACCACCGCCCCCCCTCGGGGAGGGCTTCTGCTTCGCCGGGCGCCTCGCCGAGGAGAAGGGGATCCGCCTGCTGCTCGACGCGTGGGCCGCGTCGGGCCTCGACGGCCACCTCCCGCTTCGGATCGCCGGGGACGGGCCGCTGCGCGACGAGGTCGCCGCCCGCTGCGCCGCGTCGGCGTCGGCGACGTACGAGGGCCTCCGGAGCGCCGACGAACTCCGTGCGATCCGGACCGCGACCGCGGTCCAGGTGATGCCCTCGCTGTCGTTCGAGACCCACTCCGCCATCGCCGAGTCGTTCGCCCTGGGCCGACCGGTGGTGGCCACCGCAACCGGGGCACTCGGCGACCTCGTGGACCCGAGCGTCGGCTGGGCGGTCGCCCCCACCCCGGACGCCCTGGCCGACGCCCTGCGAGCCGCCGCCCAGCCGACCGCGGTGCATCCACGCTCGATGGCCGCACGGGAGCGCTTCCTCAGCACGTACGAAGCGGCCCGAGTGACCCGGTCCCTCCTCGCCCACTACGCAGCGGTGGCGCAGTGACGCCGCCGCGGGTGACGATCGTGCAACGGGTCATGACGCACTACCGCGTCCCGTTCTTCATCGCCCTCCACGAGCGCCTGGCCGCGACCGGCATCCACCTCGAGGTCGTGCACGGTCAGCCGACCGCCGACGAGGCGTCCCTCGGTAACTCCGGCACGCTCCCGGGTGCCCGGGTGATCCGCAACCGCTCTCTCCGGGTCGGTGATCGGTCCCTGTGTTGGCAGCCCTGCCTCGGGCTCACCCGGACCAGCGACCTGGTGGTGGTCGAGCAGGCCAGTCGGCTCCTCGTGAACTACGTCCTGCTCGCCCGGCGGGCGGTGGGAGGACCGTCGGTCGCGTGGTGGGGCCACGGCCGGAACCTCGATGCCCACGGTGCCTCCCGGCTCGGTGAGGCGATCAAGCGACCCCTCGCCCGTCGGTCCGACTGGTGGTTCGCGTACACCACCGGGACCCGTGCACACCTGGAGTCCGTCGGGGTACCCGCAGCACGGATCACGGTGGTGCAGAACGCCACCGACACCACCGCAGTCGCGCTCCGACGTTCCAGCATCGGTCCTGCGGCCCGAACCCGGCTCTGTCGTGCGCTCGAACTCGCCGACGGACCCGTGGGGGTGGTGCTCGGAAGCCTCTATCCGGCCAAGCGACCGGGCTTCGTCCTGGACGCCGCCGACCGGATCCGTGAGGCCGTGCCTGATTTCCAGCTCGTGGTGATCGGCGACGGTCCCGACCGCGGCCTCGTCGACGCCGCCGCCCGGTCACGGCCGTGGATCCGCGTGCTGGGCGCGCGCACCGGCGACGCGATGGTGGACGCGGCCGCCACGGGTGATGTGCTGCTGAATCCCGGTCTGGTCGGTCTCGCAGTGCTCGACGCGTTCGCACTCGAGCTCCCCATGATCACGATCGCCGGTGATCACCACAGTCCCGAGTTCGAATACCTCCTCGACGGCGTGAACGGCATCGTGCTGCCTCCGGCCACGACGGCGACCGGGTTCGCTGCGGCCACGATCGGGGTGATCGGCGACACGAGGACGCAGCAACGGCTGCGGGAGGGTTGTCGGGACGCCGCCCGTCGCTATTCGATCGAGGCGATGGCCGAGAACTTCGCCACGGGAATCCGCGCCGCCCTCCAGGTCCGGGCGAACGGACCAGACCGTGGGTGAGGAACCCGAACCCCACACCGGAGCCCGGAGGGGTCTGACCCGAGCGGCTGCCGTCGGCATGGGCTGGACCTGGGGTGGACTCGTCATCGGTCTCGCCATGCAACTCGTCTACACGGCGGTCATGTCGCGCACGGTCGACCCCCGAGCATTCGGTCTCGTCGCGGCAGCACTCGTCGGACTCCGCTTCGTCACGTACCTCGGGAACTTCGGGATCGGGAGCGCGGTGGTCCAGCGGCCCGAGCTCGACGACGACGACGTGTCCACGGCACTCGCGCTCTCGGTCGCGATCGGCATCGTCGTCGCGATCACGGCCTTGGTGGCGAGCCCCGTTCTCGCCGCGATCGTGCGGGAGCCCGAAGCCGCAGCGGTGATGCGCTGGTTGGCGTTGGGGCTGTTCCTGAGCGCGATCACAACCGTTCCGGAGGCACTGCTACGGAGAACCCTCCGCTTCAAGGCCATGACGATCGTCCAGCTGATCGGATTTGCGATCGGCTACCTCATGGTCGGCATCCCCCTCGCAGTGCGGGGTTGGGGTGTGTGGAGTCTGGTCGCGGCAAGCATCGTCCAGAGCGCGGTGCTGCTCACGGGCTACGCCGCCACTGCGCGGCTCCCGCACCGCTTCGCCGTGTCCCGCCCGGCGGCGCGTGCGCTCCTGGGCTTCGGTGGAACCGTCACTGCGACCGGCTTCCTCGAGTTCCTCACGAGCAGCCTCGACACGCTCGCCGTCGGTCGATGGATCGGGTCGGCCGGCCTCGGCCAGTACTCCCGCGGGACGTACCTCGTCGCCCTTCCCGTGGAGCGAGCGACGACGGCAACCACCCGCGTACTGATGCCGGCGCTCAGCGCGGTCCAACGACAACGGGCACGCTTCGCGGCCGCGTTCCTGCACGGCGCCAGTCTCACCGCCGTCGTGATCGTCGTCCCGGTCGCGCTCGCCGCCAGCGCTGCGCCCGCCCTGGTCCCGATCCTGCTCGGTCCCGGGTGGCGCCCGGCCGCACTGGTGCTGCCCATCGTGGGGATCGCGTACGGAATCGGCCTGCTCACCCATCTCGCCGCCGTCGCCGCCGAGGCTCAGGGCATGGTCCGGCTGAAGCTCGGGATCCAGGTCATCACCCTCGCCGCGCTGGTCGCGGCGATCGGGATCACCGTGGGCACCGGACCGAGCCTGACCCGGTTCGCGCTCTGTTGGCTCGGCGCCGAGATGGTTCGCTTCCTCCTCTTCTGGGTGCTGGTGGTGCCACGCCTGGGCGTGCACCGGATCGACCTCGCCCGCCGCTACGCGAGCGCGATCCTCCTCGCACTGGGCGCAGCCGCGCCGGTGGTCGCCACGGTGCGGCTGGGTGGCGCCGAGGGGATCATCGCCCTCGGCCTGTCCTCCCTGGGCGGCCTGGCCCTTGCGGCGGCCGTGGGTGCGTCCCCAGCCGCCCGGGTGTTGCGCCAGGACCTCGCTGCGGTCCGGTCGCGCCTCCGCTCAGCCTGAGCCTCCGACCTACCGGGCGGCGTCCCGGATCCAGGCCACCACCTCCGACCAGCCGGCGACCGCCTCGGCCCGCCGGATCTCGTTGACCGCGTGCATCCGCGCCGACACCTCGATGTCGTCCTGGTCCGCGAGCAGGGCGGCGAGCTCCTCCACGGAGGAGAAGCGGATGGCGCCCTCGAGGGTCGCCCCTGCGGCGAAGTCCGACCGGGCGAGCCACCACCGGACGGTGTTCTCGTCCTGGAAGCGGTTCGGGTTCCCGGGCTCCAACCCCGTCGGGTCGAGGCCGAGCACTCGGTACATCGACAGCTCGCTGAGCACTCCCGGTCGTTCCTCACGGGACCACTCACCCAGCAGCTCGTCGCTCGGGAAGTACATGGGAACCGCCGCCGAATGCTGCTCGAAGAAGGTCATCTGGCTGACGTTGTACGGCACGTGGATCCAGCCGCGGACCGAGTGACGGGCGGCCCAGGGGGCATTCGGACCGAAGAGCTCTGCGGCGGGAACCGCCCGCCCCTTCGTCGCGTGCCGGATCCGTTCGAAGACCTCTGGTGCACGCCCCCCGATCGCGAACCGGTCCGTCGACGGTCGATAGGGCGCAGCCGTGTAGTCGCACAGACCCGGGATGTAGCGACTCTCGATCCCGGTGAAGTAGCGGAGGTAGTCACGATCCCCGCGGTTGTTGGCGACGAAGCACGCCTGCCCCTCCCGATCGGCCGTGATCAGCACGTCGTCGAGCCACGACCACCGCTCGGGGTCGTCCGTGAAGGGGATCTCGTACCGGGTCGCACCCACCACCACGACCGGCTTCCCCAGGGGGAGGAAGAGGGCCGCGAACGCCGGTGGGTACGCGACGACGAAGCCGTCGTAGCGCTCGAGGTAGCGCCCGTACCGATCGAGGAACCGCTGCACCATGCGGGGCGAGATCCGTCTCCAGGTCACGGCGTTGCAGACCCGGACCGGGTCGCGGCGACGCCCGATCACCTCCGCATGCTGCGAGAGGGTCCAGTCGGTGAGCTCGACCCCGAGCGGCGCGACGACTGCTCGGATGTCGCTCACCGGGCCGATGTGGAGGTCGAGGTTGAACAGCCGCAGGTCCGAGCCCGGGTCGGGCCGGGCCGAGCGGATCTCCCGACGGTGCCGGGGCCACGAGCGGAGATCACCCACCCACTGCGCCCGCACGCGGGCCAGATCACGGACGCGCCTCGGGGACGCCGGGATACGGTCGGTGCTCACGGCCGATCCCGCCGGTCCCGCCGGTGCCGTCGCGGCCTCGAACGACTGTCCTGCTTGCGGTAGACGGCGACGTAGGCCGCGACCCCGGACCCGATGCCGAACCGCTGCGCCACCGCGTCCGCAGCGCGCTCGTCCGGTCCCGAGCCGGCGGCCCGGGCGAGATGCCCCAGGGCCCCGGCCCACGCGTCGACTCCGTCCGGGACCAGGGTCACCGCCGGGCCGATCCCGACGAGCTCACGACACCCCGGGACGTCGGCCGCCAGTACGGGCACACCGCACGCAAGGGCTTCCAGCGCCGAGACCGGCGAGCCTTCGCGTTCGGACGGGAGCGCGAAGTGGTCGCTGGCGTGCAGGAGGGTTTCGACGTCGTCGATCCCGCCGAGGAACCGGACGTGGTCGACGAGACCCAGGCGCTCCACGAGTGCCTCCTCGGCACGGGTCGTCGCACCTGATCCGGCGTGGAGGAGCAGCGGGCGCGACGCGGTCGGAACCCGGGCCAAGGCCTGGAACAGCATGGCGTGACGCTTGACCGGATCGCAGTTCCCGACCACGGCGACCACCTGGCGATCCACATCCAGCCCGAGGTCCCGCCGAGCCGCACTCCGCTGGGTCGGGGACGGGGGCCGGAACCGACGGCCGTCGATCCAGTTCTCGATCACGAGGGTCGGATTGGCGAAGCGCAGCATCTCGTTGTCCGCGACCGACCGTGACACCGCGACGAACCGAACCCCGGCCCGGCGTGCCAACGCCCGCTCACCGCGCTTCCGCGTCGTCAACCATCCGACGAACGGGTACCCGGCGTGGACGGTCCGGACGACCTCGGCCCCGGCGCGGCGAGCAGCGAGCGACACGAGCAGCGAGTTCGCCTCACGGTGGACGTGGACCACGTCGGCTCGGGCGACCCGCAGATACCGGTGCACCGCCCACGCCTCCCGCACCGCACCCCGCTCGTCGCGATGGGTGACCCTCCAGCCCGCCCGCTCGAACTCATCGGCCCGCTCGCTCGTCTCGGCCGGAGCCAGCGCGAGCACCTGCGGTTCGATCCCCGCCTCCCTGAAGGCGTCCGATGCGCCCACGAGCATCTGCTCTGCACCCGAGCGCCGGAGCGCGTGGAGGACGTGGACCACGACCAGGGGACGATCAGGCGGCCGGATCGCACTCACGAGGCCCTCACCAGCGAGCCGCGGCTCGGTGCCATTCCGGAGCGAGGCCACCTCGCAGGTACCCGAGCGGTGGACACGAGGGCACGTCGCCACGCATGCGGGCTTCGACGAGCGCCCGGATGATCCGCACGATGAGCCCCGCCCGGTGCGAGTCAAGGTGGCGAACCTGCACCGCCTCGGCGGCGCGGTGACCGATCGCCGGGCCGTCGAGGGTGCCGTCGAGCACCGCGTCGATCGAACGAAATGCATCCGCGAGTCCGGAGAACAGGAGCCATTCGACCCCGTCCTCGAGGAACGCCTCCACTCCCGGCACGCGCTGATCGACCATCGCGACACCCGCCATCGCCTGGTTGAACACGCGGTTCGACGTGTAGAAGTCGCAGGTCGAGAGGGGAACGCCGCCGAACACGACCCGCGCCCGGGCGCAGACGTCGAGCTGCCGATCGAACGTGAGGGGTCCCTGCCAGACGGGCACTCCGTCCCATCCCGCCCCGAAGAGGCCGAACCTCGACCCGTAGCGGCGAGCGAGGCGCTCGACGTACGCGCTGCGCCGTCGCACCTGCCGCGAGAAGTCGCTCAGCGGATTGCGCACCGGATGACGGCTTCCGATGAAGACGACGTCGAAATCGGGCTCGACCGGGATGTGCGCCGGGCCGGACGCGAACCGGACGTCGCAGGCGCCGTTGGGCACGAGGGTGATCCGCCGCCCACCGGCACGCTCCAGGCGATCGGCCAGCCGCCCCATCGAGGTGGTGAAGGTGGCGTCGGCCACGCTCGCAGCACGGAGCAGCGATGCCGGCGGCGAGGCGAACGGACCACCGAACCCATCGCCACAGCTCGTGGTGACCACGGGAGCCTGGGGAAGCGCGCGGATCCGTTCGATCCACGGGCGCGGGTCGGGCGCCCCCGGAAGGTGGAAGTACTGGAGGTGCAGCGCGTTGGACCCGTGGGCGGTCATGTGATCGACGACGCTGGACCACAGGCGGACCCAGTCGTCGGAGGTACGGGCCGACCGGTAGGGAACGGCGTGGTATCCCGCGAGCTCCCCGGTCCCGACCATGCGCTCGAACGCGGTGTGGTAACCGATCTGGTCGGCCACCGTCGTCCCCTGCAACAGCATCGTGAGGTCGATCGAGGTCATGCGTGGTCCTCGTCCGTCTGCGGGGGGCGGGCGAGGCGCCGATCACGCCGACCGGACCATCGGGCGGCCGGACCGGCCGCAGCGGCGCGGAGATACGGGGCGACGAAGTGCTGCGCCCACCGGGCGCCCCCATGTCGGCGGGTGAACGCCCACCACTCCCGCGGGGGGAGGCCGTCGAACCGGCGTACCGCCCGCAGGCGCTCCATCGGACTCAGGGTCGGGTCCGACCATCGGGACTTGTCGCGGTTGAGGGTGCACGTCCCGAGGAGCCCGGGTGCCAACAGGAGCGCGAATCCCGCCGCGCGGACCCGGAACCCGAAGTCCATGTCGGCCATGTTGTGGGAGAACATCGGGTCGAGCGGCCCCACCGAGGCGCGGACGCCCGCCGGAACGAGCACCAGGTTCCCATTCATCGTGTCGAGCCACTCCGCCCGAGCTGACGGGACGACCGGACGGAGCCCGAGTAGCCGTCGCGGGTCCGGTCGCCGGTACCCGCCGTAGGCGAGGTCCCCGGTCACCGGATCGGCCAACGCACCGACGATCGCGGCCCGGTCCGCCACCGTCGCCGCGGTCGTCACCAGCGTACCGATCGCCCCGGCGGCGAGGTCGACGTCGTCGTTCAGCCAGAGCAGGTGGTCGGGCCGTGTCCCCCAGGCCGCTTCGTCCGCGAGCCGCATCCCGCCCCCCCAGTACAGCGACCCGGTGCCGTCGAGCACGTGGACGGCGGGGAACTCCCGCCGGACCGCGTGGCCGGTCCCGTCGGGACTGCCGTCGTCGACGAGGAACACCTCGCGCTCGACCCCGGGGTGCACCTGATCGGCGAGACTGGCGAGACACGCCAGGGTGGTGTCCCGTCGGTTGTAGCAGGCCAGGAGGACGCAGAGCCGGGTGGTCACGACGGGGTGGGCACCGCGACACGCCCGCGATCACCGGAGGCGACGGCGACCGGTGCCGCGAGGGCGGCACCGATCACGATGCCCATCTCGGGCCCGAGCTGGTATCCGACGCAGAACACGATCACGCTCCAGACCAGGGCGTGGAGCGCCACCGGGCCGACCCGGGTCCGCACCAACGCCCGAACGAGCAGGAGACCGAACAGGACCAGACCCGCCACACCGGTGATCAGGAGCACCGTCAGGTACATGTTGTGCGGCGATACGGTAACGAGACCACCACCGACGTACCGCCCGAATCCCGCCCCGGCCGGCTGGCCGATCAACTGGTCGCCGAGCGGACGCCGGGAGTAGTCCTCCAGCAGCACGCGCCAGCCCTCGATCCGCCATCCGAAGGTTCCCGAATCGGTCGAGACCGAGGAGGCTGCGGTCCCCACCGACTCCCGCAGACCACTCGGACCGACAAGCATCGCGAGCATGACCGCCACGACCCCACCCACCACCGAGACCCGCGCAATGCGCGACGCGCGCGCGCTGGAGAGCCGTCCGGCCCGCAGCGCGACCACGAGCACCCCGACCGTCGTCGCAACCAGCGCCGTGCGCTGCTGGGTCGCAACCAGCGCCAACCCACCGGCGCTCACGAAGAGCAGGTGTCGACGGGCACCGGACGCCATCGAGATCACGACCGCCTGACCGACGAGCATCGCCTGCGACGCGTTCAGACCCCGCGCTCCCGTCGCGGCAAAGGTCCCCAGCCCGTTGCGAAGCACGAACCACGCCGCCCACAGCACCAATCCGCTCGCGAGGATCCGCCACGCCCGCTCGACGGTCGGCCAGGCGTCGGCGCCGACGCACACTGCGACGAAGGCCACGGCGACCACGAACATCATCATCTCCCGACTCGCATTGAAGGCGCTCTGGATCCCGGAGAGATCGACACCACGGACCGCTCCCACACCGATGAGCACGCCGAACCCGGCGAGGATCAGCGGGAACCGCCGTCCGACGGCCACCTGCATCACCAGCACCGTCACCAGCACCAGCACGACCCCGTCCAGCAGGTACACGGTGATGGTCCGGAAGTTCACCGGGACCGTCACGCCGAGGCCCGCGAGCACACTCGCCAGCGCGAGGAGCCAGACGCCCAGCACCGGGCGCCGCCGGACCAGCACGGTCGCCTCGACGAGGAGGACGGCACCGATGCCGAATCGGAGGAGGTCGGGCAGGGCGGCGCCGGTCCCGGGCCCCATCGGTCTCAGCGCTTCGGCGGCGCCGGGGCCCGCCGGCGCGGGGGGTTCGGGACCGGGTTGCGGTCGGGAGCGTCGCCGTAGCCGGAGCCGTAGCCGTAACCGCCCGCATCCGACGACACGTCGTTGAGCACCGCCCCCAAGAGCGGGGCCTTCACCTGACGCAGGCTGCTCACGGCCCGCTGGATCGCCCGGCGGGACGACTTCCCGGCCCGGGCCACGAGGATGGTGGCGTCGACGATGCGGGCCAGGGCCATGGCGTCGGACACGGCCAGGACCGGTGGGCTGTCGACGATCATCAGGTCGATCGGGGCTACGAGCACGCCGAGCAGCTCGGCGAGGCGACTCGAGGCCATGATCTCGGCCGGGTTGGCGGGCACCGGGCCCGACGGCATCACGAACAGCCCGTCGACCCCGGCGACCCGACGCATGGCGTCGCGCACCGAGACGTCGCCGAGCAGCACCGAGGTCACCCCCACCCGGTTCGCGAGGCCGAAGTAGAGGTGCAGACGGGGTCGGCGCAGATCGAGGTCGACCACCACCACCCGCTTCCCCGCCCCGGCGAGCGACGCGGCCAGGTTGGCGGCGACGGTGGTCTTGCCCTCACCCGGGATTGCGCTGGTGACCTGGTACGAGGTGACCTGGCCGTCGAGCGCCCGGAACAGCAGCGAGGTGCGCAGCATGCCGATCGCCTCGGCGGCCGGGGACGTGGGCTCGTCGACGACCACGAGCCGATGCTCCACCTTCTCGCGGCGCCCCCCGAGGGACGGGACTTCGGTGAGCACCGGGAGGCCCGGACCCAGGATCCGCTCGAGCGCGGTGTGGTCCTTGACCGTGTCGTCGAGGTACTCGAGCAGGAGCGCGATGCCGACGCCGAGCAGCAGGCCGAGGAACGCGCCCAGCAGCGCGTTGCGCAGCGGCTTGGGCTCCACCGGCGCCGTCGGCACGTCGGCTTCGGCCAGGACGGCGGCCCCCCCGGCGTCGGCGAGGTTGGCCGACACCTCGAGGCGACCCTGCTGCTCCACGAGGTAAGCCCGCTGATCCTCGAGGGGAGCACGGCGGGTCGAGGTGGCGGGGAGCGCGGCGATCTGGGTGTCGATCTCGGCGATCTTCGACGTGACCTCATCGCCCGCCGCGATCAGTCGCTGCACGGTCGAGCCGAGGCGGTAGTCGACGTAGGCCTTGGCGTAGGCGTTGGCGTCGCGTGCCGCAAAGCTCGGGGCGCTGCTGCGCGCGATCACCCGAACCACGTCGGACTCGTCGTCGGCCACGATGCGCACCGAGACGGCGGCGCCGACCGCTTCGCTCGCGGCATCGGAGACGGTACGGCTCCCCAGGATCCGCACCTCGGTCTGGACGTTGCGGCGAGGGTCGTACCCCTGACCGATCACGAAGACCTGGTCGGAAGCCTGGCGGCCGATCAGCACGTCGGCACCGGCTTCGTAGACATCGGACTGGGTGAGTGAGACCCCGTAGGCGAGGGCGGCCACCGCGACCGTGGCCAGGACGACGACCCAGGCACGCCGCCGCAGGACCCCGAGGTAGAACCGGAGATCGACCGCGTCGTCGCGGGGTTCCATCGCCACGGATGCTACTCAGCCGTCCGGCCGGGCTCCCGACAGGGCCCCCGGCTCCCGAACACCCGGTCACGGGAGAGCGGCGCACCGCCGAGGAACTGCACGACGGTGCGCGCCAGGATCCACACGTCGAGCGAGAGCGAAAGGTGCGCGACGTAGTAGGAGTCGTACTCGGGCGCCTCGTAGATCATGGCGGCGCTCGCCACCGAGACCTGCCACAGCCCGGTGCAGCCGGGGAGCACCCGCGTCCGCTGGGCAGCGAAGTCGACCGGGTAACGATCGGCGAGCGCGGCCATCTCGGGTCGGGGTCCGACCAGGCTCATCCGGCGCACCGGCACCAGCAGCAGCTGGGGCAACTCGTCGATGTGGGCCGCACGCAACGTCCGGCCCCACCACGGGATCGGGTACCCGACGAGCGCGTACTTGTCGATCGCCGGGGGCACCGTCGTGGGCAGGGTCCGCAGCTTGGGGAACCGGAACGTCCGTCCTCGGTGCCCGATCCGCTCCTGGACGACGAACGGGGAGGCGCGGAACACGAGCACGGATCCGACAGCGGCCACCACGATCACCGGCAGCGCCACGAGGGCGAGCACCGATCCGAGCACGACGTCCATACCCGCCTTGGCCCACCACACCGGCCCGGAGCACGGTCTGGACCTGCTCATCGACGGCATCCCCGAGGCACCGGAGGCAGGGGACGAACCCGCGGACCGGGAGGGGTGGCCGGGGGCATCGCTCGGAGGGTAACTCGCCGGTGTAAGGATTCCATGAAGCGTTTGCTCCGGCTCCACTGACACCACTGGCTCCGGCGTCGCCCGCCCGTAGGGACGCCGAGGCGTCCTGATCCCTGCATCGCCCCGCCGGCCCCCCCCACGTCGAGCTGCTTCCGAAGCCATGCCTGCCCGCGCTCCGCCCCGCCCACCTGACCGGACCCTGACCGGGCGCTTCCGCCCGCTGGATCCGGTCGATCGGTGGCCTGCGCCCTGCGACGGACACACCGCCGGGTAGGTTGCGCCGAGCGTACCGCCCGACCCCTTGAATGTCGGACCTCACCGATCGCCGGACGGATTCTCCTACAGGGCAACCCGTGGACCGGAACCTTGCGACCCCGAGCACGGCCCGACCGCACACCCCGGGGACGCGCGCGGAGCGCCGGCGTCAGCGGGCCACCACCGCCCGGTCCGTCGTGGTGTGGGTGCTCGCCCCCGCAGCGGCGGTGACCGCAGCGGTGCTCCCCGGCCCCGAGGGAACCGGGATCGCGCTCCTCGATCCGATCGTCCGCGCGCTGCTCGTGCTGAGCGTCGCCTGGACGGCCGCCCGGGCCCGACCGGGTGCCTGGATCGCCGCCGCCGCGATCGCCACGGTCGGGGCGGCTGTCGGGCGCGGGGGAGTCGACCCCGTCGGTCTGGCCGTCACCGTCACCGTCGCCGTCGCCGGGCTGGGTGCCGTCGTCGCCGACCGGCGGCGAACCCGGGGGCGTCCCCGGTCCGTCCCGACGATCGTCGGCGCCGCCGCCGGCGTCGCGCTCACCCTGGTCGTCCTGCACCTCCCTGCGGGCGGGCCCTACGGCCGATCCGCACTGGTGGCGGCCGCAGTGGTGATCGTGCTCGTGGGATCGGGTGTGCGGCACTGCCCCCCGAGCCTTCGGCGCCGGATCGTGATCGGGATCGCTGCGTCGGGCGCGGCACTCGGGTGCCTGGTCGGCGCGTTCGCGATCAGTGCGGCCGTCGCCCGGCCGCACGCCGATGCGGGAGCCGAGGCCGCGCGAGCCGGGATCGACGCCGCCCGGGCCGGCAAGCCCCGCCGGGCCATCGCCCACTTCGACGAATCCCGTCGGCGCCTGGCCCAGGCCCGGAGTGTGCTCGACCGGCCGTGGGCCCGGGCGGCCGCGGTGGTGCCTGGTCTCGCCCACCAGGAACGGGCGCTGCGCGGGATGCTGGGCGACGCGGTGGATCTCGCCGCCGTCGGGGCCCGGACCGTCCGGGACGCCGACGTCGGCCGCATCCGCCCGGTCGACGGCCGCATCGACCCCGCCGCCCTGGCCGGGCTCGAGGCCCCGCTCCTCGAGATCCGGAAGACCCTGCGCGACACCGGCCGGAACCTCGACCGCCTCGAGGGCACCTGGCTCGTCCCGCCCCTGCGCAACGCTCGCACCGAGCTGCGGGTCGGGCTCGACGACGCGATCGACGACGCCGACGGCGCCCTGCTCGCGGCCCGGGCCGCCCCTGCGCTCCTCGGTGGCGCCGGGACCCGTCGGTACTTCGTGATGTTCACCACCCCGACCGAGACCCGGGGGGGCAGCGGCTTCCTCGGGAACTACGGGATCCTCACCGCCGACGACGGCCGCCTGGACCTCACCGAGTTCGGGCGGAACCTCGAGCTCACCGACGGCGGGGACCCCGCGCAACGCACCCTGACCGGGCTCGACGAGTACCTCACGCGCTACCGCACCGCGCGGCCGACCCGGGAGTGGCGTGACATCAACTTCACGCCGGACTTCCCGACCGTCGCCGAGGTGGTGCGTCAGCTCTATCCGCAGTCGGGCGGGACACCGATCGACGGCGTCCTCGCCGTGGACCCGCGCGCCCTGTCCGCGCTCCTCACCCTCACCGGTCCGGTGTCGGTGGCCGGACTCGACGAGCCCCTGACCGCCGACAACGCCACACGGATCCTGCTGCGCGACCAGTACACGGAGTTCCCCGCCATCGACGCCCGCACCGACTTCCTCGCTGAGGCGGCCCGGGCCGTGACCGACCGGCTCACCGGGGCGACCCTGCCGGGGCCGCGCGCCCTCGGAGCCCTGCTGGGTCCCGAGATCGCCCGCAAGCACCTGCTCTTCACCACATTCGACGAGTCCGGCAACGCCCTGTTGGACCAGTTCGGGACCCGAGGCGGGTTCGGACCCTTCCCCGGCGACGCGCTCGCGCTCGTCACCCAGAACCTCGGAGGGAACAAGATCGACCAGTTCCTCCACCGCAGCCTCGATGTGCGGACGACCCTCGACCCGGCCACCGGCACCCAGCGTTCCTCCGTGACCGTGCGCCTGCGCAACGACGCGCCGGTATCGGGACTCCCCGTGTACGTCATCGGCAACCGCTGGCGCCGCCCCCCGGGCACCAACATGCTCGTCGTCTCGCTCTACGCGCGATCCACCCTCGAGTCGGCCACCATCGACGGCGAGCCGGTTGCCCTCACGACCGGTCGCGAGGTGTTCGGTGTGTTCGACAACGTCATCGCACCGAACGCGATCGGGCGCGGGCCGGTCACGTTCAGCGCCGACCGGGAGCTCGGACTCGAGGTGTTCACCGGTGACCTCGAGATCGCCCCGGGCACAACCCGCGAGCTGCGCTTCGAGCTCGTCGGCCCGGCGGGGCTCCTGACCGGACGGACCCCACCGCGCTACCGCCTCGACCTCTGGCAGCAGCCGGTGGTCAACGCCGACCGGATCACGGTCTCGGTGGAGTCGACCGCACCGTGGGCGCTCACCGATCCGGCGGGAGGATTCACCGTCCGCGACGGCCGGGCGTCGTTCGAGGCGACCGTTCGGCGTGACCGCACCCTCACCGCCGCTCTGGATGGCCCCCCGATCCCAGCGCCGTGATCTCGATCGGCACCGCGGTGTCGCCGACCTGGAACTCCGACGGCAGGCGCTCGACCCCGGCCTCGTCGACGGTCCACCCGGGGATCCGGGCGCACAGCGCCTCGAGGATGATGACCCCGGCCTGGCGGGCGGCGTGGGCGCCGACGCAGAAGTGGATCCCGGTCCCGAAGCCGAGGTGACGCTCGGGGCGGCGGTCGACGTCGAAGCGGTCGGGGTCGGGGAACTCGCGCTCGTCGCGGTTCGCCGACCCGTAGAGGAGGATCACCCGCTGGCCGGCCCGCATGGGGACCCCGGCGACCTCGGCGTCGCGCACCAGGGTCCGGGTGCCGAACTGCAGCGGCACGGCGAGGCGCAGGACCTCCTCGAACGCGGCGGGCACCCGGGCGGGGTCGGCCGCGAGCACGGCCCGGACGTCGGGGTGGGCGGCGAGGAGGCGGGCACCGGCGCCGATCACCTTGGGGAGCGACTCGACGCCCCCGATCACCATCGTGGTGAGCTGCGTGGTGATCTCGACCTCGGTGAGCGGTCGCCCGTCGAGGTCGAGCGCGGCCAGGGCGGCGATCACCGGGCCGGGCGCGCCGTCGGCGAGCTGGGCGCGCACGTCGGCGCCGACCGTCGTCGCAAGCTCGACCATGGCCGCCTGCCCCGCCGCGCTGATCCCCGGGGTGGTGCCGTCGCGACGGGCGAAGGCGTTCACGAGCGCGGTCACGCGGTCGTGGTCGACGTCGCGCAGGCCGAGCTGGCGACAGGTCGCAGCCGTCGCCACCGGGGCGGCGAGGTCCCGCACGACGTCGAACCGACCCCGGGGGACGAGGGCATCGAGTCGGGCCCCGACGTCGGCCCGCACCGCGGTCTCGGTCCGGCGCAGGGCCCCGGGGGTGAACGCGGGAGCGAGCGCGCCGCGCAGCACGGTGTGCAGCGGCGGATCGAGCATGGAGAAGGTGGTGACGGGCGCGTCGGGGTCGGGACGGTCCGTGACCGGGGGCCCGTCGTTGTGGACGAGGAGGCGCTCCCGGTGGCTCACCGGGCCCTCGACGATCGAGAAGTCGGTCCGGTTCCGGCTCACCTCCCACACCTCGGCGAACCGCGGCAGCGCCACCGCGTCGTACTGGGGCAGTGGGTACGCGCGGCACGCGTCCCGCAGAGCCCGGTGCACCGGGTACGGGTCCGTCATCACATCGGGCCCGAACGGGTCGAAGCGGAGGTCGCCACCGGGGTCGTGCATCGCACCGGACGGTACCGCGCCCCCGACCGTCGGGGCCGCAGTAGCGTCCGGCCATGACCCAGGACCTCGCCGTCGCCGACGCCACCGCCCAGGCCGAGCTCGTCCGCAGCGGCGAGGTCGGCCCGACCGAGCTCGTCGACGCCGCGCTCGCGCGCATCGCCGCGGTGAACCCCGCCCTCAACGCGGTCATCCACGACCGCAGCGCCGAGGCCCGGGCCGAAGCCGTCGCTCCGCTCCCCGACGGGCCCTTCCGCGGCGTCCCCCTCCTCGTCAAGGACCTCGACGGCAACGTGGCCGGGACCCCGACGCACCTGGGCAACCGCCTGCTGCGCAACCTCGGGCACACGGTCGCGACCGACAGCCACCTCATCGCGGCGCTGCGGCGGGCCGGATTCGTGGTCGTGGGCAAGACCAACACCCCCGAGTTCGGGCTCCTGCCGACCACCGAGCCGCTCGCGTACGGCCCGACCCGCAACCCCTGGGACACCACGCGCAGCCCGGGCGGCTCGAGCGGGGGCTCGGCCGCCGCCGTCGCGTCGGGCATGGTGCCGGTCGCCCACGCGGGCGACGGCGGCGGGTCGATCCGCACCCCGGCCGGGCACTGCGGGCTGGTCGGGCTCAAGCCGGCCCGCGGCCGCACCTCGGTCGGCCCCGAACGGGGCGAGGTGTGGTCGGGCCTCGTGGCCCGCCACGTGCTCACCCGATCGGTGCGCGACTGCGCCGCGATCCTCGACGCGGTCTGCGGCCCGATGCCGGGCGACCCCTACGCGGCGCCGCCGCCCACCCGCCCGTTCGCCAGCGAGGTCGGCGCCGATCCCGGCCGGCTGCGCATCGGCCTGCGGACCGAGGCCCCCGGGGGGCTCGCCGCCGTCGACCCGGTGTGCGTGGCTGCGGCCGAGGACGCCGCCCGGATGCTCGAGTCGCTCGGCCACCACGTGGAGCCGGCCGGCCCCGCGACCCTCGACGAGCCCGGGCTGCTCGAGGCCTTCACCACCATCTTGATCACCGGCGTGGTCCACGACCTCGACGAGCTCGCCGGGATCGCGGGCCGACCGGTCACCGCCGACGACGTCGAGCCCCTCACCTGGGCGCAGTACGAGATGGGCCGCGCGGTCACCGCCGGGCAGTACGTCGCCGCCCTCGACCTGGCCCACCGCTGGTCCCGGGGGGTGGTGGGCTGGTGGCAGGAGGGGTTCGACCTGCTCCTCACCCCCACCAGCGCCGAGCCGGCGCCGGTCCTGGGCGACGTGTTCGGACCGCCCGAGGCGCCGTTCCGGGCGCTCGAGCGGGCGGTGCCGTTCGCTGCGTTCGTCGCCCCGTTCAACGTCACCGGCCAACCCGCGCTCTCGCTGCCGGGCTTCTGGACCGAGGCGGGCCTGCCCGTCGGGATGCAGCTCGTCGCCGACCAGTACCGGGAGGACGTGCTCCTGCGGGTCGCGGCCCAGGTCGAGGTGGCCCGCCCCTGGGCCGACCGGCGGCCCCCCGTCCACGCCTGAGGCCCCGGCCGGAGCCGCCCCAACCGTCGGTACGCTCGCCGCATCGACGCGCTCGCCCGCTTCTCCCCGCCCGTCCGGGCCTGGTTCCAGGCTGCGTTCCCCGCGCCCACCGAGGTCCAGACCGCGGGTTGGGCCGCGATCGCCGACGGTGGGCATGCGCTCCTGCTCGCGCCCACCGGGTCAGGCAAGACCCTCGCCGCGTTCCTGTGGGCGGTCGACGACCTCACCCGTGCGGCGACCCCGACGCAGCGCCGGGTCCTCTACGTGTCGCCGCTCAAGGCGCTGGCGGTCGACGTCGAACGCAACCTGCGCGCGCCGCTCGTGGGCATCGGGCACGCGGCCGACCGCCTGGGTGTGGGGGTGCGGGTCCCCACGGTGGCCATCCGCACCGGCGACACCCCGAACGACGAACGGCGCCGGATCCAGCGCGACCCGCCCGACATCCTGATCACCACGCCCGAGTCCCTCTACCTCATGCTCACGTCGAAGGCCCGCGAGGTGCTGCGCGACGTCGGCACGGTGATCGTCGACGAGATCCACGCGGTGGCGGGCACGAAGCGCGGGGCCCACCTCGCGCTGTCGCTCGAGCGGCTCGAGGAGCTCACCGCGACCCCACCCCAGCGCATCGGGCTCTCGGCCACCCAGCGCCCCCTCGAGGAGATCGCCCGGTTCCTCGGCGGCCGCACCGAGGCCGGGTTCCGCCCGGTCACCGTGGTCGACACCGGCTCCCGCAAGGACCTCGACCTCGAGGTCGTGGTGCCGGTCGACGACCTGCGTGAGATGGGGAAGGTGCCCGACGCGCCCGTCGACGCCGACGGCACCCTCGCCGTGACCCAGAGCATCTGGACCCACGTGCACCCGGCCCTGCTCGAGCTGGTGCGGGCGCACCGCAGCACGCTCATCTTCGTCAACGCCCGTCGGCTCGCCGAGCGCCTCGCCGCCCAGCTCAACGACCTTGCCGGCGAGGAGCTCCTGAAGGCCCACCACGGGTCCATCGCGCGCGAGCAGCGGCTCGGGATCGAGGACGCCCTCAAACGGGGCGAGCTCCGGGCGCTGGTGGCCACGAGCTCGCTCGAGCTCGGCATCGACATGGGGGCGGTCGACCTCGTCATCCAGGTCGAGTCCCCGGGCTCGGTCGCGCGGGGCCTGCAACGCGTGGGCCGCGCCGGCCACCACGTGGGTGCGCCGAGCCGGGGCCGGATCTTCCCGAAGTACCGCGGCGACCTGCTCGAGGCGGCCGCGCTCGCGCCCCGCATGACCGACGGCCTGGTCGAGGAGACCCGCTACCTGCGCAACCCGCTCGACGTGCTCGCCCAGCAGGTGGTCGCCGCCTGCGCGGTCGACGACTGGGACGTCGACGCGCTGCTCGCGATGGTGCACCGGACCGCCGCGTTCGCCGATCTCTCCCGCGACGCCTTCACCGCCGTGCTCGACCTCCTGGCCGGGCGCTACCCCTCCGACGAGTTCGCGGGCCTGCGGCCCCGCATCGTCTGGGACCGCACCGCCGGGACGGTCCGGGGTCGCGACGGGGCCGGACGGGTGGCGATCGCGAACGGCGGCACGATCCCCGACCGGGGCCTGTTCGGCGTGTTCCTGCCCGAGGGTGCCCGGGTCGGCGAGCTCGACGAGGAGATGGTCTACGAGAGCCGGCCCGGCGACGTGTTCCGGCTCGGCGCGTCGACCTGGCGCATCCAGGAGATCACCCACGCCCGCGTCGTGGTCACCCCGGCCCCGGGCGAGCCCGCCCGCATGCCCTACTGGCACGGCGACTCGCCGGGTCGGGCCGCCGAGGTGGGCCGGGCCGTGGGCGCGACCGTGCGTGACCTCGTGCACCGCGACCCCGACGACGCCCGGGCCCGGCTCGAGCGTGACCACCGGCTCGACCCCCGGGCGGCCCGGAACCTCGTCACCTACCTCGACGACCAGCGGCGGGCGACCGGTGTGGTCCCCGACGACCGCACCGTGGTGGTCGAGCGCTTCCGAGACGAGATCGGCGACTGGCGGGTCTGCATCCTCTCGCCCTTCGGCGCCCGCGTGCACGCACCGTGGGCGATGGCGATCGAGGAGCGTCTCGCCCGCCGGCTCGACCTCGACGTCGACATCCTCTGGAGCGACGACGGCATCGCGCTCCGGCTGCCCGAGGCGATCGAGGACCTCCCCGTCGACGAGCTGCTCGTGCCCCCCGACGAGGTCGAGGACCTCGTGGTCGCCCGCCTCCCCGCGACCGCGCTGTTCGCGTCGCGGTTCCGGGAGGCCTCGGCCCGGGCACTCCTGCTGCCCCGCCGTCGCCCCGGGGAGCGCACGCCGTTGTGGCAGCAGCGCAAGCGCGCCGCCGACCTGCTCCAGGTCGCGGGCCGCTACCCCGACTTCCCGATGCTGCTCGAGGCAACCCGCGAGTGCCTGCGCGACGTCTTCGACCTCACGGCGCTGCGCGAGGTGCTGCGCGGTCTCCAGGACCGCACCGTACGGGCGGTGGCGGTCGACACCCCGCAGGCGTCGCCGTTCGCGCAGTCGCTGATGTTCGGGTGGATCGCCGCCTACATGTACGACGGCGACGCACCGCTGGCCGAGCGACGGGCGGTGGCCCTCACCCTCGACCAGGAGCTCCTGCGCGAGCTCCTCGGCAGCGACGAGCTGCGCGAGCTCATCGACCCCGACGCACTGGCCTCGCTCGAGCTCGAGCTGCAGTGGCTGGCCCCCGACGGGCGACGGGTGCGCAGCGCCGACGACCTCCACGACCTCCTCCGTGACCTCGGCGACCTCCGCGACGACGAGATCGTGAGCCGATCGGGAGTTGACGTCACCACCCTGCTCGAGGGACTCTTGTCGGAGCACCGAGCGATCCGGATCCGGGTCGCCGGGGAGGCCCGGGTGGCCGCAGCCGAGGACGCAGCGCGGTTCCGCGATGCGCTTGGCGCCGCCACACCGCGCGGCCTCCCCGGCACCTTCACGGAGCCTGTCGCCGACCCGATGGCCGACCTGGTCGCCCGGTTCGCGCGGACCCACGGACCGTTCACCCCGGGCGAGGTCGCGGCCCGTCTCGGGTGCGCCGAGGAGCCGGTGCGACGCGCGCTGGAACGGCTGGAGGCCTTCGGGCGCGTGGTCACCGGCGCGTTCCGACCCGACGGCCAGGGTCAGGAGTGGTGCGACGCCGACGTCCTGCGCCGCCTGCGCCGCCGCTCGCTCGCCCGCCTCCGACGCGAGGTCGAGCCGGTCGATGCCGAGGCCTTCGCGCGCTTCCTCACCGACTGGCACGGGATCGGCGAGGGCCGGGGCGGGACCGACACGCTGCTCGACGCCGTCGCCCGCCTTCAGGGCGCGCCGGTGCCGGCGTCGGTGCTCGAGACCGACGTCCTCCCCGCCCGCGTCGACGGGTACCGGCCGGCCGACCTCGACGAGCTGCTCGCCACCGGGGAGGTCGTGTGGATCGGCGCCGGGGGTATCGGCGCCCACGACGGGCGGGTGACGCTGTGCTACCGCGACGCGGCCCGTCTGCTCGCGCCCGGCCCGATCGGCGACCCGCCGGGCGGCCCGGTGGTCGACGCGCTGCGCGCCCACCTCGGCACCCACGGCGCGTCGTTCTGGCCCGACCTCGTGCGCGCCGCCGGGACCGCCGACGAGCGGGCGGTGCTCGCCGCGCTCTGGGACCTCGTGTGGGCGGGCGAGGTCACCAACGACGGTCTCGCTCCCCTGCGGGCGTTCCTCGGCGGGCGGCCCCGGGGCGGGAGCGCCCCCCGCGGCCGCCCCCGCCCCGGACGGCTCACCCGGCTCGGTCCCCCGGCCGGCGCCGGCCGCTGGTCGCTGGTCGCCACGCTGCGCGCGCCGACCCCGTCGCCCACCGAGGTTGCGGCCGCGCGGCCACCCCAGCTGCTCGAACGCCACGGGGTGGTCACGAGGGAGGCGGTGCGGGCCGAGGGCGTGCCCGGTGGGTACGCCGGCGTCTACCCGGCCCTGCGCACGCTGGAGGAGGCCGGGCGGGTCCGGCGCGGGTACTTCGTCGCCGGGCTGGGTGCAGCCCAGTTCGCCCTCCCCGGGGTCGCCGAGCGGTTGCGGGCGACCCGGCCCGAAGGACGCGCCGCCCCCGTGGTGCTCGCCGCCACCGACCCCGCGCAGCCGTACGGCGCCGCCCTCCCCTGGCCCGACTTCCCGGCGTTCCCGGTGTCGCCCGTCCCGCCCGGCCAGACCGGCGAACCCGCGGGCGACGACGACGCCGGGGGGGTGGCCGGCCCGGGAGGGGCGCGGGCCGGACGTCCGAGCCGGTCGGCGGGTGCCGTCGTCGTGCTGCAGGGTGGCGCCCTGGTCGCCCACCTCGACCTCCGTGCGCACCACCTGCGCACCACGGCCGGTCCCGGGGACCCCACCGACGCGACCGACCCCACCGACTGGGTCGGGGTCCTCGCCGACCTCGTGGCGCGCGCCCCCCGGCGGCGGCTCGAGATCCAGCGGGTGAACGGGGTCCCGGTACGCTCCACGCCACTCGGGGCCGCGCTCGACGCCGTCGGGTTCGTCCCCACCCCGCGCGGGGTCGTGCTGCGGGGCTGATCCCGACCCGGTCCACCGGGTCCGTCCCGTCCCCGGGAGCGCCGTGCGCCTCGCCCTCCGAGAGATCCGCCGCACCAAGCTCCGGTTCTCGCTGCTCGCGGGTGCGGTCGGCCTGCTCGTCTTCCTGATCCTGTTCCAGTCGACGCTGCTGAGCACCCTGCTGTCGTTCTTCTCGGGGGCGCTCGCATCGCAGTCGGGCACGGTGGTCGTCTACAGCGAGGACGCCCGCAAGAACCCGGAGGGCTCGATCCTGCCGCTCGCCACCGTCGACGCGGTCGCCGCGGTCCCCGGCGTCGGGGCGGCGGGCCCGTTCGGCGTCGACACCATGACCGCCCGGGCGGGCGGTGCGGAGCTCGACGTCGCGCTGCTCGGCTACCGCCTCGACGGCCCCGGCCGCCCGACCACGCTGGTGTCGGGTCGTCTTCCCCGCGACGGCGGCGAGGGCGTGGCCTCCAACATCGACGCCGACCGGGGCTTCGCCGTCGGCGACACCGTGCGCATCGTGGGCCCCGACGGGACGCTGCCGATCCGGATCGTGGGCCTGGCGCGCGACGCCCGGTTCAGCGTGCAGCCCGGGGTCTTCGTGTCGTACGCGACGTTCGAGGACGCGTCGCGGGTCAAGAACCCCGACGCCCTCGCCATCCTGCCGTCGATGGTCGTGGCCACCCCCGACCGGGGCGTGGCCCCCGCGGTCGCCGCCGCGCGGATCACCCGGACCGTCGACGGCGTCGACGCCCTCAGCCGCGCCGACGCCCTGACGCAGCTCCCCGGAGTGGCCGCAGTCAACAGCTCGTTCTCGATCATCCAGGGCCTCGCCTTCGTCGTCGTCACCCTGGTGGTGGGCATCTTCTTCGTGATCCTCACCGTGCAGAAGGCCGCCGCCCTCACGCTCCTGCGGGCCATCGGCGCGTCGTCGGGCCGGCTCGTGCGCTCGTTGCTCGCGCAGGTCCTGCTCGTGATGCTCGGCGGGATCGTCGTCGGCGCCGGGCTCCTGCTCCTGGCCTCGCTCGGCTCCAGCCCCAGCTTCCCCATCGGGTTCGACGTCGGGATCGTGGTGACCCGCGGGGTCGTGCTGGTGGTCCTCGCCGCCGTCGCCTCGCTGGCCGCGATCCGCCGGGTGCTGCGCATCGATCCCATCGCGGCGACCGTCCCGGCCGGGGTGGAGCGGTGAGACTCGCGCTGCGCGAGCTGCGACGGAGCCGACGCCGGTTCGTGCCCACGACGGGCGCGCTGGCGCTGCTGGTCGTGCTGCTGCTGATGCTCGGGGGCCTGCTCGACGGGCTCTACATCGGCAGCACCGGCGCGCTGCGGTCCCAGGACGACGAGCTGGTCACCTTCGACCGCTCGGCGCGTGAGTCCACGCTGCGCTCGCGCATCGAGCCCGACACCCGCGCCGCGATCGAGGCGGTCCCCGGCGTGCGGGGCACCTCGGGCTTCGGCATCGCGCTGGTCGGGGCCGACGTGCCCCGCACCGACGAGCTCGCCGACGCCGCGGTCATGGGGTACGAGGGCCGGGTCGGTGGCGTGCCCGCCCCGCCGGCGCCGGGGCGGGCGTGGGCCGACCGGTCGCTCGAGGCCCGGGGCGTGCGGGTCGGCGACGTGCTGCGGGTGGGCCCGACCCGGATCCCGCTGCGCGTGATCGGCTGGGTCGACGACACGAACTACCTACAGCAGGGTGGACTGTGGGTGGAGCCCGGCACCTGGCGGACGGTGCTGGCCGAGTCCCGGCCCGGCGCCGCCGTGGGCGACGACGTGTTCCAGAACGTCTGGGTCGACGTCGCCCCCGGTGCCGACCCGGCCCGGGTCGCTGCGGCGATCGACGCCGCGACCGGGACCACCCGGACGATCACCCGGGCCGAGGCCGTGCTCGCCCTCCCCGGGATCCGCGAGCAGAACGCCACCTTCACCCAGATCATCGGCGTGACCTTCCTCGTGGCCGGCCTGGTGGTCGCGCTGTTCTTCGCCCTGCTCACGCTCGAGCGCACCCCCATGCTCGGGGTGCTCAAGGCACTGGGGGCGTCGTCGCGTCAGCTGGTCGGCGCCCTCATGACCCAGACCGTCGCGGTGACCGTCATCGCCTTCGTCACCGGGGGCGTGATCGCGCTCGGGCTCGACCGGCTCATCCCGCCCGAGGTCCCGCTCGTGGTCACCCCGGACCGGGCGGGCTTCGTCGCCGTCGGGGTGTTCGTGGCCGCCGTGATCGGCGGGGCCGTGTCGCTCCGCCGGATCATCCGCATCGACCCCGCCTCCGCCATCGGCACCGGCACCTGAAAGGACCCTGCATGCCCGCCCTGGTGCTCCAGAACGTGCGCAAGACCTACCCGTCCGGCGACAGCGAGATCGTGGCGCTCGACCGGGCCAACCTCGAGGTGCCCGACGACCAGATCCTCGCCCTGGTCGGGCCGTCGGGCTCGGGCAAGACCACGCTGCTGTCGATCGCGGGCGGGCTGCTGTCGGCGACCGAGGGCCACGTGGTGGTGGGTGGCCACCACATCACCGAGTACTCCGCAAAGCAGCTCACCGCGTTCCGGCGGGCCGAGGTCGGCTTCGTGTTCCAGACCGTGAACCTCGTGCCGTTCCTCACGGCCCGCGAGAACGTGATGGTCGCGGCGGAGCTCGCGGGCGGGGCACCCGAGAAGGCGGCCCGGGCCCGGGCCGACCAGCTGCTCGAGGAGCTCGGCCTCGCGCACCGGGCCGAGAACCTCCCCGCCCAGCTCTCGGGGGGCGAGCGTCAGCGGGTGGCGATCGGCCGGGCGCTGATGAACGAGCCGAAGCTCATCCTCGTCGACGAGCCGACCTCGGCTCTCGACACCACGCTCGGCAACCAGGTGATGGCCCTCATCGTCGGCGAGGTGAAGGCCCGCCGGACCGCGGCGATCATCGTCACCCACGACACCCGCATGACCCACTACGCCGACCGCACGGTCGAGATCACCGACGGCATCCTCGCCGCCTGACCCTCCCCTGCGGGTGGGGGCGGGGTGCCTCAGCGTCGCGCGATCAGGGATCGCGCCGCGTGGAGATCCGCCCCCGGGAACAGGCGCCGCATCTCGGCGGCATCGAGCAGGTTGGTGTCGTCAACGAGCGCCTCGACGTAGACCGGGTCCGGTCGGGTGATCCAACCCCAGACGGTGAGATTCCGGAAGAGCCGCCTCTGCCAGCGCTTCGGGAGGTAGTTGACGAACGGGGTGAGCACGTGCGGATCGAACGGGAAGGCCCGGTTCGGGGTCTGCACGAAGTACCGCCGCCCCACCCGGGCGATCTCCCGGGCGACGGCGTCGTGGTCGGCCACGTGCTCGATGACCGAGTTGGAGAAGACGATGTCGAACGCCCCGTCGGCGAAGGGGAGTCGGGTGGCGTCGGCGACGATCTGACGCATGGTCGTCGACCCCGGCGCAAGGTTGAGGAGGGTCACGTCGGGCACGACGGGAAGGAGGTCCCAGACCTGGGGAGTGCCGCCCACGTCGAGGACGGTCGTCGACCGGGTGATCCCTGCCCACTCCGCGAAGTACCGCATCCGCCGGCGGCGGGTGATCCGCAGGATCGGACGCCAGACCCGCTCGATCCGATCGTTCACGGCACCAAGCGTAACGCCGGGTGCCCGACTTCCCTGTTTGGACGTGTGCGGGGCCCCTGGCCCCGGCACACGTCCACACGCGAGCGGGTCAGGCGGTGAGACGGAACTTGGCGATCACCAGGCCGGCGCCGACCACCGACGCCGCGATCAGCCCGGGACCGGCGCCGGGGCCCCAGCCGTCGCCCCAGCCCGCCAGCGTCCACACCACGGCACCGACCACCCAGGCGACCATGCCGACGAGCATCGCGGGCTCGGCCTTGCGGATGACCAGGGCGGCGACGAGCAGCACGACCAGCTCCACCGGGAAGAACACCGGGAACACGGCCAGGATCGACCCGCCGGCGGCGGCGACGCCCTTGCCGCCCCCCCGGAAGCCCGTCCACACCGGGGCCACGTGGCCGGCGATGGCGGCGGTGGCGCCCAGGTAGGCCCCGGCGTCGCCGGCGATCAGCCAGCCGAGCAGCGCGGCGAGGACCGCCTTGCCGCCGTCGAGCAGGATCACCGCCGCGCCCCAGACCTTGCCGACCGAGCGGATGGTGTTGAACCCCCCGGGGTTGCCGCTCCCCGTCTCCCGGATGTCGACGCGGCCGCGCGTGGCGAGTCGGGTGACGAGCACCGCGTTCGGGATCGTCCCGAGCAGGTACCCGACGACGACCGCCGCAAGTCCGGCACCCACCCCGAGCATGTGACCGTCAACCACGAAATAGGTGGCTGGTCGTCACATGCTCGGATGCGGGGGCGGAGGATCCGGGTCAGCCGCCGGAGACGTCCTGGGGCCGGGCCCGGCCGGCCGCGATCCAGGGCATCATCGCCCGGAGCCGCTCACCGACCTCCTCGATCTGGTGCTGCGCACCCCGGCGCCGCAGCGCGTTGTAGACGGGGCGACCGGCCCGGTTCTCGAGGATCCACTCCTTGGCGAAGCGCCCGGTCTGGATCTCGTCGAGGATCTGACGCATCTCGGCCCGGGTCTCCTCGGTGACGATGCGCGGGCCCCGGGTGAGGTCGCCGTACTCGGCGGTGTCGGAGATCGAGTAGCGCATGTTGGTGATGCCGCCCTCGTAGATGAGGTCGACGATCAGCTTCACCTCGTGCAGCGTCTCGAAGTAGGCCGACTCGGGCTGGTAGCCGGCGTTCACCAGCGTCTCGAACGACGCCATGATCAGCTCGGTGAGGCCACCGCAGAGCACGACCTGCTCACCGAACAGGTCGGTCTCGGTCTCCTCCTCGAAGGTGGTGTCGAGCACGCCGGCGCGGGTCGCGCCGATCGCTCGGGCGTAGGCGAGCGCGGTCTCCTTGGCCTTGCCGGTCTCGTCGGCGTGTACGGCCACGAGCCCGGGCACCCCGCCCCCCTCCTCGAACGTCCGGCGCACCAGGTGGCCCGGCCCCTTCGGCGCGATCATCCAGACGTCGACGCCGTTCGGTGGTGTGATCTGACCGAAGTGGATGTTGAAGCCGTGGGCGAAGGCGAGGGAGTTGCGCTCCGAGAGGTTCGGCGCGATGTCCTGCTCGTAGATGCGGGCCTGCTCGGTGTCGGGCAGGAGCACCATGACGATGTCGGCCTCGCGGACCGCCTCGGCGATGCTGCGCACCCGGAGCCCGGCCTCCTCGGCCTTGGCCCACGACGACGAGCCCTCGCGAAGCCCGACGACGACGTCGACCCCGGAGTCGTGAAGGTTGCGGGCGTGGGCGTGACCCTGGGATCCGTATCCGAGCACGGCCACGGTGCGTCCCTCGAGGAGGGCGGCGTCGGCGTCGGCGTCGTAGTAGATCGTGGCAGGCATGGTGTGCGGTCCTTCGTGATCGGGCGTGCTCGGGGAGCACGAGGGTAGTTCAGCCGGTCCGGGTCCTCACGGCCCGCAACTTGGCCGGGCGCCGGGCCAGCTTCGGCAGGGCCACGCGACCCGTGCGCTGGAGCTCCAAGATGCCGAACGGCTGGAGGAGAACGGTCATCGCGTCGAGCTTCTCGGGGGGGCCGGCCACCACGACCGTGAGGGCGTCGTAGCCGACGTCGTCGATCTTGGCCTCGAAGATCGAGGCCAACTCGGTGATCTGGGACCGGGCCTCGGCGGTGGCCTTGACCGTCACCAGCATCAGCTCGCGCTCGACCGCGTCGGCCGGGGCGAGCTCGACGATCTTGATCACCGGGATCAGCTTGTTGAGCTGCTTCGTGACCTGCTCGATCGGGGCCGACTCGGCGTCGACCACGATCGTCATCCGGCTGAAGCGCTCGTCCTCGGTCGGACCGACCGCGAGCGAGTAGATGTTGAACCCACGTCGGGCGAAGAGCCCGGCGACCCGGGTCAGCACGCCGAACTTGTTCTCGACGAGCACGCTGAGGATGTGGTGCTGCACGGACATCGCCCGCCCCCTCAGTGACCCGACGCGTGCGGGTCGTGGGCCGGGTCGAGGATCACCTCGTCGTTCGAGGTCCCCGCCGCGATCATCGGGTACACCTTCTCGCGGTAGTCGGTGCGGAAGTCGATGACCACCGGGCGGTCGTCGATCTCGTTGGCCTTCTGGATCGTCGGCTCGACGTCCTCGGGCGTGTCGACGCGGAACGCCACGCAGCCCATGGCCTCGGCCCACTTCACGTAGTCGGGGAGGTCGGGCGAGAGGTACACCTCGCTGTAGCGCTCCTCGTAGAACATCTCCTGCCACTGGCGGACCATGCCGAGGTAGGCGTTGTTGAGGATGGCCACCTTCACCGGGATCCGCTCGGCGCTCGCGGTGACGAGCTCCTGGGCCGTCATCTGGAAGCAGCCGTCGCCGTCGACCGCCCACACCATGCGCTCGGGCTTGCCCACCTTCGCGCCGATGGCGGCCGGCACCGCGAAGCCCATCGTCCCGAGACCGCCGGAGTTGACCCAGGTGTAGGGGTGGTTGAACTTCCAGCGCTGCGAGGTCCACATCTGGTGCTGGCCCACGCCCGACGCGACGATGGTGTCGTCGGGGGAGTTGTCGCGCAGCGTGTCGATGACGTACTGCGGCTTGAGCGGGCCGTCCTCGAACTGCTCGTAGACGAGCGGGTAGCGGGCCTGCCACTCGCGCAGCTGCTCGCGCCACGGGTCGATCACCGGCCAGCTCCGCTTGCCCTTCTCGGCCCGCACCGCCTTGACCAGCTCCTCGATCACCACGCGGCAGTCACCCACGATCGGCACGTCCGGCCGGCGCACCTTGCCCAGCTCGGCCGGGTCGATGTCGACGTGGATGATCCGGGCGTCGGGTGCGAACGCGTCGAGCTTGCCGGTGACCCGGTCGTCGAAGCGCGCGCCCAGCGCGATCAGGAGGTCGGCCTTCTGCATCGCGGTGATCGCGGTGTAGTTGCCGTGCATGCCGGGCATGCCCAGGCACTGCGGGTGGTCGTCGGGGAACGCACCCCGGGCCATGAGCGTGGTGACGACCGGGAACCCGGTGAGCTCGGCCAGCTCGCGGAGCGCCTCGGCGGCCCGGGCCTTGAGGATGCCGCCACCCACGTAGAGCACCGGACGCTGGGCCTCGCCCATGAGCCGGGCGGCGTCCTTGACCTGCTTCGTGTGGCCCTTGGTGGTCGGGCGGTAGCCGGGCAGGTCGACGGTCTCGGGCCACTCCCAGTCCATGAGCTGGTTCGACACGTCCTTGGGCACGTCGACGAGCACCGGACCGGGCCGACCGGTGGTCGCCACGTGGAAGGCCTCACGCACGATGCGGGGGATGTCCTGGGCGTCGGTGACCAGCCAGTTGTGCTTGGTGACCGGCATGGTGATGCCGACGGTGTCGCACTCCTGGAACGCGTCGGTGCCGATGACCGCGTAGGGCACCTGCCCGGTGATCATCACGAGCGGGATCGAGTCCATGTACGCGTCGCACAGCGGCGTGACCACGTTGGTGGCGGCCGGGCCGCTCGTCACCATGGCCACCCCCGGGCGGCCGGTGGCGTGGGCGTAGCCCTCGGCCATATGGCCCGCGCCCTGCTCGTGGCGGACGAGGATGTGACGGATCGACGAGTCGATGAGCGGGTCGTAGACGGGCAGGATCGCGCCGCCGGGGAGGCCGAACATGACCTCCACCTGCTCCAGCTCGAGGCTCTTGATGAGGGCCTGGGCTCCGGTGATCTTCATGGCTCGCTCGCTTCGGTCGGGGGGACTCGGGTTCCCTGGATCGGCTCCGTGCGCCGGCGGGCGGATTCCCGGCCCGTGACGTACGAAGCCCCTCGCCAGGGCGAGGGGCGGAGAGCGCACGGACGCGTGGAGGCGCCGTGCGCTACGTGACGACTACCAAGAGGTTGGTCGACAGGAGGTGGATCGGGCGGGTCATCGATGACCATTGTGGCCGGTGTGACCCCGGTCCCGCAAGTCATCTCGTGGTCCCGGCGGCGGCCGGGAGCCCGGCGGCCCGTCAGTGCTGGTGGACGGGGCAGGAGTAGGTGGTGCGGCCCCCGACCGTGCGCCGCAGCATGGGGGCGCCGTCCCGGGGGCAGACCGCCCCGGGGACCCGGCCGGGCATGTGGTCACCGGTGTGGGAGCCACCCCGGCGGCCGAGCGTGCGCAGCGTCGACCGGATGGCCCGGTGCAGCCCGGCGACGTCGTCGGGGCCGAGGGTCCGGGCGGGGCGGGCCGGGTCGATCCCCGCCCGCCACAGCGCCTCGTCGGTGAGGAGGTTCCCGAGGCCGGCGATGCGGGACTGGTCCATGAGCACCGCCTTGACCGGGGCGGCGCTCGGGGTCACCACAGCGGCGAGCCGGGCCCGGGTGAGGGTCAGGGCGTCGGGACCGAGGCGGTCCTCGTCGGGGTCGAGCTCCACCGCGCCGAGCCGCCGGGGGTCCCGGAGGTAGAGCGTGCCGCCGTCGGCGAAGCGCAGCCCGAACCGGCGCCAGGCCGGCTCGTCCCGGTTGCTGGCGTAGAGGAGCGGGTCGCCGGCCCCGTCGCCGTCGACGAGGATCCGGCCGCTCATGCCGAGGTGCAGGCCGAGCACCGGACCGTCGGCGCTGGTGTCGACCAGCAGGAGCTTGCCCCGCCGGCGGGCCTCGGTGAGGGTCCGCCCGGTCAGGGCCCGGCGGACCCCGGTCGGCGTCGCGCCCCGCTTGCAGAACCAGGCGTCGGGCGCGTGCACCGACGCGATCTCACGGTCGAGCGCCGCGGCCGCGACCAGCGCCCGGGCCTGCTCCGCCTCCAGGATCTCCGGCATCGCCCACCTTCAGCGTTTGGACGCGTCGCGGGCGCAGGGCGCCGCGTCCGAACAACGGGGTTCAGAAGTTGGTGATCGCGCCGACCTCGGCGCCCTGGGCCAGCTTCGCGTACTTGGCCAGGAACCCGGTGACGTAGCGCGGCTCGAGCGGGGCCCAGCCGACCTTGCGCCGCTCCATCTCGGCCTCGTCGACCAGGAGGTCGATGGTGTGGGCCTCGGCGTCGATGACGATGCGGTCGCCGTCCTGGACGAAGGCGATCGGCCCGCCGTCGACGGCCTCGGGGGCCACGTGCCCGACGCAGAAGCCGTGGGTGCCGCCCGAGAAGCGCCCGTCGGTGATGAGCGCGGCGTCGGCGCCGCGGCCCGCCCCCTTCATCGCCCCGGTGACCGCGAGCATCTCGCGCATCCCCGGTCCGCCCTTGGGGCCCTCGTAGCGGATCACGACGATGTCGCCCGCGTTGATCGCGCCGGCGAGGATCGCGTCCATCGCGAGCTGCTCGCCGTCGAAGACCCGGGCCAAGCCCTCGAAGCGCGGGTGGTCGATGCCGGCGACCTTCACGACCGACCCCTTGGGTGCGAGGCTCCCCCGCAGGACGGCGATCCCACCCTGGACGTTGATCGGGTCGGCCAGCGCGTGCACGACCACGCCGTCGGGTGCGGGGGCGTCGAGATCGGCGAGGTTCTCGGCGATCGTCTTGCCGGTGACCGTGAGGCAGTCGCCGTGGAGCAGCCCGGCCTCGAGCAGCTCGCGCAGGACCACGGGCACCCCGCCGATGCGGTCGAGGTCGGTCATGTGGAACTTGCCGTGCGGCTTCATGTCGGCGATGTGGGGCACCCGGGCCCCGACGCGGTTGAAGTCGTCGAGGTCGAGGTCGACCTTCGCCTCGAACGCCAGCGCGAGGAGGTGCAGCACCATGTTGGTGGAGCCGCCCAGCGCCATGCCGATGGCGATGGCGTTCTCGAACGCTTCCTTGGTGAGGATGTCGCGCGGCTTGATGTCCAGCGCGAGCAGGTTGAGCACGGCCCGGCCACTCTCGTAGGCGAGGTCGTCACGCCGCCGGTCGACCGCCGGGGCCGAGGAGCTCCCCGGCAACGACAGGCCGATCGCCTCGGCCACCGACGCCATGGTGTTGGCGGTGAACATCCCGGCGCACGACCCCTCGGTCGGGCAGGCCCGCTTCTCGATCTCCCCGAGCTCGTTCTCGCTGAGGGTTCCTGCCGCGCACGCCCCGACCGCCTCGAACACGCTGACGATGTCGAGGGCCTGGTCCTTGTAGTGGCCCGGGAGGATCGACCCGCCGTACAGGAACACCGACGGCAGGTTGAGCCGGGCCGCGGCCATCATCATCCCGGGCAGGCTCTTGTCGCATCCGGCGAAGGTGACCATGGCGTCGAGGCGCTCGGCGTGCATCACGCACTCGACCGAGTCGGTGATGATCTCGCGCGACACCAGCGAGCCCCGCATCCCCTCGTGACCCATCGAGATCCCGTCGCTGACGGCGATGGTGCAGAACTCGATCGGGAAGCCGCCGGCGTCGCGGACGCCCTCCTTGGCCCGCTTGGCCAGGCGGTCGAGCGGCATGTTGCAGGGGGTGACCTCGTTCCAGGAGGAGACGACGCCGATCTGGGACTTGCCCCAGTCGCCGTCGGTCATCCCGATGGCCCGGAGCATGGCCCGGGCGGGGGCCCGGTGCATCCCCTCGGTCACTTCACGGCTGCGGGGCTTCATGTCGCTCATGGGCCGCAGCGTACCGGCGGGGCCCGGACCCAGGCCCCTCGCGCCTCTCCAACCGGTTCGGCCGTTCCGGCCTACGCTGGGTCCCACCACCGCCGTCCCGGGGGGACCAGATCATGACGGTGCAATCCCGAACCACGACCGCCGCTCCGCTCACCATCGCCGCCGCCGTGGCCGACCGGGGCCGTGTGGTCGACCACACCTTCGCCCGCAACGGGGAGCCCGCTCCCCCTCGGCTCGCCTGGTTCGTCGACGGACTCGCCCGGGCGATGCGCGCGCGCGGATACACCGAGGTCGGCGAGCCCGGACCCACGGTGCAGGTCGTGCTGCACGCCCTCGACGCCGACGAGCCCCGGCCCTACCGCCGCAAGAACGCGCCCACCTTCGTGGTCGCGCTCGGGTACGTCCCCGAGCCGCCGACCGATCTGCTGCGCACCGGGTACCCGCTGCTGGTGCAGGGCCTGGCCAACCTCGCCGTGCTGGTCAGCGACGGGCCCACCGGCCCGATCGCCTCGTTCGTAACCCTGGAGCAGGGCACCTACCGCGTCGACCACGCGGGTGACGACGGGCAGTTCTTCACCGCCGTGCTGGAGCGGGTCGAGCCGCTCGCGACGTCACGCCTCGTGATCGCCAACGAGTTCCTGCCCGACCTCCCCGAGGCGCTCTGGTCGGGCGACGACCAGACCGCGCAGATCACCCGTGCGGGCGAGCGGCTCGGCGCGCTCGACCTCCTGCCCGCCGCGTTCCCGATCGAGGAGATCCTCTCCGAGCGCGACCTGCGCCACGTGAAGCTCCTCTACGGGATCGGGGGGCTGAGCTACGGCAACGTGAGCGCGCGCCGTCTCCCGCCCACCGAATCGGCGTGGGGGCCCGAGTTCTGGATGAGCGCCAGCGGCGTCGACAAGGCGAACCTGCGCGAGATCGGGCGCGACATCCTCCTCGTGCGCGGCTACGAGCCGGCGCGTAACTCGATCATCCTGTCGATCCCGCCGGAGGTGAAGCCCAACCGGGTGTCGGTCGACGCGATCGAGCACTGGATGATCTACCGCGAGCACCCCGACGTGCACGCGATCCTCCACGTGCACGCCTGGATCAAGGGCACGCCCGCGACCGAGATCAACTACCCGTGCGGCACCGTGGAGCTCGCGACCTCGGTCGCCGACCTCGTGCGCCAGGCCCCCGACCCGACCCGGGCGGTGGTCGGCCAGAAGAACCACGGCCTCACCATCACCGGTCACTCGCTGGACGAGATCTTCGCCCGCATCGACGGCCACATCGTGCGCGCCGTGCCGATGGACTGACCCCGCGGTGTTTGGACGTTTCCAGGGGCCATAGGCCCCGGAAACGTACGGACAAGAAAGGGTCAGGCGAGGCGCTCGTCGAGGAGGGCGTTGAGGAGCTGGGGGTTGCCCTGGCCCCGGAGGGCCTTCATGCACTCCCCCATCAGGAAGCCGCGCTTCTTCTTCTTCGCCTTGTCGTCACCGCTGCGGTACTCGGCGACGGCGTCGGCGTTGGCGGCGAGGACCTCGTCGACCACGGCGGCGAGCGCGCCGGTGTCGCTCACCTGCTCGAGGCCCCGCTCGGCGACGACCTGGGCCGGGCGTGTGGGCGCCCGCAGGCACTCGGCCAGCACGTCCTTGGCCTGGTTGCGGGAGATCGTCCCGGCCGCGACCAGCCCGACCAGCTCCGCGAGCCCGTCGGGCGCGAGCGGGAGGACCTCGATCGACAGGCCGGTCTCGTTGAGGTGGGCCATCACGTCGCCGGTGCACCAGTTCGCCACGTCACGCGCAGCACCGTCGCGCAGCGCGTCGACCGCGGCGGCGGCGAAGTCGGCGAGCCCGTCGACGTCGACGAGCACCCGGGCGTCGGCCTCGGAGACCCCCCAGTCGGCGACCAGCCGGGCCCGGCGGGCGGCCGGGAGCTCCGGCACCGCCGCGGCCGCCGCAGCCCGCATCTCACCCGACGGCGCGACCGGCACCAGGTCGGGCTCGGGGAAGTAGCGGTAGTCGCTCGACCCCTCCTTCGTGCGCATCCCGTGGGTGCGCCCGTCGGCCTCGTCCCAGTGGCGGGTCTCCTGCACGATCCGCTCGCCCGCCTCCAGCGCCGCGATCTGCCGCTCGATCTCGAAGTCGATGGCCCGACCGAGCGACCGCAGCGAGTTCATGTTCTTGATCTCGACCTTGGTCCCGAACGCCTCGGTGCCGACCGGACGGACCGACACGTTGGCGTCGACGCGCATGGAGCCCTCCTCCATCTTCACGTCGGAGACGCCGAGGGCCTTGAGCACCCCGCGCAGCTCGCTCACGTAGGCCCGGGCCTGCTCGGCGGTGCGGATGTCGGGACGGCTCACGATCTCCATGAGCGGCACGCCGGCCCGGTTGTAGTCGACGAGCGAATAGTCGGCCTCGTGGATGCGGCCGCCCCCGCCCATGTGGGTGGTCTTGCCGGTGTCCTCCTCGAGGTGGGCCCGCTCGATCCCGATGTGCACGCCGTCGACCTCGATGGACCCGTCGACGAGGATGGGCTCCTCGTACTGGCTGATCTGGTAGTCCTTCGGCATGTCGGGGTAGAAGTAGTTCTTCCGGGCGAAGATCGACTCGTCGGGGACCCGGAAGCCGAGCGCCGCAGCGAAGCGCAGCGCGTACTCGACCACCGCACGGTTGAGCACCGGGAGCGAGCCCGGCAGCCCGAGGCACACCGGGCACACGTGGGTGTTGGGCGCCGCCCCGAACTCGTTGGGGCACCCGCAGAACAGCTTCGTCGCAGTGGCGAGCTCGACGTGGGCCTCGAGCCCGATGACCGCCTCGTACCCGGACGTGGTCACGACGCCCGCTCCTCGAGCGCCTGCATCACCCGGAACATCGTCGGCTCCTGCTCGGCGTCGACGAGCACCTGGACCCCGACCGGGAGCCCGTCGCGCCCCGTCCCGAAGGGCACGCTCGCCGCTGCGTGGCCGGCCAGGTTGGTGGGGATCGTGCACACGTCGGACAGGTACATGGCCAACGGGTTGTCGGCCTTGGCCCCGAGGGGGAAGGCCACGGTCGGCGAGGTGGGCGACAGCAGGGCGTCGAAGCGCTCGTACGCCCGGGCGAAGTCGCGGGTGATCAGGGTGCGGACGCGCTGGGCCTTGCCGTAGTAGGCGTCGTAGTAGCCCGCCGACAACGCGTACGTGCCGAGCATGATCCGGCGCTTCACCTCGGGGCCGAAGCCGACGTCGCGGGTGCGCGCGTTCATCGTGGCGACGTCGTCGCCGTCGACGCGCAGGCCGTAGCGCACGCCGTCGTAGCGGGCGAGGTTCGACGACGCCTCGGCCGGCGCGATCAGGTAGTACGCGGAGAGCCCGTACACGACCGACGGCACCGACACCCGCTCGACCGTCGCACCGGCGGCTTCCAGCGCGGCGGCCGCCCGGCTCACGGCGTCGCGCACCTCGGGCTCGACCCCCTCGGCGTCGACGAGCTCGTCGATCAGGCCGACTCGCAGCCCGGCGACGCCGTCGCGCAAACCGGGGCCGAGGGCGGCGGGCACCCGGGGCGACGACGTGGAGTCGAGCGGGTCGGGACCGGCGATCACGTCGAGCAGCAACGCCGCGTCGGCGACCGACCCGGCGAACGGCCCGATCTGGTCGAGCGACGAGGCGAAGGCAACGAGTCCGTAGCGCGACACCGCGCCGTAGGTGGGCTTCACCCCGACCGTGCCGCACAGGGCCGCGGGCTGGCGGATCGAGCCACCGGTGTCGGAGCCGAGCGCGAGCGGAGCGAAGCCGGCCGCCACCGCTGCGGCCGAGCCCCCGCTCGACCCGCCCGGGACCCGGGACACGTCACGGGGGTTGCGGGTGGGACCGAACGCCGAGTTCTCCGTCGACGAGCCCATCGCGAACTCGTCGAGGTTGGTCTTGCCCGCCACCACCCCACCGGCGGCCACCACACGCTGCACGACGGTGGCGTCGTAGGGGGGCCGCCACCCGGCGAGGATGCGCGACGAGCAGGTCGTCGGCACCCCCCGGGTGCAGAGGTTGTCCTTGAGTGCGACGGGAACCCCGGCCAGCGGACCGGGGTCCGCACCGGACGCAACCAGCGCGTCGACGGCGTCGGCCGCGGCCCGGGCCTCGTCGGCGAGGACGAGGTTGAACGCGTGGACCTCCGACTCGCGGGCGTCGATGCGGGCGAGGTGCTCCTCGAGCACGTCGCGCGCCGTCCGGCGCCCCGCCCGCACGGCGGCGGCGATCTCGGTCGCGGCACTCACGACGGGTCGAGGATCCGGGGGACGCGGAAGCGGCCGTCCTCGGCCACCGGCGCGGCGGCGAGGACCTCGTCGCGGTCGAGCGACGGGCGCACCGCGTCGTCGCGCAGCACGTTGCGCAGCGGGAGGGGATGGGCCGTGGGCGGCACGCCGTCGAGGTCCAGGGCGGCGACGTCGGCGGCGTGGTCGAGCACGGCCGCGAGGTCGGCGGTGAGGCGCTCGACCTCGGCGTCGGTCAGCGCGAGGCGGGCGAGACGGGCGACGTGCTCCACGTCGGCGCGCGTGATCGGGGCGGAGCCGTCGGTCATCAGCACCGGAGTCTACGGCGCCGTCCCCCACTAGATTCGGGCCGTGGCCAAGTACCCGTTCCTGAGCGACGACTGGTTCGCGATCGTCGACCGGCTGGTCGAGGACATGGGCGCCGAGGCTCCGGCCCACGCCGACCTCGTGATGAACCTGGTGGTCACCGACACCCCCTACGGGGCCGAGAAGCACCTGCACGTCGGCGCCCGCGACGGACGGGGCCACTGGGGGATCGGGCACGTCCCCGACGCCGATCTCACCGTGACCACCGACTACGCCAGCGCGCGCGAGATCCTGCTGTCGGGCGACCCCCAGGCGGGGATCAACGCCTTCATGGGCGGCAAGGTCAAGATCCAGGGCGATCTGGCGAAGCTCCTGAACCAGGCCCAGGTCGGCGGCGCGCCGGCCGGCGCGACCGCGCTGGCCGAGGCGATCCTCGGCATCACCGAGTAGCGCCACCGCACCCGGCAGCCCCGAACGCTCAGCCGCCTCGGCGCCGCGCCCGCAGCACGCGCCCCACCCGGTTGGGCGGCCCGAGCCCGAGGGTGGCGCCGATCCCGAGCACGGTCACGACCGCCCCGGCCAGGAAGGCGGCCGAGAACGCGGCCATCGTCGGCGGACCCCCCACCGACGACCCCACCAGCACCGCCTGCATCGTGGCGATGCCCATCGACGTGCCGAACGCCGCACCGAGGTTCACCGCAGCGCCGGCGGCCCCCAGGTCGTCGTCGGGAGCCTCGTTGGTCACCGCGGCGACGGCAGGCGGCCCGATGAGACCGAGCCCGACGCCCGACACGAGCAGGCCGGGGAGGATCCACCAGTAGGAGGCGTCCGGGGTGAGGGCCGCGAGCATCACCATCGACGCGGCCACCGCCACCATCCCGGTCGTGGCCATGCGGCGCCCCCCGAACCGGGCCGCGAGGTACCCCGCGCCCGGGCCCATGGCGGCCAGCGCCACCGCGCGGGGCGCGACCGCCCACGCCACCATTGCAGCGCTGTAGCCGAACAGCCCGGGCTCGGCGAGCATCAGCGAGGTGATGAAGAACCCGCCCATGTAGGCGAAGTTCCCGCAGAAGCTCGCCGCCACCCCGGCGGTGAAGGGGCGTCGACGGAAGAGCCGCACCGGCACGATCGGCGACGCGACCCGCAGCTCCACCGCGACGAAGGCGACGAGGCACGTGACCGCGAGCAGCGCGACCCCCACCATCGGGGCCGAGCCCCAGGCCCACGTCCCGACCGGCCCGCGATTGAGCAGGAGGATCACCGATCCGAGCCCGACCACCGAGAGGATCGTGCCCCCGAGGTCGAAGCGGGCCCGCTCGCCACGCGACTCGCGCAGGACCAGCCAACCGAGCACCAACGCGACGAGCGCGAACGGGAACTGCCCGAAGAAGAGCCAGCGCCATCCGAACGCCTCGATCACGAGGCCGCCCAGCACCACCCCGACGAGCGGGGATCCCGCCGCAGTCGCCGACCACCAGCCGTAGGCCTTGACCCGCTCCTCGGGCGGGAACACGACGGCGATCAGGGCGAGCGACGACGGCACCACCGCGGCGCCCCCGATCGCGGCGACGGCCCGGAACAGGATCAGCCACCCCACCGACGGCGCGAACCCGCACGCGAGCGACGCGGTCGCCGAGACGGCGAAGCCGATGCACCACACCCGCCGCCGCCCGCTCCGGTCGGCCACCTTGCCGAAGGCGGGGACGAAGATCGCGCGGAAGAGGAACGGCGCCGAGACGACCCAGGTGATCGCCGCGATCGACGTGCCGAAGTTGCGCTGGATGAAGGGCACGGCGGTGGTGAGCGCGGTCACGGTCAGGCCCGTGGCGAAGAGGCCCGCGCACACCGCGACCAGCACCCACCACCGGTAGGCGATGGCTCCGTCGCGTTCCTCCCCCCCCCAGGGCCGCCACGAGCCCCCCTCCAGCTCGCCGTCGGGCACCAGCCCGCTCGACGCGACGCGCTTCACGCGGGCTCCACGCGGAGGACGGGGCGGGCGGCCCCCCGGTCCCGGAGCCCCGCCGCCGCGACCACGGCCCCCGCGGCAGCGATCCCGCCGACGACGAAGGCGGCCGAGAACCCGTTGCCGCCCAGCCCGACCGCGGTCAGCGACATCGCCTGCATCCCGGCCACCGCACCGATCTGGGCGATCATCTGCTGGGCCGCGTTGCCGACCCCGAGGTCCTCGTGGGGGATCGCGTTGGCCGCCACGGTCACGAGGCTGGGCGATGCCGCCCCGTTGGCGAGCCCGCCCAGGGCGAGGCCGGCGAGCACGAGCCCGAGCACGCCCCAGGCCGCGCCGGCGAGGAACGTGCCCATCGCTGCGACGAGCAGGACCGAGCCCACCACCGCGCAGCGCCGCTCCCCCACGTTGACCGCGACGTAGCCGACCACCGGCGCCGCGATCGCGAAGACGAGGGGGCGGATCACCATCGCGAGCGACGCCTCGGCGACCGAGAGCCCGAACGCCTCCTGCACCAGGACCGGCGTCACGATGTAGCCGCCCATGTAGGCGAAGCTGAACAGCCACTGGGCGGCGACCGACGCCCCGAAGTTCCGGGTGCGCAGCAGCCCGGGCGGGATCAGCGGCACCTCGACCCGGCGCTCGACCCGCGCGAAGGCGAACCCCGCGACCGCGGCGACCGCCAGGAGCACGAGCAGGATCGGATCCGCGCCGACGGTGCCCACCAGCTGCAACGCGCCGAGCCCGCCCACCGTCGCCAGCGCAAGCAGTGCCGCCCCCCACCAGTCGATGAACGCACGGGCCCGCCGGGTGGTCTCGGGCAGGACCCACGCCGCGATCACGACGGCGACCGCGGCCAGCGGGGCCTGGACCGCGAAGATCGCCCGCCACCCGACCGCGTCCACCAGCGGCCCGCCGGCGACGAGGCCGAGGACCGGTGCGGCCCCGGCGACCAGCGACCACCACCCGATCGCCTTGGCCCGCTCGGCAGGGACGAAGGCGTGCATGATCATGGCCATCGACGCAGGACCGGTCGCGGCCCCGGCCAGGGCGGCGACCGTCCGCAGCACGATCAGCGACGGGGCGTCCCAGGCGAAGGCGCTGGCTCCGGTGGCGACGGCGAACCCGGCGAGACCGAGGAGGTAGACGCGCCGGTGCCCGTGGACGTCGCCGATCTTCCCGAGCACCGGCATCGCGAGGGCATAGGCGAGGAAGGGGCCGGTGACCACGAACACCAGCTCCGACGGCGCAGCGTCGAGGCTCGACGCGACGTCGGGCAGCGACACCGTGAGGATCGTGACCGAGAACCCGGTGGCGAAGCCGCCGGCCATGACGACCGCGAGCACGAGCCAGGGCGACCGGCGGTGCGGGCGGGGTGCAGCGCGGCGGGCCCGCCACCAGGCCGGCCAGGCGACGGTCGGCTCCTCGCCGGTGAACTCGACCAGGAGATCGGGCTCGAGGTCCGCGGACTGCGGCTCGTCGCGCGCGACGCCGTGGTCCTGCTCACCGTCGTCCGGGCCCTTCACCGATCCTCCGTCGTCCGGCGGCGGCGCCTGGACGCGCCCCGATCGTAGGTCCGGGGCGTCCGGCGGCCCCGGTCCGGCACTCGGGACCGGCGACCGGACCGGCGACGGTTCGCGCCGGACCTAGAGGAAGAGGGTCACCCGTGCGCCCTTGCGCACCCGGGTCCCGGCCGCCGGATCGGTGGCCCGCACCCGGCGCCCGGGGGCGTAGTTCTCCACCACCGGCACGAGCCCGGCGGCCTGGAGCTGCTGGCTCGCCGCCTCGACGGTGAGCCCGACGAGCCCGGCCGGCACGGCGACGAGCTCGGGCCCCTTGCTGACGTTCAGGGTGACCGTCGACCCCCGGGGGGCGGGCGCGCCGACCGCAGGGGTGGCGCCCACCACCCGGCCGGCGTCGGCCTCGTCGTCGAACACGTCGGCGCGCGCGACGCCGAAGCCCCGGGCCCGGAGGATCGCGGCGGCCTCGTCGAAGGTCTTGCCCGTCACCTCGGCAGGCACCGGCACCGGGGCGGGGCCGTCGCTGACCCGCAGGCGCACCACCGACTCCGGAGGTGCGGTCGCCCCGGGGGCGGGATCGGCCCCGAGGACCCGGTCGACGGGCGCGTTCTCGTCGTAGGCGCGCGCCACCTCGACCACGAAGCCGCTCTGCTCGAGCCGGGCCTGGGCCTCGGCGAGGGGGAGCCCGATCAGCCCGGCCGGGACGGTGACGGGCGGTGGGCCACGCGACACCACGATCCGCACGATCCCACCCTCGCTCACGAACGCGCCGGCGGCGGGCCGCTGCGCGACGACGAGGCCGACGACGTCGTCGCTGCGCCGACGCGTCACCTCGAGCCGCAGGCCCGACGACGCCACCGCCGAGGCCGCCCGCTCCTCAGCGAGGCCCACGAGGCTCGGCGCCGCCACCGGCGGGCCGGACCCACCGAGCGCGGAGGCCGCGAGCGCGCCCGCGGCCACGAGGGCGGCGAGCACGACGACGGCGACGACCACGGGCACCCTCCGGTGGCTGCCCGGGGGCCGGCGCGCGTGCGCCCCGGCGGGGGCGGGGACGCCCGGATCGGCGGGCGGGGCGGCGGGGACGGCGGTCGTCGGGCCGGTCGGGGCGACCACGGGCGCAACGGTCTCCGTGGCCGCGGTCCCCGGGCGCGCCACGGGCGCGATGCGGGTCGGCGCGGGGTCGTCGACGGGGTCCCCGAGCCCGGGCAGCACCAGCGGGGGCGGCGGGCCGATCATCCGCCCGGCCGCGGCGAGCGCAGCCGCGAAGGCGGCGGCGTCCGGGAAGCGGTCGGCGGGATCGGGCTGCCCGGCCCGGGCGAGCACCTCGCCGAGAGGCCCGAGCCCGGCGGGGACGGTGAGGGGGCGGCGGGCCCGGCCCAGGACGGTGGCGACCGGGGTCTCGCCGACGTCGGGCACCACTCCGGTGACCGACTCGATCAGCACGACCGCGAGGGAGTAGCAGTCGGCCCGACCGTCGACCGGACCGCCGTCGGCCTGCTCGGGCGCGGCGTACCGCAACGTGCCCACGGCACCACCGTCGACCTCGGTCCACCCCGCCTCGGCCAGGGCCCGGGCCAGACCGAAGTCGGCGACCCGGGCGGTCCCGTGCGCGTCGAAGAGCAGGTTGGCCGACTTCACGTCGCGGTGCACGATCCCGCGGGTGTGCGCGTGGTGCAGGGCGGCTGCGACCTGCCGACCGACGTGGGCCGCCTGCGCCGGGTGGAGGCGTCCGCCGCGATCGATCAGGGTTCGGAGGCTGCCCCCGGTGAGGAGCTCGAGCACGAGGAACGGCATCCCGGCGTCCTCGCCCCAGTCGTAGACCGCCACGATGTTGGGGTGCTGCAGCGCGGCCGCGTGCTGGGCCTCGCTGCGGAACCGCCGGAGGAAGCCCTGGTCGTCGGCGAGCCCGCCGTGCAGCACCTTGACCGCGACACGGCGGCGCAGGCGGACGTCGTCGGCGACGTACACCCGACCGGACGCCCCCGATCCGACCGCACCGAGCAGACGGTACCGACCGGCGAGGACACGCCCGGCCAGACCGGCGACGGCGGAGCTGGCCACCGTTTCGACGGTACCGGCCGGTCCCGCCCCGGTCGCGGCACGGTCGGTCGCCCCGGCGCGCGCCGGACCCCGACGGGGGGCCGGTACCGTCACCACCATGACGTCGCCGCCGTCCCCGTCGCCCCGGCCGCCGCTGGTCGCGCACCCGGGACGGGTCCTGACGGTCGTGTGCACCCTCGGCGTGGTCGTGACGCTGCTGATCTGGGGCTTCTCGTCGGCCGAGACCGAGACCGGCCTCACCCGCAATGCG
>VGBI01000010.1 GCA_016870595.1 Actinomycetota bacterium
AACACCTCGGGGGTGATGAAGGCGAGGTTCCACCCGTCGGCGTGCTGGGCGGTGATCCGCAGCGTGGTCTTCTCGCCGCCGCCACCGACCCAGATCGGGAGCTTGGCCTGCACCGGCTTGGGCTCACAGTGCGCGTCGGTGAGCCGGAAGTGCTCCCCCGTGAAGTCGGCGACCTCCTCGTCGAGCAGCAACCGGACGCACTGCACCGACTCCTCGAGGATGCGCATGCGTGCGCCGATCGACGGGAAGGGGATGCCGTACGCGTCGTACTCGCCCTGGTGCCACCCCGCGCCGAGCCCGAGCACCGTGCGACCGCCCGACAGCTGGTCGAGCGTGGCCATTGCGTTCGCGTACACGGCCGGGTGCCGGTACCCGGCGCAGTAGACGAGGCTCCCGCACAGGACCCGCTCGGTCGAGAGCGCGAGCGCGGTGTGGGTCGTGAGGGCCTCGAGGCAGTGGTACCCGGAGCGCAGCGGGCCGTCGCCCCGGACGGTCGTGTCGGCGGCGTAGAAGTGGTCCCACACCGAGATCCACTCGAAGCCGTGGTCCTCGATGCGACGCCACAGCGCCTGGAGCTCGGACGTGCTGGTGTTCTGGAGGCCTGCGTGGACGCCGAAGTGCATGGCCGGGAGCCTCGCGCCACCGGAGGGGCCGCGTCGACCCGGGGCGGGGGGTGGGCGGAGAGGCCCGCCTACAGTGACGGCGTGCTCGAAGTCGCCTCGTGGCCCCAACTGCGCGAGCCGGTGCTCGTCGTCGCGCTCCAGGGCTGGGTCGACGCAGGCATGGCGGGGGAGCAGGCGGTCGAGGTCCTGCGGTCCCAGAGCCCGTCGGCCCGTCGCTTCGCGCGGCTCGACCTCGCCGACCTGGTCGACCTGCAGCAGACCCGCCCGACGACCGAGATCGTCGAGGGGACCACGCGCCGCATCGTGTGGCCCGAGCTCGAGTGCGTGGCCGGCGCCGTGGGCCGCGACCTCGTCCTCGTGACCGGGCCCGAGCCCTCGCTGCAGTGGCCGTCGGTGGTGGCGGGCCTGGTCGACCTCGCCCTCCGGCTCGACGTCGTCGTCGCCTACGGCCTCGGGGCGATGCCGACCGTCACCACGCACCGCCGGCCGGTCGAGGTCCTCGCCACCGCCACCGACGCAACGCTGGCCGAGCAGGTCGGCGCCCTGCGCACCGACTACGCCGGGATCACCGGGCTGCAGACCGCGCTGCTGGTCGCGCTCGGCGCCGCCGGGATCCCCGGCGTCGGCCTGTGGGCCCAGGTCCCCCACTACCTCGCCGGCAGTCCCTCGCCGCCCGCGGCCCGCGCCCTGCTCGACCGCCTGGCCCGGCTGACCGGCATCACGGTCGACCTCGACCCGCTCGACCGTGCGCTGGCCGAGTACCTCGACTCGGTGGAGGCCAACCTCGCCGAGCGGCCGGAGGTGGCCGGGTTCGTGGAGGCGATCGAGGCCCAGTTCCCGGCCGACGTCGGGGGCGACGACCTCATCGGCGAGATCGAGCGCTACCTGCGCTCCCGCCCCGACCCCGACTGACGCCGCCATCCCCGGCGCCGTCGACCGGGCCGGGTGGGCCGGGTGGGCCGGGCCCGGCGCCGCGGGCTAGAAACGCAGCCGGGTCGCCGTGCCGACCCCGACACCCACCCCACACCATCCCATCCCAGCCCATCCCACGGGAGGACGAGCACCATGAGCGTGGTCAGGATCAACGCCATCTCCGTACCGGCCGAGCGGGCCGAGGAGCTCGAGCAGCGGTTCGCGGCGCGGGCGGGCGAGGTCGCCAAGTCGCCGGGGTTCGAGGCGTTCGAGCTGCTCCGGCCCGCCGACGGTCGCGACGTGTACCTCGTGTACACGCGCTGGGCGACCCAGGCCGACTTCGACGCCTGGGTCCAGAGCCCGGCGTTCGCGCACGGGCACCGCGCCCACAACACCGAGGGGCCGGTGAGCAGCCACAGCGAGCTGTGGGCCTACGACGTCGTGCAGTCCGAGGGTCCGGCCTGATCCCGGTCCCGCCCTCCCCCGGAGCGCACCCCCGTGCCCACCCTCGCCGGTCTCGCCGGTCTCGCCTGGCTCTACGACGCCCACGTGGTCTGGGCCTACGTCGCCAACGCGGTCGCCGGGCTGATCCTGCTCGTCACGTGGCGCGTCCCGCGCTGGCGCGGCCGCTGGATGTGGGTCCCCACGATCGGGGCCCAGGCTGCGATGATGCTGCAGGTGGTCATCGGGGTGGTGCTCGTGGCCAGTGACCAGTACGTGGCCCCCCGCTTCCACATGTTCTACGGCTTCGTCGCCTTCATCACGGTGGGCATCGCCTACTCGTACCGGCGTCAGATGCGGGGGCGGCGCGAGCTGTTCTACGGACTGGTCGGGCTGTTCATCATGGGCTTGGGGATCCGGGCGATCCTCCAGGCGGGGTGACGCTCGCCGTGGCCGGACGACTCCGGGTCCTGCTGCTCTACGGCGGTCGCTCGGCCGAGCACGACGTGGCCCGGGCCGGCGCCGCGTGGGTCGCCGGGTCGCTCGACCCGCAGCGTTACGAGGTCCTGCCGGTGGGGATCACGACCGACGGGCACTGGCGGCTGTCGACGGAGGTCCGGGACCTGCTCCCGGGCGGCCCCGACGCGTTGCCGGTGCGACTCCCGGTCGGGGGCCCGCAGGTGACCATGCGCCCCGATCCCGGCGCGCACGCCCTCGTGCCCCTCGAGCCCGGCCTGCCCGCCGACCTCGACCTCGGCTTCGACGTCGTGTTCCCGCTGATGCACGGTCCCTACGGGGAGGACGGCACGGTCCAGGGCCTGTGCGACCTCGCCGACGTGCCCTACGTGGGTGCCGGGGTCCTCGGCTCCTCGGTGGCGATGGACAAGGTGATGATGAAGCGGGCGTTCGCCGAGGCGGGCCTGGCCAGCGTGGCCTGGCGGGCCCATCGCGACGGGCGCGACCGCGCGGCGTTCGTGGCCGAGGTGGAGTCGGCCATCGGCTACCCGTGCTTCGTGAAGCCGGCCAACCTCGGCTCGTCGGTCGGAGTGGGCCGGGCCGACGACCCGGCCGCCTTCGCGGCCGCACTCGACCGGGCGCTGCTCTACGACGAATGGGTGATCGTGGAGGAGGCGGTCGAGGCCCGCGAGATCGAAGTGGCGATGCTCGGCAACGAGGTGCTCGAGACGTCGTTCCCCGGCGAGGTGGTCCCGGGCGAGATCTACCGCTCCTACGCCGACAAGTACGAGCGCCAGGAGGCCCGGCTCGTGGTCCCGGCGCCGATCGACGACGCCCTCGCCGACACCGTGCGGGCACTCGCCGAGCGGATGTACCGCTCGGTGGGCTGCGAGGGCATGGCCCGCTGCGACTTCTTCCTCGAGGAGCGTCGCATCGACGGCTCGCCCGGGCGCGGGTTCCTCGCCAACGAGATCAACACCATCCCGGGCTGCTCCCCGACGTCGATGTTCCCCCGGCTGTGGGACTGGTCGGGCAAGCCGCGTGGCGTCGTGGTCGACCGGCTGATCGAGCTTGCGTTCGAGCGCCACGCCCGCCGGACCGCCCGGGCCGGGCGTCAGCGCTGAGCGGCCGACGCCCCGGTCAGAGGTTGACGACGGGACAGGTGAAGGTGCGGGTGATGCCGTCGACCGCCTGGATCTGCGACACGACCATGCGGCCGAGGTCGTCGAGGCTGGGGGCCTCGGCCCGGACGATGACGTCGTAGGGACCGGTCACGTCGTCGGCGGTGACGACCCCGGGGATGGCCCGGACCGACGACGCGACGTGGGCGGCGGTGCCGACCTCGGTCTGGATGAGGACGTAGGCGGTGACGGTCATCGCACCCCTCCGGTTCAGGCGCCGAGGTTCCGCTCGAGGGCGGCGAGCTCGGTGCGCAGGGCCTCGGGCAGCCGGTCACCGAACTCGGCGAAGTGCTCCCGGATGTTGGGCAGCTCGGCCTTCCACTCCTCGGGGTCGACCGTGAGCACCTGGGTGACCTGGCCGGCGTCGGCGTCGAGCCCGGTGAGGTCGAGGTCCCCGGGCCGGGGCACGGCGCCGATGGGGGTCTCGGCCGCGTCGGCCTCGCCCTCGAGCCGCCGGCAGATCCAGTCGAGGGCCCGCAGGTTCTCGCCGAACCCGGGCCACAGGAACTTGCCGTCGGCGTCCTTGCGGAACCAGTTGACCCCGTAGATCCGGGGCAGCTTCGACTCGTCGGTCCGCTCGGTCATCGTGAGCCAGTGCGCCATGTAGTCGCCCATGTGGTAGCCGCAGAACGGCAGCATGGCGAAGGGGTCGCGGCGCAGCTCACCGAGCCCACCGAACGCCGCCGCGGTCTTCTCGGAGCCCATGGTGGCGGCGATGAACACGCCGTGGCGCCAGTCGCGCGCCTCGAACACCAACGGCACGGTGGTGGCCCGCCGGCCGCCGAAGAGCATGGCCGAGATCGGCACGCCGGCGACGTCCTGCCACTCCGGCGCGATCACCGGGCACTGCGAGGCGGGGGCGCAGAAGCGCGAGTTCGGGTGGGCGGCGTCGGTCCCGCTCTCGGGGGTCCAGTCCTGGCGCCGCCAGTCGGTGGCGTGGGCGGGCGCCTCGCCGTCCATGCCCTCCCACCAGACGTCGCCGTCGTCGGTGAGGGCGACGTTGGTGAACACGGTGTCGCGGTCGACCGTGTGCATGGCGTTGGGGTTGCTCGACATGTTGGTGCCCGGGGCCACGCCGAAGAACCCGAACTCGGGGTTGATCGCGTGCAGCCGCCCGTCGGCCCCGACCTTCATCCAGGCGATGTCGTCGCCGACGGTCTCGGCCTTCCACCCCGGGAGGGTGGGGATGAGCATGGCGAGGTTGGTCTTGCCGCACGCCGATGGGAACGCGGCGGCGACGTAGTGGACCTTCCCGGCGGGGGAGGTGAGCTTGAGGATGAGCATGTGCTCGGCGAGCCAGCCCTCGTCGCGTGCGATGACCGAGGCGATCCGCAGGGCGAAGCACTTCTTGCCGAGCAGGGCGTTGCCGCCGTAGCCCGACCCGTACGACCAGATCTCCCGGGTCTCGGGGAAGTGGACGATCCACTTCTCGTCGGGGTTGCACGGCCAGGGCACGTCGGCCTCGCCGTCGGCGAGCGGCGCCCCGAGCGAGTGGACGCAGGGCACGAAGTCGCCTTCGTCGCCCAGCACCTCGAGCGCGGCCTGGCCGGCCCGGGTCATGATCCGCATCGACAGGGCCACGTAGGGCGAGTCGGTCACCTCGACGCCGATGTACGACAGCGGCGAGCCGAGGGGGCCCATGCTGAACGGGACCACGTACATCGTGCGACCGCGCATCGAGCCCCGGAACAGCGACGAGAGGTTCGTGCGCATCTCGGCCGGGTCCATCCAGTTGTTGGTGGGACCGGCGTCGTCGCGGCGCTCCGAGCAGATGAAGGTGCGGTCCTCGACCCGGGCGACGTCGCTCGGGTCGGTGGCCGCCCAGAACGACCCCGGGCGCTTCTCCGGGTCGAGGGCCACGAAGGTGCCGGCGTCGACCAGCTGGCGGGCCAGGCGGTCGCGCTCCTCCTCGGACCCGTCGAACCAGTGGATCGCGGCCGGCTCGGTGAGCGCTGCGATCTCCTCGACCCACTCGAGCAGCTTCTTGTTGCGGGTGGGCGCATTGGTCGTCAACGACACGGTGGTCTCCCCTGCACGGCGCAGCGCCGTCCCCGTTGACGGCCGCGATCCCCGGCGGTGAGTGTAACGACGGCGGGGCGGGGGCCCGGCACCGACGGTCCCGGTGGGTGGGGGCCCGGGGTCAGAGCTCGACGTTCGGGGGCAGGCCCATGTCGGCCTCGGCTCCGATGCGGACCCGGACCGCCCGGCCGTCGCCGTCGACCTCGAAGTTCACCCGCTGGCCCTGGCGCAGCATCCGGAACAGCGATCCGTCGAGCGCACCCCGGGCCAGCACGTACTCGGACCGGTCGGTGTCGCCGAGGATGACGCCCTCCCCGGTCTGGGGGTCGTAGATGCGGACCACGCCTTGCACGTCGGGCTCCCGGGTCAGGGCTTTTGCACCTTGCCCGCCTTGAGGCAGGAGGTGCACACGTGCAGGCGACGGGGGGCCCCGTTCACGACGGCCCGGACCTTCTGGACGTTGGGGTTCCAGCGGCGCTTCGTCCGGCGGTGGGAGTGGCTCAGCTGCATCCCGAAGTGGGGCTGCTTGCCGCAGATCTGGCACACGGACGCCATGGGGGGGGCTCTCTCGATCGTTCCGGTCGGGCGGACGAGGAGCGTAGCAGCGCGACCCCGCCACCGGTCACCCCGGCGCTGGGTACGATCCAGCGGCGATGGGCGCCTCAGCGGAGGGAACGGGGTCACCGACGGGCGCGAGCCCGGTGGCCGGGGGCGACGGCGTCGCGCTCGCCCGGGTCGTGCACGCCTACCGCGACCTCCTGCGCGCCCACCAGGAGGAGCTCAACCGGGCCAACGTGTACCCGGTGCCCGACGGTGACACCGGGACCAACATGGCCCTGACCCTCGAGTCGGTCCTCGACGAGATCGATCCGCCCGACGGCTCGGCGGGGCTCGGTCCGGTCTGCCGGGCGATCGCCCACGGCTCGCTGATGGGCGCCCGGGGCAACTCCGGGGTGATCCTCTCGCAGATCCTGCGCGGACTGTGCGCGACCTTCGCCGACGCCGGCCGCATCGGCCCGGGCGAGGTGGCGAGCGGCCTGCAGGCCGCAGCCGACGCGGCGTACGCCGCCGTCCTCCATCCGGTCGAGGGGACGATCCTGACCGTCGTGCGGGCCGGGGCCGAGGCCGCGGCGGCGGCGGCCGACCGGGCCGGCACCTGCACGCCCGTGGTCGAGGCGGTGCGGGAGGCGACCTACGCAGCGGTCGCCCGCACCCCGGAGCAGCTCCCCGTGCTCGCCGAGGCGGGGGTGGTCGACGCTGGTGGGCGGGGCCTGGCCCTGCTGTTCGACGCCTGGCTCCACGTGCTCGGCGGCCGGGCGCTGCCCACGCCGAGCGTGACGGCGGCCGCCGCCCCGCTCCCGACCCGTGCGCCCGCCCCGGCCCGGGGGCAGGGTCCCCGCTACGAGGTGATGTTCCTCCTCGCCTGCGACGCCCCCGACGCCGCCGACCGGGTCGCGGCGTTGCGCGCCGCGTGGGACGCACTGGGCGACTCGATCGTCGTGGTCGGCGGCGACGGCGTCTGGAACTGCCACGTGCACACCGACGACATCGGCGCCGCGGTCGAGGCCGGCATCGCGGCCGGCCGCCCGAGCCACATCCACGTCACCGACCTCTGGGAGCAGGTCGAGGCGCTCGAGGCCGACCGGGTGGCCACGGCCACCGCGCCCCCGACCTCCGCCGCGGTGGTCGCCGTGGCCACCGGCGAGGGGATCGACGCGCTCCTCACCGGCCTCGGGGTGTCGGTCATCGTGCCGGGCGGGCAGTCGATGAACCCGTCGACCCAGGAGATCCTCACGGCGATCGACCGCTGCGCCGGGGGATCGGTCGTGGTGCTGCCCAACAACAAGAACATCGTCCCCGTCGCCGAGCAGGCTGCGGCCCTGGCCGGTCGGCCCGCCCGCGTCGTCCCGACGCGTTCGGTGGTGGAGGCGCTCGCCGCCCTGCTCGACTTCGATCCCGAGGCCGACGCCGACGCGAACGCCGAGGCGATGGCCGCGGCGGCGGCCCGGGTGCGCACGGGGGAGGTCACCCGCGCCGTGCGCGACAGCCGGGCCGAGTGCGGCCCGATCGCGGCCGGCGACTGGATCGGCATCACGCGGGCGGGGATCGGGACCTGCACCGACTCGGCGGTCGGGGCGGTGCGGGGCGTGCTCGACGAGCTGCTCGCTCCCGGGGCCGAGCTGGTCACCGTCCTCGTCGGCGACGGGGTCTCGTCCGCCGAGATCGACGCGGTGCGCGACCACCTCGCCGCCGCCCACCCCGACGTGGAGGTGGAGGTGCACGTCGGCGGGCAGCCGCTCTACCCGTTCCTCGTCGGGGTCGAGTGACGGCGCCGGTCCGGCCGCCGCTCACGCTCCGGGACCTCCGCGCGATCCCGGTCGCCGATCTCAAGCAGGTCGGGCCCCGCTCGGCCGACCGGCTGGAGGGGATGGGGATCGCCACGGTCGGCGACCTCCTCACCCACTACCCGCGCCGCTACCACGACCGCCGCAACCGCCAGGAGATCGGCGCGCTCGAGGCGGGGGAGGAGGCCACGGTCGCGGGCCGGGTCCAGCGGGTGGCGGGCCGGCGGACCCGCAACGGGCGGGCCATGGTGGAGGTCGACGTCTCCGACGGGTCGTCGTCGCTGCGGTGCGTGTTCTTCAACCAGGCGTGGCGTGAGCGCCAGCTCCCCGTCGGCACCGAGGCCGCGGTCTTCGGGAAGGTCGAGCACTACCGGGGTCGCGTGCAGATGACCAACCCGGTCGTCGACGTCCTCGAGGAGCCCGGTGCCCCCGGGGCCGCCACCGGTGTGCTCGTGCCCGTGTACCCGGCGTCGGGCAAGGCCGACGTGCAGTCGTGGCAGATCCGCAAGGCCGTCGGCGAGGCCCTCGACCGGGCCCGGGTGCGCGGCTTCGCCGACCCCCTCGACCCGGCGCTCCGGGAGCGCCTCGGCCTCGTCGACCGTACGACCGCGATCGGACAGATCCACCGCCCGGCCGCGTTCGACGAGGTCGGTGCGGCGACCCGCCGGCTCACCTTCGACGAGTTCCTGCGCATGCAGGTGGGCCTCGTCGCGCGGAAGCGCCGCGACGAGCGGGAAGGACGGGGGCTCGTGCACCGCACCGACGGTCCCCTCGTCGGGGCCTTCCACGCGGCGCTGCCGTTCCCCCTGACCGCCGGGCAGCGCGCGGCGTTCGACGAGATCCTCGCCGACCTCGCCGCCCCGGCCCCCATGCACCGCCTGCTCCAGGGGGAGGTCGGCTCGGGGAAGACCGTGGTCGCGTGCAGCGCGCTCCTCGTCGCCGTGCAGGGTGGGTACCAGGGGGCGCTGATGGCGCCGACCGAGGTGCTCGCGGAGCAGCACTGGTACACGGTGCGGGCGCTGGTCGCCGACCTCACCGTCCCCGAGCCGGGGAGTCTCCTCGGCGCGCGCCCCCTGCGCATCGAGCTCCTCACCAGCCGGACCCCGGCGGCCGAGCGGCGCCGGATCCTCGACGCGCTCGGCGGGGGCGAGGTCGACCTGCTGATCGGCACCCACGCCCTCATTTCCGAGGGGGTCGCCTTCGCCGCGCTCGGCGTCGCGGTGATCGACGAGCAGCACCGGTTCGGGGTCGAGCAGCGGGCCCTGCTCCGCTCGGGTGCCGGCACCGGGGGCACCACGCCCGACGTGCTCGTGATGACCGCCACCCCGATCCCGCGCACCGCGGCCATGCTGATCTACGGCGACCTCGACCGCTCCGAGCTGCGGGAGCTGCCCCGGGGCCGGGCGCCCATCGCGACCGAGGTGGTCGGTGCCGACCCCGACGCCCGCCGGGCGGTGTACGAGCGGGTCCGGGCCGAGGTCGCGGCCGGACGCCAGGCCTACGTCGTGTGTCCGCTCGTGGAGGGCTCGGCCAAGCTCGAGGCGAAGGCGGCGACCGAGGAGCACGAGCGGCTCGCGGCCGGCGCCCTCGCCGGTCTCCGCATCGGCCTGCTGCACGGGCAGATGGCCGGCGTCGACAAGGAGTCGACGATGGCCGCCTTCCGTGCCGGCGCCCTCGACGTCCTCGTCGCGACGTCGGTGATCGAGGTCGGGGTCGACGTCCCCAACGCCACCGTGATGGTGGTCGAGGACGCCGACCGCTTCGGGCTGCTGCAGCTCCACCAGCTGCGGGGCCGCATCGGCCGGGGTGCGCACGCGTCGGTCTGTTTCCTGCTCGCCGACCCGCGCACCCCCGACGGCGTGGCCCGCATGGAGGCGATGCGCACGACGTCCGACGGGTTCGCCCTCGCCGAGCGCGACCTCGAGATCCGGGGGGCGGGCGAGGTGTTCGGGGAGCGCCAGAGCGGGTGGACCGACCTGCGGCTCGGCCGGCTCCCGCGCGACGAGCCCGTCGTCGTGGAGGCCCGGGCCGTGGCCGAGGCGCTGCTCGACGCCGATCCCGACCTCCGCGACCACGCCGTGCTGCGCGCCGAGGTCGAGGACCTCCTCGGTGACGCGGTCGAGTTCCTGTTCAAGGCCTGACCGGTGCGCAGCGGACGGTCGGGGCGGCTGCGGGTGGTGGCGGGGTCGGCCGGGGGCCTGCGCCTGGAGTCGCCGGCGGGCGCGTCGACCCGACCCACCGCCGAGCGGGTGCGCGAGGCCGTGTTCTCGGCGATCGGCCCGGCGGTGCGCGACGCCGCCGTCCTCGACCTCTACGCCGGCACCGGCGCGCTCGCGGTGGAGGCCCTGTCCCGGGGTGCCGCCCGGGCCGTGCTGGTGGAGCACGACCGGCGCGAGGCGGCCGTGGCCCGCCGCAACCTCGAGCACACCGGGTTCACGGCCGTGGCCCGGGTGCTCGCCACCGAGGTCGCCCGGTTCCTCACCGGAGCCCCGCCGGCCGAGGCCCCGTTCGGCCTGGTCTGCTGCGATCCCCCGTACGAGGCCGCCGACCCGGTGGTCGACGCCGTGCTCGCGCACCTGGCGACCCCGGGCTGGCTGGCCCCGGGGGCCCTCGTGGTGGTCGAGCGCCCGGTCGGGAGCGCCCTCGGCGCGCCCCCGGCCTGGGAACCCCAGTTCGCGCGCACCTACGGGGATACGCTCGTGCACCTGCTGTCCGCACGAGCCTGAGGAGACGACGTGGCCACCGCCCTGTGCCCGGGATCGTTCGACCCGGTGACCAACGGCCACCTCGACATCATCGAGCGGACCGCCCGGCACTTCGACCACGTGGTGGTGGCGGTCATCCGCAACCCCCAGAAGTCGCAGTCGCTGTTCACCCTCGAGGAGCGCCAGGAGATGCTCGCCGAGGTCACCGGGCACCTGGCCAACGTCCGCATCGACTTCTTCACCGGCCTCCTCGTCGACTACGCGCGCGAGCAGGGGGCCCATGCGATCGTCAAGGGGCTGCGGGCCGTGTCCGACTTCGACTACGAGCTCCAGATGGCCCAGATGAACCAGCGTCTGTCGGGCATCGACACCTTCTTCATCTCCACCAGCCCCCAGCACTCGTTCCTCTCGTCCAGCCTGGTCCGGGAGGTGGCCCGGTTCGGCGGCGACGTCTCGAGCATGGTCCCGGCTGTGGTGGCCGCCCGCCTGGCCGACCGCTTCGACCAGGGTCCGTCCGCGTGACCGGAGACCCGCCGTCGATCGACGACCTGCTCGTCGAGCTGCGCGACATGGTGGAGCACGCCCGGACGATGCCCATGTCGGCGTCGGTCCTCGTGAACCGCGACGGCCTGTTCCAGCTGCTCGACGAGATCCTCGCCGCCGTCCCCGAGGAGCTGCGCCAGGCCCGGTGGCTCCTGAAGGAGCGCGACGACTTCCTGCGCCAGGCCCAGCGCGAGGCCGACGAGATCCTCGACGAGGCCCGGGCCCAGGTGGAGCGCATGGTGGAGCGGACCGAGATCGTGCGGGAGGCCCGCCGGTCGGCCCAGCGCACCGTCGACGACGCCGACGCCCAGGCCCGGCGCCTGCGCCTGGAGTGCGAGGACTACATCGACCAGCGCCTCGCCGAGTTCGAGGTGGTCCTCGACCGCACCATGGCCACGGTCCAGCAGGGACGCCAGCGCCTGCAGGTGGCGTACCCGGCCCCCGAGCCCGAGCCCGAGGAGGCCGCGCCGGGCGAACACCCCGCGTTCTTCGACCAGGACGAGACCTGAGCCCACCGGCGCACCCCGGCCCGGCCCGGGCCCCCCTGCTACCGTAATGGCCCCATCCGAGACGCCGCCCGGCCGGCCACCGGGCGGGCGCACGGGGACCGGCCCACGATCGCCGATGGTCGTGGCGAGCCGCTCCGTCCGCCGCCGAGGCCCGTGACCATGCCCGGACTCCGCATCGACATCGCCGACCTTCTGGCCCGCGCCGGGTCGCGACGCGCCGTGACGGTGACCGAGACGCTCGACGACCTCGGGGCCGGGGCCGGCACGATCCCGGGCCCGGTCACCGTACGGGCCCAGCTCGACCGGGTCTCCGAGGGTGTCGTGGTGCGGGCCGACGTCGAGGCGACCTGGCGGGCCGAGTGCAGCTACTGCCTGGCCGAGATCGGCGAGACCCTCGTCCTGCACGCCGACGAGCTCTACGAGCCCACCCCGATCGACGGCGAGACCTACCCGATCGAGGGGCACGAGATCGACCTCGAGCTGCTGGTGCGCGACACCGTCCTGCTCGAGCTGCCGTTGGCGCCGCACTGCGCCGAGCCCTGCCGGGTCGAGGTCGATCCGGCCACCGAGACGCCCGCCGAGTCGCCGACCGACCCGCGGTGGGCGGCCTTGTCCTCGCTCGAGATCCGATGAAGGAGTCCTGATGGCCGTCCCCAAGCGCAAGACCCCCCGGAGCCGGACCCACTCCCGGCGGTCGGCCAACATGAAGCTGGCGCTGCCGGCCAAGTCGATCTGCCCGCAGTGCGGGGCGGCCAAGCTGCCCCACCGCGTCTGTGGGAACTGCGGGCACTACCGCGGTCGTCAGGTCATCGACGTCGACTGAGTCGGCGCGGGCCCGGGGGATGACCGCAGACCGGATCACCGTCGCCGTCGACGCGATGGGCGGCGACCACGCGCCGACCCAGATCGTGGCCGGCGCGCTCGCGGCGGTGGCCGAGCTGGGCGTCGCCGTGCGGTGCTACGGCCGGGCCGAGGAGGTCGTGGCGCACGTCCCCGGTGGGGTCCTGCCCGACGGGTTCGAGATCGTCGACTGCCGCGAGGTGATCGCGATGGACGACGAGCCGGCCTCGGCGGCCCGCCGGCTCAAGGACTCCTCGGTGGTGCGGGCGGCCCAGGCGGTGCGCGACGGTGAGGCCGACGCGATGATCAGCGCCGGCAACACCGGCGCCGCGATGGCCGCGGCGCTCCTGCGCATGGGCCGGGTGCCCGGGGTGGCCCGCCCGGCCATCGCCGTGCCCATCCCGGTCCCGGGGAGCCACCCGCAGATCCTCGTCGACGCCGGTGCCACCGTCGACGCCGCCCCCGAGTGGCTGGTGCAGTTCGCCCAGATGGGCCGCGTGTACGCCCGGGCCCGCTTCGGGCTCGACGCCCCCACGATCGGCCTGCTCTCCAACGGCGAGGAGGCGGGGAAGGGCGACACCCTGCGCAAGACGGTGTTCGACCTCCTCCAGGACGAGCCCGGGTTCGTGGGCAACGTCGAGGGCAGCGACTTCATGCGTCCCGGGCGGGCCGACGTGATCGTCACCGACGGCTTCGCCGGCAACGTCGCGCTGAAGAGCATCGAGGCCGCCCTGCGCTCGCTCGCCACCATGGTCTTCGCCACGCTCGACGCCAACGACGCGGCCCGTGAGGCGGCCCAGGTGATCCTCCCGCTCCTGCTCGACGCCGCCCAGGCCTACGATCCCGACCACACGGGGGGTGCCGTACTCCTCGGGGTCAAGGGGGTGTGTGTGATCTCGCACGGTTCGTCCAATGCCGTGGCGGTCGTGAGTGCCGCCCGTGTCGCCGAGGCCTGCGTCCGGGCCGACGTCGTCACCCAACTCCGTGAGCGCGTGGGCCGTGCCGGCTGAGACCCACGTCGAGCGGGGCGACCTCGGGCCCGACGAGGTCCTGGCCGTGATCCGCGAGCGCCTCGCCGAGATCCTCGAGATCGACGAGGACCGGATCACGCGCGACGCGTCGTTCGCCGACGACCTCGGTGCCGACTCGCTGGCCCTCATCGAGCTGGTCGAGCTGGTCGAGGAGGACATCGGCGAGCGAACGGTCGGCTTCTCCTTCGACGACGAGGACCTCGCCGAGCTGCGGACCGTGGGCGACGCGGTCGACTACGTGGTGGCCCGCCTGGGCGCCGCGGGCTGAGGCCGACGCCCCGTGCCCGACCCGGGTCCGGCCGACCCCGGCCGTCCCGAACCGCCCGCCGTGCCCGACCCGCTCGACGCGCTCGAGCGCGCCATCGGGCACCGCTTCACCGACCGGGACCGGCTCGCGGCGGCGATGGTCCACCGGTCCTACTGCGCCGAGCACCCGGCCGTCGTCCCCAACGAGCGGCTCGAGTTCCTCGGCGATGCCGTGCTCGGGCTCGCGGTCACCGACCACATCTACCGCCGCCACCCCGAGCTGCCGGAGGGGGAGCTGGCCAAGCTGCGGGCCGGGGTGGTCAACGCCGAGGTCCTCGCCGAGCTCGCGGTCGAGGTCGGGCTCGGGCCCGCCCTCGTGCTCGGCCGGGGCGAGGACGCCTCGGGGGGTCGCGCGAAGCCGTCGATCCTCGCCGACGCGATGGAAGCGGTCATCGCGGCCGTGTACCTCGACGCCGGCTGGGCGGTGGCGTCGGACCTCGTGCTGCGCCTGCTCGCCGACCGGATCGAGGCGGGGTCGGCCGGGCCGGGTGGTGGCGACTACAAGACGCGCCTGCAGGAGTACGCGACCCGGGCGTTCGAGCACCTGCCCCGCTACCAGATCCGGGCCGAAGGCCCCGACCACTCGAAGCAGTTCTTCGCCGTGGTCACGATCGGCGGCGAGATCCGCGGTCACGGGCAGGGCCGGTCGAAGAAGCAGGCGGAGCAGGCGGCGGCCCAGGCCGCGTGGGTGGCGCTCGAACGGGATGCCGGAGCTCCCTGAGGTCGAGGTGGTCCGACGCGACCTCGACCCGGTCGTGGTCGGGCGCACCGTCGTCGCGGTCACCGTCGGGCGCGACCGGGCCGTGCGGCGCGAGGCATCGCCGCGCGCGTACGTCGACGCGCTCACCGGGCGCACCGTCGCGGCCACGGCGCGGGTCGGCAAGTTCCTCGTGGTGCACCTCGCCGACCCCGTCGGCCCCGTCGACCCTCCTGACGGGGACGCTGGCGCCGTCGTGGTGGTGCACCTCGGGATGTCGGGACAGCTTCGCGTGGCCGACGACGCGGCCGAGCCCCGGCTCCCGCACACCCACGTGGTGTGGCACCTCGACGACGGCCGCGAGGTCCGGTTCGTCGATCCCCGAACGTTCGGTCAGACCTGGTGCAGTCGTCTCGCCGGCGACGCGCGCCCGGTCGCCCTCGCGCACCTCGGACCCGACGCCCTCGACGGGCTCGGGCTCGGGGCCGGGCGGACCGGGGTCGTGGCCGACGCCTGCGCGGGGCGGAAGGTGGCGATCAAGCTGCGCCTGATGGACCAGACCGCGCTCGCCGGGCTGGGTAACATTTACACCGACGAGATCCTGTTCCGGGCCGGCGTCGCGCCGCACCGCCCCGCCGGGTCGCTCACGGCCGCCGAGGTCGACGCCGTGGCCACCGTGACCCCGACGGTGCTGGCCGCCGCGATCGCGGCGCGCGGGTCGTCGCTGCGCGACGCCCAGTACGTCGATGCCACGGGCCGACCGGGCACGTACCAGGAGCAGCACGCCGTGCACGCCCGGGCCGGCGCACCGTGTCCGGCGTGCGGCCGCCCGATCGTGCGCCTGCGCATGGGTGGGCGCTACGCGTCGTACTGCGCCGGATGCCAGCGGTGAGCGCTGTGCGACGGCGGGTTCTCGTGCACGGGTGGGGCCGGGACGGGGGGTTCCGGGACCCGCTCCGGAGGTTCCGGACCCCGTGTCGCTACGATCCGCCTGCCCGGGCGGAGGTGGTTGCTGCGTGTTCCTCAAGTCGTTGACCCTGAAGGGGTTCAAGTCGTTCGCCGACAAGACGGAGCTCATGTTCGAGTCGGGGGTCACCGTCGTCGTCGGTCCCAACGGCTCGGGGAAGTCCAACCTCGTCGACGCCGTGGCGTGGGTGCTCGGGTCGCAGGGCCCGCGCTCGCTGCGGGGCGGGAAGATGGAGGACGTCATCTTCGCCGGGACGGCGTCGCGCGCCGCGCTCGGTCGGGCCGAGGTGGCGTTGACGATCGACAACACCGCGGCACTGCTGCCGATCGAGTTCACCGAGGTCACCATCACCCGGACGCTCTTCCGGACCGGTGAGTCGGAGTACCAGATCAACGGCGTGCCCTGTCGCCTCCTCGACGTCCAGGAGCTCCTCTCCGACGCCGGGGTCGGTCGGCAGCAGCACGTGATCGTGGGGCAGGGCCAGCTCGACACCGTGCTGAACGCGTCGTCCGCCGAGCGGCGGGCGATCATCGAGGAGGCGGCCGGGATCCTGAAGTTCCGCCGCCGCAAGGAGCGGGCCGAGCGTCGGCTCACCGCGACCGAGGGCAACCTCCTGCGCCTCAACGACCTCCTGCGCGAGGTGAAGCGCCAGCTCGGACCGCTCGAACGGCAGGCCGACGCGGCCCGGCGCCACGACGCCGTGGTCGAGGAGCTGCGCGCCATCCGCCTCCACCTCGTCGGGCACCAGATCGCGGGCCAGCAGACGCGCATCGAGCGGCTGCGCGACGAGCGGATCGAGTTCGCCGAGCGCGAGCGGGCGGTGCAGGCCCGACTGCGTGAGCTCGACGAGGCCGTGATCGAGTCGGAGCAGGCACTCGCCGCGCTCGGCGCCGATGAGCTCGCCGACGAGCTCGTGCGGGCCGAGTCCATGCGGGAGCGCGTGCGTGGCCTCACCGTGCTGATCGACGAGAAGCGCCGCAACGTCGCGCGCGAGCTGTCGGCCGCGGCCGACGAGGGCGTGGTGGAGACCCTCGTCGCCGACGCCGGCGCGCTGCGCGAGGAGCTGGCCGGTCTCGCCGCCGACGTGACCCTGCCCGGGACCGAGGCCCCGCTGCCGGTCGGGATCGCCGAGGACCTCCTCCGGGTGGCCGAGGAGCGCTGGCGGACGGCCGAGGCCGCCGCCGCCCGGGCCCGGGCCCGGGCCGATGCGCTCGAGCAGCAGGTCCACGCACAGCGGGAGGCCGCCGGGGCGGGCACGCTCGACGCCCTCGACGGCGTGGTGGGCGCCCTGGTCGACCACCTCGAGGTCGAGCCCGGTGCCGAGGCTGCGGTGGCCGCCGCGCTCGGCGACGCCATGCTCGCCGTCGTCGTGCGCCGGGGGGCCGGGGCCCGGGCCGTGGTCGAGCGGCTCGAGGCCGACGGGCTCCGGGCGCTGCTGCTCGTCACCGATCCGACCGGTACCGAGGCCCAGACCGTCCTCGCGCCGCCCGGGGCCCGGCCGGTGGCCGAGCTGGTGCGATCCGACGTCCCCGGGGTGGGGGCGGCGCTGGGCCAGATGCTCGCCCACACCGTGCTCGTCGACTCGTGGCGCGCCGCACTCGACCTCGTCGCGGCCCAGCCCGAGCTGGTGGCGGTGACCCCGGAGGGCTCCCGGCTCGGTGGCGTCGGCCCGTGGCGCATCGGCGGGGGCGGCCCGGTGGCCGGGGTGACCCAGGCCACGGTCGACGAAGCGGTGGCCACCGCGGTCGCGGCCGACGTCGATCGGGCCGAGGCCGAACGCGCGGTCGAGCGCGCGCGCGCCGTGCTCGGCGCGGCCCGGGAGTCGGAGCTGCGGCGGGCCACGACCGACGAACGGCGGTCGGTGCTCACCAGCCGCCTCGCCGAGGTGGAGACCCGGCTCGCGGCGCGTGACCCCGAGACCCAGGCCACCGCCGAGTGCCAGCGGCGGGTCCTGCTCGACCGCGACGCGGCGTACGCCGACTTCCGGACCCGGCTCGCGGCGCTCACCGTCACGGCCGACGAGCTCCTCGGCCGTCTCCGTGAGGAGCGCCGCCGCCACGCCGAGGCGGCCCGGGCCTCGGCCGACCAGCTCGACCGGCTCCGCGCCGAGCGCAGCGGGCTCGAGCGCGAGCTCACCGCCGCCCGCGAGCGCCTGACCCGAACCGAGATCGAGGACGGCGAGGCCCGGATCCGGCTCGAGGGCGCGATCCAGTCGTTGCGCACCGATTTCGACGTGGAGCCCCATGTCGCGCTCGACGCGCCGGCGCCCCCGGTGCCCGAGGGCACGACGTTGGCGGGCCGGGCGCGCGAGCTCGAGCGGGACCTGCGTGTGATGGGGCCGATCAACCCGCTCGCCCTCGAGGAGTTCGGTGCGCTCGAGGAGCGCCACCGGTTCCTCCAGGAGCAGCTCGACGACGTGAAGCGCACCCGCCGTGAGCTCGCCCGGGTGATCCGCGCGGTCGACCAGGAGATCGTGACGATCTTTCGCGAGGCCTACGACGACGTCGCCCGGAACTTCACGGAGCTCTTCACCACGTTGTTCCCCGGCGGCGCCGGCCGGCTCACGCTCATCGACCCCGACAACCTGCTCGACACCGGCATCGAGATCGAGGCCCGGCCTTCGGGCAAGAACGTGCGGCGGCTCTCGTTGCTCTCGGGTGGGGAGCGGTCGCTGACCGCGCTCGCCTACCTGTTCGCGGTGTTCCGGGCCCGGCCGTCGCCCTTCTACCTCCTCGACGAGGTCGAGGCCGCGCTCGACGACGTGAACCTCCACCGGTTCCTCGACCTCGTGCAGGAGTTCCGCTCGGAGGCGCAGCTCGTCGTCGTATCGCACCAGAAGCGCACGATGGAGGCGGCCGACGTGCTGTACGGCGTGTCGATGCCCCCGGGTGGCTCGTCCCGGGTCGTCAGCCAGCGGGCACGCGACGTCTTCACCCCGGCCTGAGCCACGACGCGGCCGGTAACCTCTGCCCTTCGTGTCCGGCTCGCTCGTCCCCGTCGTCCTCGTCGCGATCCTCGTCCTCGCGGTCCTGCTGATCGCGCTGCCCCGGTTCCTCCGGGCGCGCGACCGCCGCACCGGAGCACCGCCGCCGCCGACACCTCCGCCGACCCCTCCGCCGGCCGCGCCTCCGACCGCCACCACCGCCGAGGCGCCGGCCGAGCCGGCCGGGCCGGCGATCCCGGCCGAGCCGGTCGCACCGGTCGAGCCGGTCGCACCGGTCCGGCTGCGCGACCGGCTGGGCAAGACCCGGGCCTCGTTCGCCGGGGTGCTCGGCGGCCTGCGCCGCGGCGGTCGGATCGACGACGACGCCTGGGACGAGCTCGAGGAGGCGCTCCTGCTCGCCGACGTCGGGATGACCACCACCGGGGCGGTGGTGGAGGGCGTTCGGGCCCGCGCGGCGGCGGCCGCGGTCGAGGCGGACGCGCTGCCCGCACTGCTGCGCGACGAGATCACCGAGCGGCTCGAGCGCACCGCACCCGAGCGCGCCCTGCGGCGGGCCTCCACCGGTCCCAGCGTCTGGCTGATGGTCGGGGTCAACGGGGTGGGCAAGACCACGACCACGGCCAAGCTGGCCAAGCGTGAGACCGCCGACGGCCGCCGGGTGCTCCTCGCCGCCGCCGACACGTTCCGCGCCGCCGCCGGCGATCAGCTCGCCACCTGGGCCGACCGGCTCGGCTGCCCCATCGTGCGCGGACAGGACGGGGGCGACCCCGGTGCCGTGGTGTTCGACGCCATGGAGGCGGCCGCCGCCCGCAGCACCGACGTCGTGATCGTCGACACCGCCGGGCGGCTGCACACGAAGGTCAACCTCATGCGGGAGCTCGAGAAGCTGGAGCGCATCGTCGAGCGATCCCCGGGCGAGCTGTGCGAGGTGCTGCTGGTGCTCGACGCCAGCACCGGCCAGAACGGGCTCACGCAGGCCCGCGAGTTCGCCGGGTCGGTCGCGGTCACCGGCGTCGTGCTCACCAAGCTCGACGGCACGGCCAAGGGTGGAATCGTCCTCGCGATCGAGGAGGAGTTCGGCGTGCCCGTGAAGCTCGTCGGGCTCGGTGAGGGCGCCGACGACCTCGTGCCGTTCGTCCCGGCCGAGTTCGCCGCCGCGTTGGTCGACTAGGCGACGGTCGCGGTGTTCGACTCGCTCACCGACCGCTTCGAGGGGATCATCACCCGGCTCCGCAGCCGCGGGAAGCTCACCGAGAAGGACATCGACGAAGTGGCCCGCGAGATCCGGCTCGCGCTGCTCGAGGCCGACGTCAACGTCCGGGTGGTGAAGTCCTTCGTCACCCGGCTCAAGGAGCGGGCCAACGGCGCCGAGGTCGCGAAGAGCCTCAGCCCCGCGCAGCAGGTCGTCAAGATCGTCCACGAGGAGCTCGTCGTCACCCTCGGGGGCGACGCCCGGAAGCTCACCGTCAACCCGAAGCCGCCCACCGTCATCCTGCTCGCGGGCCTGCAGGGCTCGGGCAAGACGACCGCCGCGGCGAAGCTCGCCCGTTGGCTCGAGCGGGACGGCAAGCGCCCGCTGCTCGTGGGCGCCGACCTCCAGCGCCCTGCCGCGGTCGAGCAGCTGCGGGTGCTCGGCGAGCGCATCGGCGTCCCGGTGGCGTCGATCGGGACCGATCCGGTCGAGGTCGCCCGCAACGGCATCGAGGAGGCCGCCCGCCTCGGGCGCAACGTCGTGATCGTCGACACCGCGGGTCGTCTCCAGATCGACACCGACCTGATGGCCGAGCTGCGGGCCATCGCCGACGCGGTGGCGCCCGACGACTCGCTCCTCGTCGTCGACGCCATGACCGGCCAGGAGGCGGTGAACGTCGCCGAGGCCTTCGCCGAGACGGTCGACCTCACCGGGATCGTCCTGACCAAGCTCGACGGCGACGCGCGCGGCGGCGCCGCGCTGTCGGTCAAGGAGGTCACCGGTCGGCCGATCATGTTCGCCGGTGTGGGGGAGAAGCTCGAGGACTTCGAGGCCTTCCATCCCGACCGCATGGCGAGCCGCATCCTCGGGATGGGCGACGTCCTCACCCTGATCGAGAAGGCCGAGGAGGCCTTCGACGCCGACCAGGCGGCCGCCGCGGCCGAGCGGCTCCAGACCGGCGCGTTCACCCTGCAGGACTTCCTCGACCAGATGCGCCAGATGCGCAAGATGGGGCCGCTGCAGAACCTGGTGGCGATGCTGCCCGGGGTCCCCAAGGAGCTCCGCGACGCCGACGTCGACGAGTCCCAGCTCGGGCGCATCGAGGCGATCATCTGCTCGATGACCCCGGAGGAGCGGGCCGACCCGGCGATCATCGACGGCTCCCGGCGCATCCGCATCGCCCAGGGGAGCGGGACCGCGCCCCAGGACGTCAACGCCCTGCTCAAGCAGTTCAAGCAGGTCTCCCAGATGATGAAGCAGCTCTCCCGGGTGAGCAAGCGGGGCAAGCGGACCCTCACGGGGCTCCCGCCCGGCCTCGACCTCGGGGCGCTCGGTGCCGGCGGTGGCCCGCCGGGGTCGGGCGGCCGTCGCCGCTGACCCGCCCGCCCCGGGAGCGTTGGGTCGGGGCTGCCGCCGTCCGGTAGCCTGCGGGATTCGTTCCGCCGAAAGGGTGCTCGTGGCCGTCAAGATCCGTCTCATGCGCGTGGGGAAGAAGAAGCAGCCCACGTACCGCGTCGTGGTCGCCGACTCGAGGTCGCCCCGCGACGGACGGATCATCGAGACCATCGGTCACTACGGTCCGCGCGAAGAGCCGTCGCGGGTCACCATCGACGCCGACCGGGCGCTCGACTGGCTGCGCAAGGGCGCCAAGCCCACGGAGTCGGTCCAGAAGCTGCTGACCGTCTCGGGCGTGTGGGGCACCTTCACCGCCGAGCGGCCCGACCCCGGCACGAAGCTCGACCGGCGCGGCCACGTCGCCGGCCGGGGCCCGGCGCGCAACACCGTGAAGGCGGTCAAGGCCACGCCGGCGCCCGCGCCCGTCGCGGCTGCCCCTGCCGACGCCACCCCCGCGGCGACCGATGACGGCGCGGCCGCCGAGGCGGCGACCGACGAGGCGGCGACCACCGACGCCGACGCCACCGAGGACGCCGGCGAGTGAGCGTGCACGACGACCTCGACGCCGAGTACGACGAGAGCCTCGACCCCGCCGAGATCGACGACGAGCTCGACGAGGTGGGGGGCGAGGGCAACCGGGTCGACGGTGGTGACCGCGCCCGCGCGGTGACCGAGTTCCTCGCTCGGGAGCTGGTCGAGGACGTCGACGCCATCGACGTCACCGCCTCCGAGTCCCGGGGCGAGGTCACGCTGCTGATCCACGCGAGCCCGGCCGACCTCGGACGGCTCATCGGCCGCCGGGGCCGGGTGATCCAGGCCGTCCGCCAGGTTGCTCGCGCCGCCGGCGCCGCCGACGGCGCGCGGATCAACGTCGAAGTCGCCGAGTAGCCCATCGCCCATGGCCGACGGGCCGGCGGGGTACCTCGAGATCGGTCGGCTCGGCCGGCCGCACGGCCTGCGCGGTGAGGTCATGGTGACCCTCACCAGCGATCGGGCCGAGCGTCGGGTCGCGGGCACCGAGTGGTGGATCGCCGGCCGGCCGGTGGTGGTCGAGGCCGTGCACGCCCACCAGGGGCGCTACCGGGTCAAGCTCACCGGGGTCGACGACCGCGACGCCGCCGCGACGCTCACCGGCGTGACCGTCTACGCCGCATCGCTCGCCGCGTCCGACGACGACGACGTCGTGTGGGTGCACGAGGTGGTGGGGGCCGAGGTCGTGGACCGCGCCGGGCGCGTGCTCGGCCGGGTGGAGGCGGTGCAGGCCAACCCGGCCCACGACCTCCTGGTGCTCGACGGCGGCGGCCTCGTCCCGATGGTGTTCGTGGTCGCGCAGGACGCCGGGCGGGTGGTCGTCGACCCGCCCGAGGGCCTCCTCGACTGAGGCCGGCCGTGCGCATCGACGTCTTCACGATCTTCCCCGACTACCTCGCCGGCCCCGTCGACGCGTCCCTCCTCGGCCGGGCCCGGTCCCGGGGTCTGCTCGACGTCCGGGTGCACGACGTGCGCGACTGGACCGACGACCCCCACCGCAGCGTCGACGACACGCCCTTCGGGGGCGGGGCGGGCATGGTCATGACCCCCGGCCCGCTGTTCGCCGCGGTCGAGGCCGTCGCGCCGCCCCGGCCGCTGCTGCTCCTCGCCGCCGCCGGTCGGCGCTTCGACCAGGACCGGGCCCGGGAGCTCGCCGCCGCCCCCGGGTTCTCGCTCGTGTGCGGGCGGTACGAGGGGATCGACCAGCGCGTCGCCGACCACCTGTGCGACGGCGAGCTCTCGGTGGGCGACTACGTGCTCGCCGGGGGCGAGGCCGCCGCGCTGGTGGTGGTCGAGGCGGTGGCCCGGCTCGTGCCCGGGGTGATGGGCAACGAGGCGTCGGCCGACCAGGAGTCCTTCACCGCCGGTCTGCTGGAGTACCCGCAGTACACCCGCCCGGCCGAGTTCCGGGGTTGGCCGGTGCCCGAGGTGCTGCGCTCGGGCGACCACGGCCGGATCGAGCGGTGGCGCCGGGCCCAGGCGCTGCGCCGCACCCTCGCCCTGCGTCCCGACCTGCTCGGGCGCCCGCTCACGCCCGCCGAGCAGGCCCTCCTCGATGAGTTCCCGGCCTGACCCCGGTGGGCCGGGGCCGGGGACCGACGGTAGGATCATGGGTCCGCCCAGGACCGTCGGGTCCGGGCGAGCCGCCGGAGGGCTCCGATGAACGCAACCGACCTCGTCGACCGCGCGCACCTGCGCACCGACATCCCCGACTTCGCCCCGGGCGACACCCTCAAGGTCCACGTCCGCGTGGTCGAGGGCAACCGCGAGCGGGTCCAGGTGTTCCAGGGCGTCGTCATCCGGATCAAGGGCAGCGGCGTCCGCGAGACCTTCACCGTCCGGAAGGTCAGCTTCAGCGTCGGGGTCGAGCGCACCTTCCCGGTCCACTCGCCGATCATCGCCAAGGTCGAGGTCGTCACCCGCGGCGACGTCCGCCGGGCCAAGCTCTACTACTTGCGCGACCGGGTCGGGAAGGCCGCGAAGGTCCGCGAGAAGCGCGTCTGAACGCGGCTCCCATCGACCCCCTGCGTCGGAGCGGACCGTGAGCAGCGAGGACCTCGAGCGCTACGAGACCGAGATCGAGCTGCAGCTCTACCGCGAGTACCGCGACGTGCTGCCGATGTTCCGGTACGTGGTCGAGACCGAGCGCCGCTTCTACCTGGCCAACGAGGTCACCGTGCTGCCCCGCCAGGACGGCGGCCAGCTCTACGTCGAGCTCGAGTTGCGCGACGCCTGGGTCTGGGACATGTACCGCCCGGCCCGCTTCGTGGCCAACGTGCGCGTGATCACCTTCCGCGACGTCAACGTCGAGGAGCTCGCGGGCAAGGACCTGTAACCGCCTCCCGGCCGGTGGGTCGGGGTGCCCGTGACCGACCGACGACAGCGGCTGGGCCGGGCGGGTGAGGACGCGGTGGCGACCTGGTACGAGGCCCGGGGCTTCGCCGTGGTCGACCGCAACTGGCGGACGCGGGAGGGCGAACTCGACCTGGTGCTCCGGGCCGGGCGCACGATCGTCTTCTGCGAGGTCAAGACCCGCCGGGACGACACGTTCGGGTCCCCGTTCGAAGCGGTGACCCCGACCAAGCAGCGTCGCCTGCGCGCGCTGGCAGCCCGGTGGCTCGCCGACCACGGGGGTGGTGGGGGTGCGGTCCGCTTCGACGTCGCCGCCGTGCGGGTCGGGGTCGACGGCGGGCTGTCGGTCGAGGTCTGTTGCGGCGCGTTCTGAACCGGCTCAGCGCCGCGGCCGCCGGCGGGTGGTGGTCCGGGTCCAGCACCCGGTGTGCCAGTGCCGCCGGGACGCCGGGTCGGCCACCGGCACGACGACCTCGTGGCCCTCGCCGGGGCGGATCTCGTGGTCGCAGCCCGGGCAGCGGTAGGTCTTCACCGCCTGGTACGGCTGCATGTGCCGGACCTCGACCGCATCGGGGTCCTCCTCGGTCCAGGAGTGGCCCACCTCAGCCCCCGAAGAGGCCCCAGGCGACGAGCACGACGATCACCACGAGGGCGGCGACGACCACCACGATGTCGGTGCGCCGTTCGACCCGGCTCCGGAACGGGTTGAGCCCCATGGCCCAACGCTACCGGGGGTGGTGGGGTCGGGTCAGCCCGCCGTCGGGTCGTCGGCGGTGACGAAGTCGATGAGCTCCTCCACTGCGCGCACGAGGGGCTGCTCGAGATCGGTCCAGTCGCGCACGGAGGCGCGGATCCGGCGCCACAGCTCGCGGGGCTCGGCCACCCCGAGCGCCGCGCACACCCCGGCCTTCCAGTCGGTCCCGCGCGGGATGTCGGGCCAGGCCGGGATGCCGAGCGCCGCCGGTATCACCGCGGCCCACACGTCCACGTAGGGGGTGCCGGTCACGAGCACGCACGGGTGCGCGACCGCGGCGGCGATGCGGGCCTCCTTGCTCCCGGGGACGAGGTGGTCGAGCAGCACGCCCACCCGCCGGCCCGGTGCGGGGTCGATGGCGCGCAGCACCTCGGCGAGGCGGTCGGCGCCGTCGAGCCGCTCGACCACGACGCCCTCGAGGCGGAGGTCGTCGCCCCACACGTGCTCGACCAGCTCGGCGTCGTGGATCCCCTCGACCAGGATCCGACCGGCCCGGGCCACCCGGGCCCGAGCCCCGACCACGGCCCGGCTGCCGGAGGCGGTGCGGGCGTCGGTGACCCGTCCGGTGGTTCCGGGGGCGGGCCCGGCGGGCCCGGCCGCGGGCACCAGGCGGGCCGGCACGCCGTCGACGAGGAACGTGCCGGGGGCGTTGGGGAAGCGTCGGGTCTCACCCCGTGCGTCGCAGAGGACCACTGCGTCGGTGGAGCAGTCGACCACGGTCCCGGCGAAGCGGCTCGGCCGGTGCAGGACCATCAGGCCGGGCGGTGCCCCCACCGCCGGGAGGGCCGGTCCGGCGGGGTCGTCGATCGGGCCGGCGAGGATGCCGGACGGTCGGCGGGGCGCGACGGTCACGGCGACGAACCTACGGGACGACCGACGTCGGACGGTGCACCGTGACCTCCGCCGGCGTCCGGGTCGACGAGCGGGCCGCGTCCGGTCAGGAGGGCCAGACGACCCCCTGGTGCATGGTGATCCATCCGGTGCGGGTGAGGGTGGTGAGGGCGAGCGCGACCGTCTCGGGGTCGAGTCGGGTGCGGGCGGCGAGCTGCTCGGGGCTGGCGGGCTCGCCGCCGAGGGCGGCGAGGACGGCCCGGCCGACGGGATCGGGGACGGGGCGCAGCGGTGGGGTGCGGCGGGCCCCGGGGGTCATGCCGAGGGCGAGCAGCACCTCGTCCCAGTCGGTGAGGGGGTGGGCGCCGTCGGCGATGAGGGCGTTGGTGCCGGCGGCGGCCGGGTTGCGGCGTGAGCCGGGCACCGCGAAGACCGCCCGGTCATAACGCAGGGCGTGCTCGGCGGTGATGCGGGCGCCGCCGGTGCGGGTGGCCTCGACCACGACGACCACGTCGGCGAGGGCGGCGATGATGCGGTTGCGGATCGGGAACCGCCACGGGGTGGGCCCGACGCCGTAGCCGGTCTCACCCAGCACCAGACCGTGGGCGCGGACGTCGGCGTAGAGGCGCCGGTGGCGCCGCGGGTACTCGACGTCGAGGCCGGTGGCGACGACGCCGATCGTGGTGCCGCCGACGGCGACGACGCCGGCGTGGGCGGCCCCGTCGATGCCGAGGGCCAGTCCGCTCACGACGGTCACCCCGGCGGCGGCGAGTGTGGCGGCGAGGTCGTGGGCGTCGGCGAGTCCGTGGGGGGTGGCGGTGCGGGTGCCCACGATCGCGACCCGGGGCCGGTCGAGCGCGTCGGCGCGTGCGCCCTCGGCGACCAGCGCGACGGGGAGGTCGGGGAGCGGCTCGGTGACGGGGAAGCCGGGGCTGTTCCCGAGCCACACCCGTGCTGCGCGCTGCTCGAGGGTCGAGCGGGTCGCGGCGAGGTCGAGGTCACGGGACCATCGGGCGCAGCACGGGTCGAGCAGATGGGCGTGGGCGGTGCCGAAGGTGGGGGCGAGCACGGCCCGGGCGGTCCCGGCGACGATACCTCGGGCCGCCGCCGCGGGGCCCGGGTAGTGCGCGCACAGGAGCCGGATGCGCCGGTGCCCGAGCGTCTCGAGTCCGGCGAGCGCGACGACGGCGACCTGGTCGTCGGTGAGCGGAGGCACCGAGGCAGGGGAGTGCCCAGGGACGGGACCGGTGGCGTCGGCGGCGGCGGTCACGGGACGTCCTCACGCAGCATGGAGGCGAGCGCGACGTGGGCGGCCCCGATCTCGGGGGTGTCGTCGAGGTCGGCCAAGGTTCGGGCGACCCGGTGGATGCGGGCGGCGCCCCGACCGGTGAGACGGCGGAGGTCCGACTCGCCGAGCCAGGCGTCGGTGGCGTCGGGGGAGAGGGGGACGAGCTCGGCCAGGGCCCGGGCGGGCACGTGGGCGTTGCGCGCGAAGGGGTGGTCGCAGTAGCGGGCGTGCTGGCGGGCCACGGCGGCCTGCACCCGCTCCCGCACCACCGCCGACGACTCCCCGGGAGGTGCGCCGGGCTCGGGGGGCTGGACCGCGACGCGCAGGTCGAAGCGGTCGAGCAGTGGGGCGGAGAGGCGGCGCCGGTAGCGGGCCCGCTGTGCATCGGTGCAGGTGCACCACGGTGGACCCAACCCGCAGGGACACGGGTTCGTGCACGCGACGAGCTGGAAGTCGGCGGGGAACGTGAGGGCGTCGGCCTGACGGCTGATGCGGACGACCCGCTCCTCGAGCGGCTGACGCAGCGCCTCCAGCGCGCTCGGGGGGAACTCGCCCAGCTCGTCGAGGAAGAGCGCACCTCGGTGGGCGAGGGTCACCTCGCCGGGAGTGACCCGGCTGCTGCCGCCCCCGATGAGCGCGGCGACCGACACGCTGTGGTGCGGGGACCGGAACGGCCGGCGCGTGGCGAGCCCGCCGACCGGCGCGCGCCCCGCGGCCGAGTGGATGCGGGTCACTGCGAGCGCGTCGGTGGGGGTGAGCTCGGGCAGGATCGTGGGGAGGCGCCGGGCCAGCATCGTCTTGCCCGCCCCCGGCGGCCCCGCGAGGAGCAGGTGGTGCCCACCGGCGGCGGCGGTCTCGAGCGCGCGCCGGGCCCACGCGAGCCCACGGACCTCGGCGAGGTCGACCTCGTCGTCGTCGGGTGGTGCCCCCGGATCGCCGGCACCGTCGGGCCCCGCGACGGGCGCGGGCCAGTCGGGCCAGTCGACGTCGTCGGCGAGGCAGGTGCACAACGACGCGAGGTCGCCGGCGGCCCGGACGCACACCGAGGCGACCAACGCGGCCTCGGCCGCGTTGCCGGTGGGGACGACCACGCGGTCGACCCCGGCCCGGGCCAGCGTGTCGACGAGCGCGATCGTGCCGGGCACGGGGCGCACGGTGCCGTCGAGGCCGAGCTCCCCGAGCGCGGCGGTGCGGCGCACCGCCTCGGGCGGCAGGGTCTCGGTGGCGACCAGGATGCCGAGCGCCACCGCGAGGTCGAGCCCGGCCCCGTGCTTGCGCACCCCGCCCGGCGCGAGGTTCACGGTGATGCGGCGCTGGGGCCACTCGAGCCCGGCCGAGAGGATCGCGGCGCGCACCCGCTCGCGTGACTCCCGGATTGCGGTGTCGGGCAGCCCGACCACGGTGTACGAGGGCAGCCCGTTGCTGACGTGGACCTCGACGGTGACGGGCTGGCCGTCGACCCCGAGGAGGGTGGCACTGGCGACCGAGGCGAGCACGGTGACCTCCGGTGACGTGACCGGTGCGGCGCACCGGTGGCCTGCGGAGGGTCGGACCGCGACCCCGACGGGAGGACCGGACCGTACCGACGGGGTGTGACGGTGACGGCGGACGATCCGGTGCGCACGGCGCGGGCTGCACCCGATCCGCGCGTCGGCGGGCCCACGCGCCCGCGGGTGCTGGGTGCCGGGTGCCGAGTGCCCGGAGGCGCCCGGTGTACCGTCGGAGCGCATGGCGTGGGACGTCGAGGGGTTCGCGGCCTCCCTCACCGGCCGGAGCGAGCACACGCGGCGGGCCTACGCGCACGACGTCGCCGAGTTCGTGGCCTGGGCCGAGCGGGGCGGCTGCCCCGAGCCCGCCGACGCCGACCACCGGGCCCTGCGCCGCTACCTCGCCTACCTCGACACCCGGGGCTTCGCCACCCGTACCGTGGCCCGCAAGGCCGCCGCGGTGCGCGCCTACCTCCGGTACCTGCGCCGCCACGGGGTCATCGCCGAGGACCCGGGGCGCAGCCTGCGGACCCCCAAGGGCGAGGCCCGGCTCCCTCGGGTGCCCCGCCGGGACGAGGCCGCGGCGTTCCTCGACGCGGCCGCCGCCCGCCCCGACGTCCTCGCCGCCGATGCCGCCGGGGCCCCCGATCCGGTCGGGCTCGCGGTCGCCCGCCGCGACGTCGCGGTGCTCGAGCTGCTCTACGGCGCCGGCCTGCGGGTCTCCGAGTGCTGCGGGCTGCGCATCCGCGACTGCGACCTCGACCGCGGCTTCGTCACCGTGCTCGGGAAGGGCGCGAAGATCCGTCGGGTCCCGTTGGGCGGTCCCGCCCGCGACGCGGTTGCGGCGTACCTCACCGGGCACCGCCCGGTCCTCGCGCGCGACGACTCGCCCGACGTCGTGTTCCTGAACCGACGGGGTGGTGCGCTCGGCACGCGTGACGCCCGCCGGATCGTGGCCGCGATCCCGCTCGCCGACGGTCGGCGCCTGCATCCGCACGCGCTGCGGCACGCGTACGCCACGCACCTGCTCGAGGGCGGTGCCGACCTGCGGGTGGTGCAGGAGCTGCTCGGCCACGCCGACCTCGCCACGACCCAGATCTACACGCACCTCACCCGCGACCGGCTCCAGGCCGTCTACGAGGCCTCGCACCCCCGTGCCTGACGAGAACGTCGCGCCGGACGCACGCGACGCCCGCGACGCGCCCGACGTGCCCGACGTGCCCGACGTGCCCGACGTGCATGATGCGGTCGCGCGCCTCTGGCGTGAGTACCGGCGCGACGCCGACCCGTCGGTGCGCGAGCGCCTGATCCTCCACTACGCGCCCCTCGTGAAGTACGTCGCCGGTCGGGTCGGCGCCGGACTCCCGCAGCGCATCGAGCAGGCCGACCTCGTCAGCTACGGCATCTTCGGGCTCATCGACGCGATCGACAAGTTCGAACCCGAGCGCGGCTTCAAGTTCGAGACCTACGCGATGGCGCGGATCCGAGGCGCGATCATCGACGAGCTGCGCGCCATCGACTGGGTCCCGCGCTCGGTGCGGGCCAAGGCGCGCGCGGTCGAGCAGGCCTACGCCAAGCTCGAGCACGAGCTGCGCCGGACCCCGGAGGACGCCGAGGTCGCCGCCGAGCTTGGGATGAGCCCGGCCGAGTTCGACGCGGTGCTGGCCCGGATCTCGTTCACGGGGATCGTCGCGCTCGACGACGTCCTCTCGCCGGGTGGTGGCGACGGGGACTCCACGACCACAGTGGCCGACACCATCGCCGACGACACCCACGACCCGGAGGCCCGGTTCGAGGACGACGAGATGCGACGCCTGCTGGCCGACGCGCTGCACCACGTGTCGGAGCGCGAGCAGTTCGTCCTGACGTGCTACTACTTCGACGGCATGACCCTGGCCGAGATCGGTGGGGTGCTCGGGGTCACCGAGAGCCGCGTGTGCCAGATCCACACCAAGGCGATCCTCCGGCTCCGGACCCACCTGCGCGCCGCGATCGACTGATCCGGCCGAGCCGACTGATCCGGCCGAGCCGACTGATCCGGCCGAGCCGACTGATCCGGCCGAGCCGACTGATCCGGCCGAGCCGACTGACCCCGACGCGATTGCCCCTTCCGGAACCGGCCGGGCCGCGGCAGGTTCGGGGGGCTCCACGCGGTGGCGTCGGCCACCCCGTCTTCCCCGTTCCGCACGCCGTGCCGGAACCCCCGAGCCGTCGCCCGTTCGGGCGGTGCCGGGAATCCGGGCGCGGCAACGCCTCGGGGAGGTCGGCATGGGCGTCGCAGTCGCGACCAGGGCCGGTGCACGCAGCACCGCATCGTCGGGAGCCGGGTCGGGAGCCGGGTCGACAGCCGGGTCGGCAGCCGGATCCGGAGACATCGGGGCCACAGGATCCGCAGGAGTCAGATCCGCAGGAGTCAGATCCGCAGGAGTCGGACCCCGAGCCGCCCGGTGCCGGGCCGCCGTGGCCCGCATCGTCGGTCTCGGCGTCGCGGCCGCGACCACGGTCGGGCCGGTGACGGCCACCCCGGCCCGGGCCGCCGACGACGCCGGGTGGCGCATGCCGGTGCCCGGCGCCGTGGCCCGACCCTTCGACGCGTCGGCCTCCGACTACGGACCCGGGCACCGCGGGGTCGATCTGGTCGCCGACCCGGGGGTCGCGGTCGTGGCCGCAGGGCCGGGAACGGTCACCTTCGCCGGTCCGGTCGCCGGGGCCCTGCACGTGGTCGTGCTGCACCGCGGTGGCGTGCGCACGTCGTACTCCTTCCTCCTCGACCTCGCGGTGGCGGCCGGCGACGTCGTGGCGGGGGGCTCCGTGGTCGGCCGGGCCGGTGGGCCCGATCCCGACGGTGATCACGTGGGCGTGGTGCACTTCGGCGTCCGGCTCGGCGAGCGCTACGTCGACCCGTTGCGGCTGTTCGGCGACGGCACCGCCCGGGTCCGGCTCATCCCGCTCGACCGTGCGCCCCACGAGCGGGGCCGTCCGGTGCCGACGGCCGGGGCGACCGGGCTCCTCGAGGGGCTGCCGGTCGGACCGCCCCCACCCGGCGCCGGTGGGTGCGGGGCGGGGGTGCCGGCGATCGACGCGCTCGTCCGGGCGGTGTGCGCCGGGATCGACTGGGCCTCCGCGCGCACCGGCGACGCGCTGCGCGCCGGACTCGGGCTGCTCGCCGACGCGGGCCGGGCCGGGCGCACCCTCGCCCGGTCGCTTGCGCCCGTGCTCACCGACGCGCGTGCCGTGCTCGCCCGCGGCTCGGCCGCGGCGGTCGCCGCCCTCGCCGACCAGCCCGTCGCCCGGGTGCTGCGCGACCTCGTGGAGGTGGGGGAGCGGTTCCTCGACTGGACCCGGCGGGAGTGCGACCCCGCCGCAGCACCCGCCGACGGCACCGGGGGCAGCGGTCACCTCGTGATGGCGGTCGCGGGGATCGAGAGCCGGGCCGAGGGTCCGGGCCGCCGTTCGTTCGGGCTCGACGTCCGCGCCCTCGGGTACCACGCCGACGAGGTCCACTGGTTCTCGTACGCCGCCGACGGGGGCGCGTACGTGGCCGACGACACCCACGACGACCTGCGGGTCGCGGCCCGGCGCCTCGCCGCGCAGCTCCGCGCGCTCGACGCCGCCGAGCCCGGCCGCGAGGTCGACCTCATCGCCCACTCCCAGGGTGGGGTGGTGGTCGAGCAGTTCCTGCGCCACGAGTACGACGCGTCGGATCCGACCTTCCCGCCGATCGGCACGGTCGTCACGCTGGCCTCGCCGCACCGGGGCGCACCGCTCGCGACGACGGCCCGGACGCTGCGCCGGGATCGGCGCACCGGTCCGGTCCTCGACCGCATCGCCCCCGTGCTGCCCGGCCCACCCGCCGACGCCCGATCGGTCGCGCAGCTGGCCGAGGACTCCCGCTTCCTCGAGCGGATGCGCCGGTCGCCGCTCCCCGAGCACGTCGAGGTCACCACCGTCGGCGGTACCGACGACGTCGTGGTCCCGGCCGACCGCATCCGGATCCCCGGTGCGACCGAGGTCGTCGTCGCGGTCGACGGTCTCACCGACCACGGGGCCATCCCCCGCGATCCCCGGGCCCTGCAGGTCGTGCGGAGCGCGCTCGAGCAACGCCCGCCGCCCTGCACGTCGGTGCTCGAGGGACTCCGGGGGGCGGTCACCCCGGTGGTCCTGAGCCGGGTCGAGGGGGATCTCGGGGAGCACCTGACCGGCTTCCTCGCGGCACGGGGGGTCCGGCCGTGACCCCGGGTCGGCCCGGGACCGGGCGGGCCCACCCGGCGTGGCGGGCGGTGCTCGTCGTCGTCCTCGCGGGTGTGCTGACGGGCACGGTCACGGCGTGCGGCGGGGGGTCGTCCGGATCCGGTCCCGACCGCCGGCCCGCCCGGATCCCTCGGGCCGCCCCGCCGGGCCCGGCCGCCGACCTCGCCTGGTGGTCCCCCGTCAACGGTGAGCCGTTGGGGCTCGCCGTCGACGGCGACGCCGTGGCGGTGGCCGCGCTCGACGAGGTGCGCCTCCTCGGGGTGCCCGACGGGCGCCTCCGGTGGCGGGCGGCGGTGCCCGGGGTGCGCCGCTACCGCCCTGCGATCGCCGGGGACCGGGTGGTGGCGACCGGTGAGCGGATGCTCACCCTGCTCGACCGTCGTGACGGCGCGACCGTGGCGACCGTCCCCGTCGCCGGGCCCGGTCCGGTCGCCCTGCTCCCCGACGGCGCCGGCGCCCTCGTGGCCGTGGCCGCCTCGGAGTCGGGCGCCGTGGTGGGCGTCGACGCCACCGACGGCCGGGTGCGCTGGGCGGCCGACCATCCCGGATCGGTCATGGCCGCGCCGGTCGGGGCCGGCGGCACCGGGATCGTGGCCTGGCCCGGGCGCACGGGCGGGACAGTCCGGGCGTTCGCCGTGGCGACCGGCGCCGTGCGCTGGGAGCGGCCGGTCGGTCCGGTCGTCGGGACGCCCCTCGTCCACGGCGACACCGTGGTCCTGGTCGAGGGCCCCGGGGTCCACGGGGCGGTGGCGGTGGGCCTCGACCTGCGGACCGGCGCCGAGGGGTGGCGGACCCCGCTCCCGGGCTGGTGGGACGGTGCGGTCGAGGGCGTCGTCGGGCCCGACGGCGTCTGGCTCCTCGACGGCATGGGCACCGTCGTGGCCCTCGACCCCGCCTCCGGGCGGGTGCGCTGGCGCCAGGAGACCGGACGGCCGCTGGTGCAGGGGCGCCTCGCCCTGCTCCCCGGGGCGGTGGCCTTCGCCTCGGCCGCCGACGACCTCTCCGTGCTCGACCGCTCCGACGGGCGGATCCGGTCGGTCCGGGCCCTCGGCGGGGTCCCCGCCGACCTGGTCGGGACTCCGGGGCGGCTCCTGGTGGCCGTGCGCCTGGGCCGGCCCAGCCGGGTCGAGGCCCTCCCGGCTCCCTGAGGGGCCGGGAGGGAGGCCCGGTCGGCCCCCCGGTAGAGTGACCGGTCACCCGGGCCGCCGGTCCGGGAATTCACACACCCGCGCTCCAAGGTCGCCCGGCCCCTCTGCGGAGGCCTCCCGGGCGTGGCGGGTGGACGTCCAACCGAGGAATCACGAGGAGTTGACGCGCGTGGCCGTCGTCACCATGAAGCAACTGCTGGAGGCCGGGGTCCACTTCGGCCACCAGACCCGCCGGTGGAACCCGAAGATGCGCCGGTTCATCTTCGGCGAGCGCAACGGCATCTACATCATCGACCTCCAGCAGAGCCTGGAGCGCATCGACGCGGCGTACCGCTTCGTCCGGCGCACCACGGCCGAAGGGGGCACCGTCCTGTTCGTCGGGACGAAGAAGCAGGCCCAGGAGCCGGTGCGCACCCAGGCCGAGCGCTGCGGGATGCCCTACGTGAACTTCCGCTGGCTCGGCGGGATGCTCACCAACTTCCAGACCGTGCACGCCCGGGTCGGCAAGCTCCACGACTTTGACCGGAGCATCAACTCCGGTGAGGCCGACCAGATGATCAAGAAGGAAGGGCTCAAGCTGCGCCGCGAGCGCGACAAGCTCGAGCGTAACCTCGGTGGGATCCGGCGGCTCGAGAAGCTCCCCGACATCATCTTCGTGATCGACACGAAGAAGGAGCACATCGCGGTCACCGAGGCGAACCGACTCGGCATCCCGGTGGTCGCCGTGGTCGACACCAACTGCGACCCCGACGTCATCGACTTCGTGATCCCGGGCAACGACGATGCCATCCGCTCGGCCAACCTGATGTGCCGGGTCATCGCCGACGCGGTCGAGGAGGGCAAGGCGATCGCCAAGGCGCGCGGGGTCCGGCCCGGCACCGTGGCCGACGCTCCCGAGCCGAAGGCACCCAAGGTGCTCACGCCCGAGGAGCAGGCGGCCCGTGAGGCCGAGCAGGCCCGAGCCCGCGACGAGGCCGCCCGGGCCCAGCGCGAGCGCGAGGCCCGGCTCGCCGCGACGAAGGAGGCGACGCCGGCCGACGCCACCGAGGCGACCGACGCCGGCGACGCACCGGCGACCGCCGACACCACCCCGGCGACGGAGGGCTGAGCGGCGATGGCGGAGATCAAGGCGGCCGACGTCGCGGCGCTGCGCAAGGCGACCGGGGCCGGGATGATGGACTGCAAGAAGGCGCTCGAGGAGTCGGGCGGCGACCTCGAGGCGGCCAAGGACTGGCTGCGGGCCAAGGGCCTCGCCGGCGCGTCGAAGCGGGCCGGCCGGGCGGCCGAGCAGGGCGCCATCGACGTCCGGGTCGAGGGTGGCGTGGGCGCGCTGGTCGAGCTCACCGCCGAGACCGACTTCGTGGCCAAGAGCACTGACTTCAAGGCGATCGTCGCCGACCTCGCCGTCCTGGCGGTCGAGGCCGGTCGTGACGAGCTCGCCGACCTCGCCTACCAGGGCGCCACGGTCGGGGAGCACGTGACCCAGCTGGCCGCCAAGCTCGGCGAGAACGTGGCCCTCGGCCGGGTGGTCCTGTTCGAGACGACCGACGGCCTGCTCGACGGCTACGTCCACGTGCAGAACGAGCGCGGGGTCATGGGCGTCCTGGTGGAGCTCGCCGGGGTCGACCCGGCGGCGCCGGCCGCCCGCGAGATCGCCCACGACGTCGCGCTGCACATCGCCTCGGCCGCCCCGATGTTCGTCGACCGTGCCGACGTGCCCAGCGAGGTGATCGAGCGGGAGACCGCGGTGTTCGAGGAGCTCACCCGCAATGAGGGCAAGCCCGAGGCGGCCGTCCCGAAGATCGTCGAGGGACGGCTGAACGGCTTCTACAAGGACACCGTGCTGCTCGAGCAGGGCTTCGTGAAGGAGCCCAAGCAGACGATCGCCCAGCTCCTCGCAACGCTGGGGGCCGACGCCACGGTCCGACGGTTCGTGCGGGTCAAGATCGGCGAATGAGCGCGAGCCGCTACCGCCGCGTCGTCCTGAAACTCTCGGGCGAGGCGTTCGCCGACGCCGAGTCGGGGTTCGGCATCGACGCAGCGGTGGTGCAGCGGATCGCCGAGGAGGTCGCGGCGGCCCAGCGCGACCTCGGGGTCGAGATCGCCGTGGTGGTCGGCGGCGGCAACATCTGGCGCGGGGCCAGCGGCGCCCACCGCGGCATGGACCGGGCCCGGGCCGACTACATGGGCATGCTCGCGACCGTCATCAACGCCCTGGCCCTCCAGGACGCGCTCGAGAAGTGCGGCCAGCCCACCCGGGTGCAGACTGCGATCGCCATGGCCCAGGTCGCCGAGCCGTTCATCCCGCTGCGGGCGATCCGCCACCTGGAGAAGGGACGGGTGGTGGTCTTCGCGGCGGGCACCGGCAACCCCTACTTCACCACCGACACCACGGCGGCGCTGCGGGCAGCGGAGATCGGGGCCGAGGCAGTCCTCAAGGGCACCCACTCCGGCATCGACGGCGTCTACTCGGCCGACCCGCGGCTCGACCCGTCGGCGGTGAAGCTCACCGAGGTGACCCACTTCGAGGTGCTGAACCGTCGGCTCGCGGTGATGGACTCCACCGCGATCACCTTCTGCATGGACAACCTGCTCCCGATCATCGTCTTCGACGTCACCGCTGTGGGCAACATCGGCCGGGCGCTCGTGGGCGAGCCGATCGGGACGGTGGTGCACACCACCTGAGCGTCGGGAGCGCAACGTGAGCGATCAGGGCCAGGAGATGAAGGACATGGTCGTGGCCGACTGCCGCGACAAGATGGCCAAGGCGATCACGCACCTCAAGGAGGAGTTCGCCGGGGTGCGCACCGGTCGCGCCTCGGCCGGCCTCGTCGACAAGCTGCGCGTCGACGCCTACGGCAGCGAGATGACGCTCCAGCAGATCGCCGGGTTCAGCGTGCCGGAACCCCGCGTGCTCGTGATCAACCCCTACGACAAGGGCACGATCAAGGCGATCGAGAAGGCGATCCAGTCGAGCGACCTCGGGATAACCCCCAACAACGACGGCCAGATCATCCGCCTGGTCTTCCCCGCCCTCACCGAGGACCGGCGCAAGGAGCTGGTCAAGGTGGTCAAGCAGCGGGCCGAGGACGCCAAGGTCGCCGTGCGCAACGTCCGCCGGCAGGCCCGTCACGACCTCGAGGCGCTCGAGAAGGACGGCGACCTCTCCCGCGACGAGCTCGACCGGGCCGAGAAGGAGCTCGAGGGCCAGACCCAGAAGGTGGTGGCCGAGATCGACGAGCTGCTCCAGCACAAGGAGCAGGAGCTGCTCGAGGTCTGACCTCGGGGCCCGAGACCCCCTGCGTTTCCGACAAAGCGGGCATTCCGCAAGGGGCGTCCCGGGCGGTCCCCGGCCCAGGCCCTAGCCTTGGGCGCCACGACGAGGAGGGACCGTGTCCGACTGGCGCGACGAAGAGTACGACCACGAGCCCCGGCGCCTGCCGGCGCCGGAGGGCGACGGCGTTCGGATCCCCGGATCCGACGCCGCTGCGCCTCCGAGCTTCGCCGCCGGCGACGACGAGACGGCCGGATGGCCGTCGGCGTCCGACGACTGGGCGACCGCCACCGGGGGTCGGTCCTCCGAGGCCGGTGGCTGGTCGGCATCCGACGAGTGGGACCCCGGTGCGCCGGCGGCCGACCCGAGCGGTTCCACCACCCTGCCGCACTGGACCGAGCCGCCCACCGGCGAGGTCCCCCGCATCCTCGACGACGACACGTCCGACGACCTCGACTCCTGGTCGGCGGTGACCGCACCCCGGTTCCGGACCGACGCGGGTGACTGGGCCGCGGCCGACTTCGGTGCCGACGACCTCCGCCACGACGACTCCACCATGGTCGGTGCCCTCGACGAGGGCTCGGTCGACGACGTGGCCGCCCCCACGAGCCGCCGGGCCCGGCGTGAGCAGCGCGAGGCCTCGGCGGCCAAGGGCCGGAGCCGGGGTCGGGGCGCACCTGCGCCCGAGGTGGCCGAGTCGCTTCCCGCCCCCGGCGGGCTGCCCGGGCCCGGAGCGCTCGAGGGTCCGCCCCGGGCCCCCGAGCCGGCTCCGCGGCCCGGGATCCCCGAGGGGGGCGGCCCGTCGGCACCGACGCAGCAGCGGGTGGTCACCGGTCTGGTGGCCGCGGCGGTCGCGGTCGGGTGCTTCGCGCTCGGCACCGTCCCGACCCTGATCCTGACCACGGTGATCGTCGGCCTCGCCGCCGCCGAGTTCTACGAGGCGCTGCGTCGCGCCGGATACCACCCGGCCACGTTGGTCGGTCTGCTCGGGTGCGTGGCGATCGTGCCGATCGCCTACGACCAGGGCAAGGACGCGTTCCCGATGATGCTGTTCCTCGTCGTCGCGTTCTCGCTGCTCTGGTACCTGTTCGAGGTCATTCGGGCCCGCCCGTTGCTCAACGTCGCCCTGACCATCATGGTCTTCGTCTACGTGGGTGGCTTCGGGGCCTTCGCCGGCCTCTTCCTCGCGGCCGACGACGGCGTGGGCTACATCCTCGGCATCGTGCTCGCGGTCGTCGCGTACGACGTCGTGGGATGGTTCGTCGGCTCGAACATGGGTCGTACGCCCCTGATGCCGCGCATCTCCCCGAACAAGACGGTCGAGGGCCTGCTCGGGGGCATGGCCGCCGCGTTCGTCGTGAGCATCCTCGTCTCCAACACGGTGTCGGGCTGGGACCAGGGGAGCGTGCTCGACGGCATCCTGCTCGGCCTCGTCATCGCGGTGATGGCGCCACTGGGCGACCTCGTCGAGTCGATGATCAAGCGTGACCTCGGGGTCAAGGACCTCGGCACGATGCTCCCGGGCCACGGCGGCATCGCCGACCGCTTCGACGCCCTCCTCTTCGTGCTCCCGGCCGCGTACTACGTCGCCGTCCACATCGTCTCCTGAGCGGCATCCCGTGACCGGCGTCGCGATCCTCGGATCGACCGGGTCCATCGGGACCCAGGCGCTCGACGTGGTCCGCCGCCATCCCGGCGACTACCGGGTGGTGGCCCTGGCCGCAGGGCGCAACGCCGGGCTGCTCGCAGCCCAGGCCGAGGAGTTCGGGGTCGACCCGCGCTGGGCCCGCCTCGCCGCCGACGACCCCGCCGTGCTCGCCGAGCTGGCCGCGCACCCCGAGGCCGACGTCGTGCTCAACGCCGTGGTCGGCTTCGCCGGCCTGCCGGTGACCGTCACCGCGCTCGAGCAGGGCAAGCGCCTGGCCCTGGCCAACAAGGAGAGCCTCATCGCCGGCGGCCCGGTGGTCAACGCGGTGCGCCGCCGGGGGGGTGGCGAGATCGTGCCGGTGGACTCCGAGCACAGCGCCGTGTACCAGTGCCTCCGGGCCGGGACCGCGGCCGAGGTGCACCGGGTCCTGCTCACCGCCAGCGGCGGGCCGTTCCGGGGCCGGACCCGGGCCGAGCTCGCCACCGTGCGGGTCGAGGACGCCCTCGCCCACCCGACCTGGACCATGGGCGCCAAGATCACCATCGACTCGTCCACCCTTGTGAACAAGGGGCTCGAGGTGATCGAGGCCCACGAGCTCTTCGGCGTCGACTACGACCGAATCGAGGTGGTGGTCCACCCGCAGTCGGTCGTGCACTCGATGGTCGAGTTCGTCGACGGCGCCACCGTCGCCCAGCTGTCGATGCCCGACATGCGCCTGCCCATCGGGCTCGCCCTGGGCGCGCCGGCCCGGCTGCCCGAGGCGTACGGGGCCATCGACTGGACCACCCTCGGGTCGCTCACCTTCGAGCCGCCCGACCTCGACGCCTTCCCGGGCCTCGGCCTCGCCTTCACCGCGGGCCGGGCCGGGGGCGGGGCCCCGGCGGCCCTGAGCGCGGCCAACGAGGTGGCGGTGGCCGCGTTCCTCGACCGCCGCATCCCCTGGCTGGCCATCGCCGACGTCGTCGCCGAGGTGATCGCCGACGGGATCGGGAACGTCCATACGATCGACGACGTTCTCACCGTCGATCGGGAGGCCCGGGCGCACGCCCGGTCCGTCGTCGACCGGATCGCCGAGGCCGCATGAAGGACCCGCTCGACCACGTCCAGCTGAGCGAGACCCGCCGGGGCAACACGGTCGTCCTGGGCGTGATCCTCGCCGGGCTGGTGCTGTGCTTCGTCGCCGCACCGTGGGTGGCCGCGATCATCGTCGGCCTCATCGCCATGGTCATGCTCCACGAGGCCGGCCACCTGATCGCGGCGCGGCGCACGGGGATGAAGGCGACCGAGTACTTCCTCGGCTTCGGGCCGCGGCTGTGGTCGTTCCGGCGGGGCGAGACCGAGTACGGGATCAAGGCCATCCCGGCCGGCGGCTACGTGCGCATCATCGGGATGAGCAACCTGGAGGAGGTGCCCGAGGCCGACGAGGCCCGCACCTACCGGCGGGCCACCAACGGTCGGCGCCTGGTCGTGGTGCTCGCCGGGGTCACGGTCAACATCCTGCTGGCCTGGGTGCTGTTCACCGTGGCCATCGCCGGGCGGGGCGCCCTGGTCGAGGGGCCGAGCACGACCGTGCGCCAGGTGGTGTCCGACAGCGCCGCCGCGCAGGCCGGGGTCCGCGCCGGCGACGAGTTCGTCGCGGTCGACGGCCGCCCCGTCGGCTCCTGGGACGAGCTCAAGGCGGCGATCGAGACCCGGGGTGGCGAGGCGACGACGTTCGTGGTCCGCCGGGGCGGCGAGCGGATCGCGTTGCGGGCCACCCCGGACGAGCGCGACGGTCAGGGCTTCCTCGGCGTCTCCCCGGCCACCGCCGTGCGTGACGTCTCGCCCCTCGCGGCGATCCCGGAGGGGTTCCGCACCCTCGGCGAGGTGACGGTCGCCACCGGCCAGGGCATCGCCCGGATCTTCTCGCCTGCGGGGGTCGAGCAGTACTCGCGCAACTTCACGAGCCAGGCGCCCGCGCCCGGGTCGGTGGCCGACCAGGAGCGGCCCCGCTCGCTCATCGGGATCGTCGACGAGGGCTCGACGATCGTGGAGGGCGACATCTGGGGGCTCTTCTACCTGCTCGGGGCGGTGAGCCTCGTGCTCGCCCTGTTCAACCTCATCCCGCTGCTGCCCTTCGACGGCGGGCACGCGGTGATCGTCGGGTACGAGGCGGTGGCGTCACGGGTCCAGGGCCGGACCGTGCGGGTCGACTTCCGCCGGCTCATGCCCGTCACTGCGGTGGTCCTGGCGCTGTTCCTCATGCTCGGCGTCTCGGCGATGATCCTCGACCTCCGCGATCTCGCCCGCTGAGGCGTCGTCCGACGGGCCCGTCCGGTCGCGCCGACGGGGCCCGCCGCGTAGCATCGGCACCGTGATCGAGCGCCGCAGGACCCGTCAGGTGATGGTCGGCACCGTGCCCGTCGGCGGCGACGCCCCGGTGACGGTGCAGTCGATGACCACGACCAAGACCGCCGACGTCGAGGGCACACTCGCCCAGATCTACGCCCTCGCCGGGGCCGGCTGCGACATCGTGCGCTGCACCTGCAACGAGGAGGAGGCGGCCGAGGGCCTCGCCCACATCGTGGCCAGCAAGCCCATCCCGATCGTCGCCGACATCCACTTCCAGTACAAGCTCGCGCTGGCGGCGATGGAGGCCGGCGTGCACGCGCTGCGGCTCAACCCGGGCAACATCCGCAAGCCCGCGCACATCAAGCTGGTGGCGTCCGAGGCGCGCGACCGCGGCCTGCCGATCCGCATCGGGGTCAACGCCGGCAGCCTCGATCCCGACATCGCCGCGCAGTACGGCGGGGCGACGCCCGAAGCGCTGGTGGCGTCCGCGGTCCGTGAGCTCGACCACTTCCGCGAGGTCGACTTCGACGACGTGAAGATCTCGGTGAAGGCCTCCAACGTGGGGTTGATGATCGACGCCTACCGGCTGCTGGCCGACACCGTCGACCACCCGCTGCACCTCGGGGTGACGGAGGCGGGACCGCCGCCCGCCGGCCTGGTGAAGTCGGCGGCCGGGATCGGCACCCTCCTCGCCGCGGGGATCGGCGACACCATCCGGTTCTCGCTCACCGCCGATCCGGTCGAGGAGGCCCGGGCCGGGCGCGTCCTGGTCGAGGCGCTCGGCCTGCGCGAGCGTCGCAGCGTGGACCTCATCGCCTGCCCGAGCTGCGGCCGGGCCGAGGTCGACGTCATCGCGGTGGCCACGGCGGCCCAGGCCGCGCTCGAGGCCCGCAACATCCCCCTGCAGGTCGCGGTGATGGGCTGCGTGGTCAACGGTCCCGGCGAGGCCCGCGACGCCGACCTCGGCATTGCGGCCGGACGGGGCAAGGGACACCTCTTCGTGAAGGGTCAGGTGGTCCGGGTCGTGCCCGAGGCCGAGATGGTCGAGGCCCTGATCGCCGAGGCCGAGGCCATCGTCGCCGAGGGCATCGACGCCCGCCTCGCCGCCGCCGACGCCGACGCCGAGGCGATCGCGGCGGCCGAGCGTGAGCAGCTGATCGAGCTCCGTGGGGTCGACGCCAACCGGTCCGCCGACAAGATCGCCCGCATCCGCGAGCTCGCCGACGAGTAGGCCCGCCTCAGAGTGGGAAGACGATCGGGATCACGATCAAGCTCACCACCACCGTCGCCAGGGTGAGTGGGGCGCCGAGCCGGGTGAAGTCGCGGAAGCGGTAGTTGCCCATGCCGAACACGAGCAGGTTCGTCTGGTAGCCGATGGGCGACAGGAACGAGCACGACGCCCCGATCAGGATCGCGATGGCGAAGGGGCGGAAGTCGAGGGCGGCGGCGTCAGCCGCCGCGAGCGCAACGGGGAACATGAGCACCGCGGCCGCGTTGTTCGACAGCAGCTCGGTGAGCACCATGGTGGCGAGCAGCACTCCCGCGAGCACCCCGACCGGTCCGAGCACGTCGAGGCCGTCGACGAGCAGGCCCCCGACCTCGGCGGCCAGGCCGCTCGACTGGATCGCGGCGCCGAGCCCGAAGCTCGCCGCGATCATGAGGATGATCTCGAAGTTGATCGCCCGTCGTGCCTCGGCCGGGGTGATGGCTCCGATGACGAGCACGGCGAGGGCCGCGAGGAGCGACGCCTGGAGCAGGTCGAGCAGCCCGGTGCCGGCGGCGACCACCAGCGCCAGGGTGATGAACTCCACCGCTCGGGCCCGGTTGCGTCGCAACGGCGTGCCGCCCTCGACCGTCGAGACCAGGAGGAAGTCGTGCCGGTCGCGCCACCGCCGACCGAAGTCGGGGTCGGCGAGCACGAGGAGGAGGTCGCCGGCCCGGAGCCGCACGTCGCCGAGCTTGCCGGTCAGCCGTTCGCCCGACCGGTGGACCGCGAGCACGGCGGCGCCGTAGCGGGCCCGGAAGTCGGCGTCCTTGAGCGTGGCGCCGACCAGGGGCGAGTCGTCGCCGACGACCACCTCGAAGATCTGCGGCGCCCGGGCGTCGGTGGCCTGGAGCACGTGGTGGTGCTCGCCGGGAACGAGGCCGGGGAGGCGCTGCAGGTCGAGGACGCGCTCGACGTTGCCGGCGAAGGTGAGGCGGTCCCCGGCGTGGAGGGGCTCCTCGGGACGGACCGGCGCGATGCGGGCGTCCGCCCGCTCGATCTCGACCAGGAACACCCCGGTCAGGTTCCGGAGACCGGCCTCGGCGACGGACCGGCCGACGAGGGGGCTGCCGGCCGGGACGGTCATGTCGATCGTGTACTCGCGCACGGTGGCGGCGTCGGCCTCGACCGCCGAGTCCCGCCGGGGTAGGAGCAACGGGGTCAGCGCGATCAGCAGCACGGCGCCGACCAGTGCGAGGGGCAGCCCCACCGGGGTGATCTCGAAGACCCCGAGCGGGGCCCGCCCCGATGCGGTGAGCAGACCCGACACGGTGACGTTGGTGGAGGTGCCGATCACCGTGATCACCCCACCGAACACCGCGGCGTAGCTGAACGGCATCAGGAACCGTGACGGGCTGCGACCGGTGCGGCGAGCCCACGACACGATGCGGGGCGCGACCATGCTCACGAGGGGGGTGTTGGCGATGAAGGCCGATGCCGCGGTTCCCGGGACCACGACCCGGGCGAGGTCGCGCCGATGACCCCGGGTCGGGTCCTCACCCCGGATCCCGTCCGGGCCCCGACGCCGGCCCCCGAGCACCCGGTCGGTGATCCCCTGCAGTGCGCCCGTGGTCTCGGTGGCCCCGGCGAGCACGTAGAGCCCGGCGACGGTGATGGGGGCGTCGTTGGCGAACCCGGCGAACGCCTGCGCCTGATCGATGACCCCGGTGACGAAGAGCACGACCGTCGCACCGAGGATCGCGAGCG